>JANPEK010000132.1:0-34132 GCA_031422915.1 Phyllobacteriaceae bacterium | reverse complement strand
TCAGGGAAAAGGCCATGTTGGTTCTCAAGCCACAGGATCAAGGCGCATTGGCAAGCCGGCTTTTGCCATATGCGCCTTGGCTTCTGCAATCGTATAGGTTCCGAAATGGAAAATCGAGGCGGCTAGAACAGCTGCCGCATGGCCCTGTTTGACGCCCGCCACCAGATGATCGAGATCGCCCACACCGCCGGATGCAATGACAGGCACACGAACGGCGTCGGCCACGGCTCTGGTGAGGCCAAGGTCGTAGCCGATTTTGGCCCCGTCACGATCCATCGAGGTGAGCAGGATTTCCCCTGCCCCAAGGTCAGTGACCTTGCGGGCGAACTCGACTGCGTCAATGCCGGTGGCGTTGCGGCCGCCATGCGTGAAAATCTGCCAGCGGTCTACTTCGCCCGGATGTGAAACTTTCTTGGCGTCGATGGCAACGACAACGCATTGGTTGCCGAACTTGTCGGCGGCTTCAGCGACAAATTCCGGCCGGTTCACCGCCGTGGTGTTGATCGACACCTTGTCCGCACCAGCCAGCAGAAGTTTGCGGATGTCGGCAATCTGCCGCACGCCGCCGCCGACTGTCAGCGGCATGAAACATCGCTCGGCGGTGCGGGCGATTACATCGAAAATCGTCTCGCGGTTTTCGTGGCTTGCGGTGATGTCAAGAAAGCAAAGCTCATCCGCCCCCGCCGCATCATAGGCCTTGGCAGCCTCGACCGGGTCGCCAGCGTCTATCAGGTTGACGAAGTTGACGCCTTTGACAACGCGTCCGTCCTTGACGTCGAGACAGGGGATGATGCGGACTTTGAGTGTCATGCGCCCAACTCCAACAAAGCCAGCGCCTCTTTCGGGTCAATCCGTCCATCATAAAGTGCCCGGCCTGATATCGCGCCTTCGAGCTTTTGCGCGTCGGGCATGGTCATGCGGCGGATGTCAACCATTGATGCCAAGCCGCCGGAAGCGATGACAGGGATGGAAACGGCGTCAGCGAGAGCGATGGTTGCGTCCCAGTTGATGCCGGCCAGCACGCCGTCGCGGTCGATGTCAGTGTAGATGATGGCTGCAACGCCTGCGCCCTCGAATTTCTGCGCCAGTTCGATGACGCCAAGCGTTGATGCCTGTGCCCAACCTTCGACGGCGACAAAGCCGGCCTTGGCGTCGATGCCGACAGCGACTTTGCCTGGAAACAACCTGCAGGCCTGTTTCACCAGCTCCGGATCGCGCACCGCGATTGTGCCGAGGATGACGCGAGAAAGTCCCTTTTCCAGCCAGTTTTCGATTTGTTTCAATGTCCGGATGCCGCCGCCGAGCTGGACCGGGTTTCCGGTCGCCTTGAGGACGGCCTCGACCGCTGCGCCGTTGACCGACTGGCCTTCAAACGCGCCGTTCAAATCCACAACATGCAGCCATTTGAAACCTTGATCCTCAAAGGCTTTGGCCTGCGCCGCCGGACTTTCATTGTAGACGGTGGCGCTGGCCATGTCACCAAGCTTTAGGCGCACGCACTGGCCGTCCTTGAGGTCGATGGCTGGAAAGAGAATCACGGCTTCCACCTCAGAAAATTCGCAATCAGCGCCAGTCCAAGTTTCTGGCTCTTCTCCGGATGGAATTGTGTCCCGACTATATTGTCTCGAGCCACGGCGGCAGTCATCGGGCCACCATAGTTTGTGACGGCCAGCACATCATCCGGGTTCGTCGCGGCGAAATGATAGGAGTGAACGAAATAGGCGTGCAGGCCGGTTTCGCCGGTTTTGATGCCGTCAAACACCGGATGCGGCTTTTTCAGATTGATTGTGTTCCAACCGATCTGCGGGATTTTCAGCATCGGATCAGACGGCGTCATCTCGACTACGTCGCCTTTTATCCAGTCGAGCCCATCAGTCACCGTCTTTTCCAGTCCGCGCGAGGACATCAATTGCATGCCGACGCAGATGCCGAGAAACGGATTTGCCCGCGTGATCACGGCTTCGGTCAGCGCGTCGATCATGCCCGGAACTTGGGCAAGTCCAGCTTTGCAATCGGCATAGGCGCCAACACCGGGCAAGACGATGCGGTCTGCGGTGCGGACGATGTCAGCGTCTGCGGTCAGGATGATTTCAGCATTGACACTGGCTTCGCGCGCAGCGCGCTCGAAGGCTTTGGTCGCGGAGCGCAGATTGCCCGACCCGTAGTCGATGATGGCAACGCGCATGGTCATCGGGAACCGGTCAGCGGAATGAGGCTCTGGCTTGATACCGGCGCAAATGAACGGGTTGTTGCTGCCGGGACAGGAACGGCAAAATTAAACCGGCTGGCAAAGACTTCCTCCGCCGCGCGGCGCGATGTGGTGACGATGACTTGCGAAACTTGCAGGCCGCGGCGTTCAAGAGAAGTCACCAGACGCGACGGGCCTTCAAGCGCTGCAAGAAGGCCAAACGCCATTGAGACCAGAGGCATGACTTCTGGTGCCCTATCTCCCAACGCAAGATGGGCCGCATACCCGATAACGCCAAAGGCGGCGAACAGCAGGGCGGCTTCCAGCCACAGGCGATTCCACAACAGCCAGACAAGCGGCAAGAGAAACGCAAACACTGAAAAGCCGTCGCGGACAAAACGGACAGTTGCGCCGGTCCGGTCGTGCGGATCGGTCATGACGATGTAGCTGGCCATATTGGCATCCTCAAACGACGAGCGTGCCCTTGGTGGACGGGACCGCATTGTTCTGGCGCGGATCAATTTCAACAGCCGTGCGCAGCGCCCGCGCCACGGATTTGAAGCATGTCTCGGCAAGGTGATGGTTGTTGTCGAAATAGTGGTTCATGATATGCAGCGTCATGCCGCTGTTCTGTGCGAGCGCGTTGAAGAACTCCCGCACCAGCTCAGTGTCAAATGTGCCGATCTTTGGTGCCGTAAAATTGACGCTCCAGACAAGGAAAGGCCGACCGGAAACATCCACTGCCGCCTTGGTTAGCGTGCCGTCCATGGCAAGGTCAATTGATGCATAGCGCGCAATGCCGCGGCGCTCGCCGAGCGCTTTGGAAATTGCTTGCCCCAGCGCAATGCCGGTGTCCTCTACCGTATGATGATCATCGATATGAAGATCGCCTTTGGCGCGAACGCTTATGTCGATCAGTGAATGACGAGATAGCTGTTCAAGCATGTGATCGAAAAAGCCAATGCCAGTCGCAATATCATGTTTGCCGGTGCCGTCCAGATTGACGGTCACTTCGATCGCCGTTTCCTTGGTGGAACGGCTGACGGTGGCGGTGCGATTGGCTGTCACGGTCTATTCCTCTGGCTCAATGACGCGCTCATAACAGCCTCTTGCCGGAATGAAAAGTTGTGTTCAATCCCCGTGTTTGCAATCCGTGTTATGGTTCATACATAGAAAGCGTCAGTTAACGGGATCCAGAAGGGCTGTCACACATGAAGCCGCGCCGGATTGCCAAAGGAGAATGAGATGACGACAATTGTGAGTGTGCGCAAGGGTGGCAAGGTGGTGGTTGCAGGGGATGGGCAGGTTTCGCTTGGCCAGACCGTTATGAAGGGCAATGCCCGCAAAGTGCGCCGCCTGGGCAATGGCTCGGTGATTGCCGGGTTTGCCGGAGCAACGGCGGACGCTTTCACGCTGCTGGAACGGCTTGAAGCGAAGATTGAACAATATCCGGGCCAGCTTACCCGTGCTTGCGTGGAACTGGCCAAAGACTGGCGCACCGACCGGTATCTGCGCCGCCTTGAAGCGATGATGATTGTTGCCGACAAGACCGTAACGCTCGGACTCACCGGCAATGGCGACGTGCTGGAACCTGAAGAAGGCATTATGGCCATCGGCTCCGGCGGCAACTTTGCGCTGGCTGCAGCCCGCGCGCTCATCGACAGCGACAAGGACGCCGAGGCGATTGCCAAACGGGCGATGCAGATTGCGGCAGAGATATGTGTTTACACCAACAGCACGCTGATTATGGAGACGCTTGAAAATGAAGCGCCGCAGAAGTTGATTGCAGGGGTTTGAGGGTCCAGCGCATGGCCAAAGCCAAGCAATCAACCTACGATTTTCGTGGTGTGACCAAGAAAGACGCCGCCTTGCTCAAAGACTGGCTCAGCAGTCCGCATATAACGGCCTGGTGGGGTGATCCTGCACAGGAGCTCCGTGAAATTCTTGACCACATCGACAGCATTTCTGTCGAGCCGATGATCGTTGAACTCGACGGCAAGCCGATTGCCTATGTGCAGACGTATGATCCGCACATGGATGATGACCATCCCTATCGGGACCAGCCTTTCGGGACGATGGGGATCGACATCTCCATCGGCGATGCCGTCAATCTTCACAAGGGTCATGGCAGCGCCATTCTGCGGCAGTTGGCTGAACTTTTGTTTGACGAAGGCGCAACACGCCTGATCATTGATCCAGACCCGGCCAATTTGGCGGCGATCAAGGCTTACGGCAAGGCGGGTTTTGTCGCGTTTGACACGCGCATAAGTGAATATGGTCCGGCGCTGATGATGGCGCTGGATAATCCTGACACCGGCTAATTTGTCATGCTTCCGCGCAACGCGGCAAGGTTTCCAGAAGCTCGGGCAGTCCTGTCGGCAGACCCCGCCAGTCATCGCTGCGGTAGGCAAGACAGGCTTTCCGTCCTTCAGCAACTGTCAGGGGACTGGACGCATTGTTGTCGTATACGCGCCAGAAATCGCAAGACCGGATGTAATCCGGCAAGTTTGCGAGCGAGCGCGAAAACCGACGGCGCGCATCGTCTTCAGGCACGTAGTGTCCGCCCTCGCTGACACGCCTTGCGATGCGCGCCAAGGCGATTTCTGGTGTTTGAACGGCAAAATACAAAATATTGACTGGCCATCCAGCTGCTTGGGCTTGTTCGATAGTTCTCAAATGTGTCCGGCCTGAAAGCGTGGTTTCGACTGTGATTGATTTCGATGCCGGATCGCCTGAGCGCAGGACATCACGCAATATCTGCAATGCGATGCGTCCAGCCCGGACCTTTTCAGCCTCTGGATCGAGCGGCGAAAGCCCGCGCGCGATTTCGTCAAGATTGACAAAAGACTTTGAACCGGAAATGGCGCTGATGTGTTTGAAGGCAAACGAGGTTTTGCCAACGCCGTTGGCTCCCGCAACAAACCAAAGAGCCGGTTTTGACATCAAAAGCCTCTCGCACTCCGTGCTGATCGTTTCCCATATGGATTTCCGTTTGACCAGCACCTATTTGACAGTATCAACTGAACCTCACCGGACAAACATTTGCCAATGACCACATTTTCGCCCCGCGAGATCGTTTCTGAACTTGACCGGCACATTATCGGCCAGAAGGACGCCAAGCGCGCTGTGGCGATTGCGCTGCGCAACCGCTGGCGGCGGCAGCAGCTTGAAGGGCAGATGCGCGAAGAGGTGATGCCGAAGAACATCCTGATGATCGGGCCAACCGGCGTCGGCAAGACAGAAATTTCGCGTCGTCTGGCCAAGCTTGCTGGTGCGCCGTTCATCAAGGTTGAGGCAACGAAATTCACCGAAGTCGGCTATGTCGGGCGCGATGTCGAACAGATTATTCGCGATCTGGTCGAGGCCGGTATCCTTTTGATCCGCACGAAAAGGCGCGAGGATGTGAAGGCCAAGGCGCATATCAACGCGGAAGAGCGGGTGCTGGATGCGCTTGTCGGCAAGACCTCAAGCCCGGCGACGCGGGACAGTTTCCGCAAGAAGCTGCGCGACGGCGAGATGGATGACAAGGAGATCGAAATCGAGGTCGCCGACTCCGGCCAGCCTTCCTTCGAGATTCCGGGCATGGGCGGCGCCAACATTGGCGTGATGAACCTTTCCGACATGCTTGGCAAGGCGATGGGTGGGCGCACCAAGAAGGTCAAGACTACCGTCAAGGAGTCTTACGGCTTTCTTGTCGATGACGAGTCCGACAAACTGATTGACCAGGACCAGATCAACCGCGAGGCGTTGCGCGCGGCGGAAGATGATGGCATCGTGTTTCTTGACGAGATCGACAAGATTGCCGCGCGCGACGGCGGTGTTGGCGCCGGTGTCTCCCGCGAAGGCGTGCAGCGCGACCTGTTGCCGCTGATTGAGGGCACAACGGTTTCGACCAAATATGGCCCGGTCAAAACCGATCATATCCTGTTCATCGCATCCGGCGCATTTCATGTCGCCAAACCCTCCGACCTTTTGCCGGAATTGCAAGGACGGCTGCCTATCCGCGTTGAATTGTCAGCGCTCAGCCGCGAGGACATGCGGCGGATTTTGACAGAAACCGAGGCGTCGTTGATCAAGCAATACATTGCATTGATGGGCACGGAAGGGGTGAAGCTTGAATTTACGGATGGCGCGCTTGATGCGCTGGCTGATATCGCTGTCGACTTGAACAGTTCGGTCGAAAATATCGGTGCGCGTCGGCTCCAGACCGTGATGGAACGGGTTCTGGATGAGATATCCTATGATGCACCGGACAAAAACGGCACCGCTTTCAAGATTGATGCGGAGTATGTGAAGAAGCATGTCGGCGCACTGGCGAAGAACACCGACCTGTCGCGCTTCATCCTGTAACATCCATGCAACAGCGCCGGACCTTGCGTAACCATATCAACTTTCGCGACTGGCTTTTCCAGTTCCAGCCTGAATTCGGCCACAGGAACACTCGAAATCCGCTCGACTCAAGAGGGGTGCGGCGGGTAATGCTTCGCCGGATTCGGGAACAGCAGATCATCATGCAGGCAAAGACAATACTGGCAGCGACATTGGCGACTTTTCTTGCGGTGTTCCCTGCGTCTGCCTTGACGCTGGTTCCCGAAGGCAACCGCAATGCTGAACAGCCCGGCATCCCTGCCGCCTCGGCCAAACGGACGGCGGCGCTTAAGTCTTCTTATGAGGCCAAGTACCAGAAGGTGCTAAACCTGTTGCAGTCAGATGAAAAGCTGCGATCCAAAATTAAGTCAGTGTCGGCGCAGTATGGCATTTCGCCGTTGCATATGGCCGGGGCCATCATTGGCGAACACACCTATAATGTTGACGCTTATGACCGGTTGCAGGCCTATTATGTCAAAGCGCTGTCTTATGTCGCCTCGGACATATCTTTTGAGTTTGATGGTCAACCGGTTTCGGATTTCGTCAACCGGCCCGAGTTCAATGAGTGCAAGGGCAAAACAGGTAGCAATGCGCTGTGGTCTTGTCGCGAGCGGGTTTGGAATGCGACGTTTCGAGGCAGATCTCTTGGGGGCATCGACTATCCCGACGACCGGTTCAGCGCGGTGTTCTTCCAGCCGTTTTATGCCGGCCAGACATTCGGGATCGGCCAGCTCAATCCGCTGACGGCTCTGCAGATGACGGACACAGTGAACAGAATTTCAGGGATTCCAAGGCTGAATGTGCAGGACTCCAACGAGGTTTACCGCACAATAATGGATCCGGACCTGACGCTCCCCTATATGGCCGCAACAATCCGCAATTCGATTGATGCCTACAAGCGCATTGCCGGGTTTGACATCTCTGAAAATCCGGGTGTCACAGCGACGCTTTACAATGTCGGCGATCCTGAGAGCCGCGCTTATGCCCTGAAGGCAGAGAATGAACGTCGCATCGCGGCTGGCGAACCCGAGAAGCTGCCGGAAGAGAACTACTATGGCTGGCTTGTGAACGACAAGATCACAGACCTGAAGGCGCTCTTTTAGAACGACCTTTCTCGCTTTGCAAAATGGTCGTCTTGATCGACAGGAGTGCCGCGCGGTCGAGCAGGCGAACATTGCGGGCCAATAAATTGGCAACCTCGGTTGCCACCGGGTCGAGCCCTGACGTGTCCACTGTTACGCGGGGCTCGGACAGCAGTGCCAGCCGCTGTAGCTCTTCTGCCTCATCCCAGATGATGTTAAAATAGCCGATCACTCTCTGCACAAACGGAAACGTTGGCTGCGCACGACGGCCATGCTCCAGCGCGGAAAGGTAGGCCGCCGAAACCTGCAAAGCCTGTGCCATAGCTTTCTGGTTCAAACCCCGCTCCTGACGATGCTGCCGCAAGCGCTCGCCGAATGGTGTCATGAAGGTCTCGCTGCATTCTTGCGGCGCAGGCGCACATAGATCGCGCCGTGCCCACCGTGATGACGGGCAGCATCTTCGTAGGCTCCGACGTAGAGCTTGAACATGGGCGTTGAAAACCAGTGTGGAACCGCCTGGCGTAACACGCCATCAGAACCAAACGAAGTGCCTTTGCCGGTGATAATCAACACATGGCGAAGACCTTCAGAATGGGCGCGGTGCAGGAAGGCATGCAAGAGCGTGTGCGCTTCGCCTTGAGTCATTCCATGCAAATCAATGCGCGCACCAAGGGAAACCTTGCCCTTGGCAATTTTGCGATGGGTTGGTTCATCAAGCTTGTCGGGGCCGGAATGCGGTTTGGCCGTTTTGGGTTTCGGGTGGACAGGCTTGGGCGCGGAACCGTCGAGACCGGGCAATTCGACCGCAGAAGTGCTGGCAGCTTCAAGTGACGTCAAATCGATCATTTCCGCAAAGGATTTTCCCTTGAGCGGTTTGGCTGTGCGGGCGACCTTTTCCCAGAGGATGCGGTCCTCGTGGGTTATCATGACATCCGCACCGGCCTTCATTGCTCACGCCTTCTCGCATTGGCGCGGCATCAGCAGCCAGAAATCGGCTTGCGCCTTGATGCGTCCGGCAATTTCGCCTGCCTCATAACCGGACCCGGTGAACAAGTCTCCGCGCGCTTCACCCAGAATGGCCGAACCGGTGTCCTGCGCGACCATCAAGCGTTGAAACGCCTTGCCATCGCCGAAGTTGACTTGCGGAGCCGCGACATAAATTGCCGAACCGAACACATGATGCATGCGGTCAACGGCCATTGAGCGGCCCGGCGTTAACTGCACCTTGGCAGCCGCCACGGGGCCGAGCGCTTCATTTTCAACCGGGCTTTCGCGGAAGAAGATGAATGAACGGTTCTGCCAGAGAAGCGCGTCAGCCTTGTCAGGATTTTCACGCAGCCATCTGCGAATTGCCTGCATCGAAATTTGTGACTGTGGCACATCGCCCCGATCCACCAGTAACCGGCCGGGTCCTGTGAACGGATGTCCGGTCTTGGCGGCGTAGGTGATGCCGATCACAGTGCCGTCCGGCAGCCTGATGCGAGCCGCACCTTGCACGTGGATGAAGAACGCTTCGACCTTGTCAGCCACATAAACCAGTTCGAGGCCGCGACCATTTAGACAACCGCGCTCAATCTGGCCGCGATCCGGATGCTCTTCGAGGCCTTCAGTAGTCATTCTGGCAAAGCGGAAACAGGAGTCCATTCCAGCGGGCCGGGACTCGTCCGTGATTTCCACCAGATCGTCCGGCACCGCATAAACCGGTATCGGAAACGCATCGCTGCGGATGCGCGAGCCGTTGACTATCGGCTCATAAAAACCAGTCACAAGCCCGGGCTCACCACTGCTGTTCGTCAGCCTGACCGAATCGAATTTGGACTGGAAGAAATCCCGAGCTTGGCTATCGTCACTTATCTCCGCAGAAATCGCATGCTCAAACGTCGGACGGAACCGTTCAAACAGCCGACCATTCGAGCCATCGCGGTATGATTTTCTCAGTGCTTGTTCGGCGGAACGCTTGAAGGCTGCAAATGCCGCGAGGTGGTCGTCATCATGCCAACCGGGCAGGTCGTCAAAACTGACAGATCTGTTCGGCGCGCTAGGCATGGAGCATCATTCTTCCGCTTCGGTGGCGGCCAGCTTCCAGTTCGGGTCGCGCGAGCGGGTGTCACGCGAGAATGTCCAGACGTCCTTGACCTCAGTGACGGCCTCGCGATCACCATCAACCACATTGCCATCCTTGTCGATGGTCGCCGAAATCAGTTGGCTTACAAGCTTCAATGTGACGTTTGCCTCGCCGCCCTTCATCTCGGCGTCGGCGAATTCGCATTTGGATATGCCGACAAACGAGGACTCAATTTTTTCGCCGCGCATTTCGCGTTCGCTTATCGCAGCGACAAAGCCATCATAGACTTCCCGTGACAACAGTCCCTTCAGTGCCTTGCGGTCGCCGTCGGCATAGGCTGTGACGATCATCTCATAGGCCATCTTGGCACCGTTCATGAATTCTGCCGGGACAAACGACGGGTCGGCATCACGCACGGCCCGAAGTCCATTGTTGAGATCGGTGCCAGCTGCGGCAACTTCGTCCACCATCGAATAGTCTTTGGTGCCATCGGCCTTGCGCTTGGGCAGGGTAACAACGTTGTTGTCCTTGACCGCTGCATCGCCATTGTCGCGGCGGGAGCCCGCATAGGGATCAAATGGCGGACGCTCGCTTCCGGTCCGCTTGCCGAGGACGCCGCGAAGCTGCAGGAAGACAATCACTGCGGCGACAAAGAATATCAATGTGCTGAAATCGAGATACTGCATTGCTGACTTCCTGTTGGCCGCTCGCGTTACGCTAAGAGCGGCGTGTCATCTTGATATAGTCCGCTGATGCAAATCATTCAAACCCGGACTCGACAAGAAACGCGGCACCTACCATATGAATTACCGATATACAGGCTGATAATCGCCTGTTCGACGAAATGGACAGATTTTGGTGCGCTTTTTGCTCTTGCCCATCCTTTTGCTGCCGCTGATTGAAATTGCAGTGTTGATTCTGGTCGGCAGCAGCATCGGCGTTTTGGCGACCATCGGTTTGATCATCTTCACCGGTTTTCTTGGCATGGTGCTGCTGCGTATTCAGGGTTTTGCTGTGCTGGCAAAGATTCGGGCTGATATGGAACGGGGCCAAACACCTGACAAAAGCCTCGCTGATGCAGCCATGATTGCTTTGGCCGGTGTGTTTCTGATCATTCCCGGCTTTGTCAGCGATATCATCGGTATTTTACTGTTTTTGCCACCGGTGCGGTCGATGATCCGCTCGGCGATTGGTCGCCGGGTTACGATTGTCCGCTCCGGCGCATCAATTCGGCCGGATGTCGTTGATATTGACCCGGCTGACTACCGGCGGACCGATCCGGGTGCTGATTTATCTTCGCCTTCTTTGCCCTCCCCTTGGCGGTCGCCGCGTGACAAAAGTTGAGCGATGCGGGATTCTTGCCACTCTACGCACTTCATGCTAGCGACCGCTCCGGATTTCAACGGGCTGCTGGCAATTTGCGGCCGGACATGAGGAATTTTTAGATGGCCACCGAAGACAAGCCCGGCAATGGCGCAGCGCCTTCGCTCAACGTGCTCGCACAATACGTCAAGGACCTTTCGTTTGAAAGCCCCGGCGCGCCGTTGACGCTTCGCCCGCGCGATAAAGCACCGAACATCAACATCAATGTCAACGTCAACGCAAACCCGCTTTCTGAAACCGATTTCGATGTCGTGCTGACACTCGACGCCAAGGCTACTGACGGCAAGGACACGTTGTTTGCATCCGAACTGGTTTATGGCGGCGTGTTCCGCATCACCGGTTTTCCGCAAGAGCACATGTTGCCGCTGCTGTTCATCGAATGCCCGCGCCTGCTGTTCCCGTTTGCCCGACAGATCATTGCCGAAGCTACGCGCAACGGTGGCTTCCCACCCTTGATGATCGACCCGATCGACTTTGCGGGCATGTTCCAGAAGCGTCTTGCCGAAGAGCAGGCGAAGGCCAAGGTTCAGATGAGCTGAATTCACTGATGGTTTGAAGATGCAAAACCCGCCGGTGCTCCACACCGGCGGGTTTTTTTATCCGGTGTATCCGGAAATTTTGCGCCAGATAGCTTGATCTCCAAGTTTCCTGACGAGCGCCTCGTGGGCAACCCGCTCATTTTCGCTCAGACGCGGCGGAAGCGGCTCGGGACGCGCTCCGACGACAATGATTTGAGAATCCGCACGCCGCGTGCCTGCTACACTGGTTTCAATCGTCACAAGCCCCAGCGCCGCCTGTTTGCCGCCGTTGAGTTCCAGATAGACTTCCGCCAACAATTCCGCATCAAGGAGCGCGCCGTGCAAGGTGCGGTGGCTGTTGTCTATGCCGTAGCGTTTGCACAATGCGTCGAGGCTGTTCGGCCCCATCGGATGCTTGCGGCGCGCGAGTTGCAGCGTGTCGATGACACGATCATTGGTAACCGGCGGCAGGGCAAGCCTTGCGAACTCAGCATTGATGAACTCCGTGTCGAAACTTGCGTTATGGGCGACAAGTTTGGCACCGTCGATGAATTCGCAGAACTGGTCGGCGATGGCAGCGAAGTTCGGCTTGTCTGCCAGATCACTGGCTGAAATGCCATGCACACGCTGGGCGTCTGGGTGAATGATGCGGCCCTGCGGATTGATATAAACGTGAAACGTGCGGCCGGTGGCGAAACGGTTGATAAGCTCAACGGCACCGATCTCAATCACGCGATCATCATTCTTGTCGAGGCCGGTGGTTTCGGTGTCGAAGATAATCTCACGCATTGTTGGGGCTTTCGATGATAAACTTTATGATGGCGCGCACGGATTGGCGGGCGGCGTCCATCCCGTGGCCGGTGTCGATAATGTAGTGCGCCCTGAGACGTTTGTCTGCGTCCGGCATTTGGCGGGCAAGGATTGCCTCAAGTTTTTGCACTGTCATGCCCGGACGCGCCAAGACACGCATTCTCTGGATTTGGGGATCGGCGGTGACGACCACGATCTTGTCAAACCGTTGCTCACTGCCGGTTTCGTAGAGCAGCGGAATATCGACCACTGCGAGGGCGGCGCCGGATTTGCGGGCTTGTTCAACAAAATCCAACTCCTTTCGGCGGACCAGTGGATGCACCAGTGCCTCAAGTTGCTTCAGCTTTTCAGCCCTACCGAACACGGCAACAGACAGTTTGGCGCGGTCAACCTTGCCCTTGGCGGTCGATCCCGGAAATGCAGCCTCGATTATCGGGACAGCAGCACCTTCATAGAGATCATGGACAGCGGCATCGGCAGAATGGACAGGGATGCCTTCATCTTCAAACATCGTCAAAGTCGTTGACTTGCCCATGCCGATAGACCCGGTCAACCCCAGCACGATCATTTGCCCTGCTCCATGCCGGCGATGATCATGGCGCGAAGCTCGTATGTGACACGAGGCCGGACGCCGAACCATTTTTCAAATCCCGGTGCAGCCTGATGCAACAACATGCCCAGACCATCTGCAATTTCCAATCCGTGGGCCTTCGCATCGACAAGAAACGGGGTGATGAGGGGGATATAAACAATATCGGTAACCAGAGTATCACTTTGGACTTTGGCCATGTCGAGCGGGATTGATCCCTTGCCTTTCATGCCGAGCGACGTGGTGTTGACGAGAAGGCCCGCGTCTGCGGCAAGCTCATTCAGCGCGGCAAAGTGATGCGGCCGGACCTTGGTGCCAAAGCGGTCCGCCAATTCTTTGGCGCGGCCCTCGGTGCGGTTTGCGACGTGGATGGTTTGGAACCCTCGCTCTACCAGCGCATGGATGACCGCGCGGCTCGCACCGCCCGCGCCAACGACAAGCGCAGTTTTGCGGGTGTCCCAGCCTGGTGCCTGTTCGTCGAGATTTGCGGCAAAGCCATAGGCGTCAGTATTTGTTGCAAAGAGCCTGCCGTCTTCGAGCCATAGGGTGTTGGCTGCACCGATGGTCTCGGCAACCGTTTCACGTGAATCAGACAGTGCAAAGGCTGCCTCTTTATGCGGAATGGTCACATTGCCGCCGACGTAAAATCCATCTTTCATTTTCTCCATGAAGGCCCCAAAATCTTCGGGCGCGACATCGACTGCTTTATAGTCTCCCGCAATGTTGGACGCCTTCAGCCAATGGCCATGGATCATCGGTGACCTGGAGTGGCTGATCGGATGGCCACAGACAAAGGCGTGTTTTATCTCAGTCATCAATGACGCCCCGTTCCCGCAGCTCTTTCAGGACCGGCAAAAGCGGCAGGCCGACGATGGTGAAATAGTCGCCTTCGATGGCCTCGAACAATTGCACGCCTTCGGCCTCATACTGATAAGCGCCGACAGAAGAAAGCACTAGGTCGCCGACGCGCTGCAGATGCCTGTCGATGAATTCATCGGACAGCGTGCGCATGGTGAGGCGGGCGATGGACAGGTGGTGCCACACAATCTTGCCGTCCACCGCCAAAGCGACGCCGCTGTTCAGCTGGTGCGTTTGGCCGGAGAGCGCCTGCAAATGACGTTTTGCTCCGTCGATGCCGTCTGGTTTGTGAAACACGGTTCCGTTCAGCGACAGGGTCTGGTCGGCACCAAGAACCAACGCGCTGTTGTTGCGTGACGAAACCTCGATCGCTTTGGCCTTGGCCAATTCAAGCGCAACTTCGGACGGTGTCGCGCCTCGTGCTTGAAGCGGCGCTTCAACGGCGCGTTCATCAATGCGGACATTTTCAGTGACAAACGACACACCTGCATTGGCAAGCAGCGTCGCGCGAAATTGGCTTTTGGAAGCGAGGATCAGATTGGCCATTGTTCATCCATCAGCAAAGCTGGCGTGGTCCGCAAGCAGAAAATTGCCTACACATGCACTTCATGTGCGCAGCCAGCACATCAAGAGACGGGTTGTGCATTGCTGTGGATAAAGAGACGCTGGCTGTGATTAGGCCTATTGGCCAGGGGAGAGGCACTTGATTTGTCCACAGGCAGCGGCATGGCGAACAGAGTTGTGAATGCCTGTGGACAAGCGCTCTAGACAGGTGTTTTTTCTCTGCTTCGCGGCAACTGTTCACAGACTATGGCAGAATTTCGGTTTGTTACGTTGCTGATTTTGCAGTTGGATTGAGGTTATCACCATAAGCGCTGTTTTGTGCGAAACCTTGTTGTCTCGATCAGGTTGAGGGCGGCAATTTGGACAATTGCGGCAAAGACGGCTATCCCCGATAGACACAGACTCTAAGAATCATAAAAGCAGAAATCCTTGAATCAGGATTTTAAGAAGGATCAGGGATAAAAGTATGTCTGACTTGAATTCGATCATGAAAGTGCTTGGAGGCGAGGCTGTGTATCCGCCTCCGATCTGGATGATGCGCCAGGCCGGGCGCTATCTGCCGGAGTATCGCGAACTGCGGAAACGGGCCGGGAGTTTTCTTGATCTTTGCTACAATCCGGACTTTGCCAGCGAGGTCACACTGCAGCCAATCCGCCGGTTTGGATTTGATGCGGCGATCCTGTTTTCAGATATTCTGGTTGTTCCGCATGCGCTTGGGCGCGGGCTGCAGTTTTCGGAAGGTCATGGACCGCTGATGACGCCGATTGAGGCTGACGAAGTCGCGCGGATTGACCCTTCGCTGTTTCACGTGAATCTGGAGCCGGTGTACCAGACCGTACGTCAGGTGAAGGCGAAGCTTGACAGAGCTACTGCCCTTATCGGGTTTTGCGGCGCGCCGTGGACGGTGGCAACTTACATGGTTGCCGGCAAGGGAACGCCGGATCAATCTCCTGCCCGTTTGTTTGCTTACTGTCACCCTGAAGCATTTGACGCGCTGCTGCTGCTGTTGGCTGATTGGTCAGCCGAATATTTGATACGACAATTGGATGCCGGTGCGGATGCGGTGCAGATTTTTGATTCCTGGTCAGGTGTTCTTGATGAAGCGATGTTTCACCGCGCGTGCGTGCGGCCTGTAAAGCGAATGGTTGACAAGGTCCGGGCCGCGCATCCCGACGCTAAGATTATCGGCTTTCCCAAGGGTGCTGGAGCGATGATGCGCAGCTTTCGGGCGTCAACGGGTGTAAGCGCACTGGGCCTTGATTGGTCAATCCCAAGCTGGTTGGCGCAGGAGTTGCAGTCATGCGGCCCGGTGCAAGGCAACCTTGACCCGTTGCGTGTCGTGGCCGGTGGTGATGCGCTGGAGGACGGTGTGGCTGCCGTGTTGCGCGTACTGGGAAAGGGGCCACTGGTCTTCAATCTTGGCCATGGCATTACGCCTGACGCGCCGCTGGCCCATGTCGAGCGGTTGGTCGAACTGGTGCGAAAAGGTTGACGCATGGAGCGTGAAACGGCGCGTGACGGGACACTGGCTGCCAGGCGCGCGGGAGTTGCGCTGCTGGTTTTTGCCCTGGTCGCAGCTGCCTTGTTCTGGTTGCATCCTGACCAGCTTTATCTTTGGATCAAGGCGTTGCATGTGATTTCCGTGATCGCGTGGATGGCGGGGATGTTTTATCTGCCGCGCCTGTTTGTCTATCATGCCGACTTGGCAGGCGGGTCTGAGGCATCGGAGTTGTTTAAAGTGATGGAACGCAGGCTTTTGCGGGTGATCATCAATCCGGCGATGACACTGGCATGGGTGTTCGGGCTTTGGCTGGCTTGGACCGGCTTTGGCTTTTCCGGAGGTTGGCTGCACGTGAAGCTGATTGCTGTCTTGGCACTGTCCGCGTTTCACGGCTATCTTTCCGGGGCGGTGCGTGCGTTTGCTGCGGACCGGAACAGCAAGAGTGCACGGCATTGGCGCTTGATGAATGAAGTGCCAACAGTATTGATGATCGTTATTGTCATTCTGGTTATCGTGAAGCCATTTTGACATGGCCTGCCACGCAATGATTCAGCTTGCTCTGACGCTGTTGCGAGGCTAAAGGACACGCTTATCGTTTGCCTGTTTCGCATCAATTGCAGTTATTTGTGTCCCTCCCCGGGCCATGGCATGCGAAAATTCCGGGCTTCATCTCATCCATACCCAAGGTTTACGAGAATGCAGGAAATGAAACTCCAGGAGCTCAAGAGCAAGACGCCCACTGATCTGTTGGCATTTGCCGAATCGCTGGAAGTCGAAAACGCAAGCACGATGCGCAAGCAGGAGCTGATTTTCGCAATATTGAAAAAGCTGGCGGCGCAGGAAGTCGAGATTATCGGCGAAGGCGTTGTGGAGCTACTGCAGGACGGGTTTGGATTTTTGCGCTCTGCTCAGGTGAATTATCTGCCTGGCCCTGATGATATCTATATCTCACCTTCACAGATTCGCCGGTTCTCATTGAAGACCGGCGACACGGTTGAGGGTCCGATCCGTGGTCCCAAGGAAGGCGAGCGCTACTTCGCATTGCTCAAGGTCAACACCATCAATTTTGAAGACCCGGAAAAGATCAAGCACAAGACGCATTTTGACAATCTGACACCGCTCTATCCCAACGAGCGCTTCAAGATGGAAATCGAAAACCCGACTATCAAGGACCAGTCGGCGCGAGTGATTGATCTTGTTGCACCGCTCGGCAAGGGGCAACGCGGCCTGATTGTTGCACCGCCGCGCACTGGCAAGACTGTGCTGTTGCAGAACATTGCTCATTCGATCACGGCCAATCATCCGGAATGCTATTTGATTGTGCTGTTGATTGATGAACGGCCGGAGGAAGTGACGGACATGCAGCGCTCTGTGAAGGGCGAAGTCGTGTCTTCGACATTTGATGAGCCGGCACAGCGCCACGTGCAAGTTGCTGAAATGGTTATCGAAAAGGCCAAACGTTTGGT
The DNA here is from genome assembly GCA_031422915.1 of Phyllobacteriaceae bacterium. GTDB lineage: Bacteria > Pseudomonadota > Alphaproteobacteria > Rhizobiales > Rhizobiaceae > JANMEX01. Next base: position 16,740 of record JANPEK010000132.1, on the reverse strand, counting down.
TGAGCATGGCCGCGATGTGGTTATTCTGCTGGATTCGATCACACGTCTGGGGCGCGCGTACAATACGGTCGTGCCATCATCAGGCAAGGTGTTGACGGGCGGCGTTGATGCCAATGCCTTGCAGAGACCGAAGCGTTTCTTTGGTGCCGCGCGTAACATTGAAGAGGGCGGCTCGCTGACGATTATTGCCACAGCGTTGATCGATACCGGCAGCCGTATGGATGAAGTGATTTTCGAAGAGTTCAAGGGAACCGGCAATTCTGAAATCGTATTGGACCGCAAGGTCGCGGACAAGCGCATTTTTCCATCCATGGATATTCTCAAATCCGGTACGCGAAAGGAAGACTTGCTCGTCCCGAGGCAAGAATTGCAAAAGATCTACGTGTTGCGGCGGATTCTCGCTCCGATGGGCACAACAGACGCGATTGAGTTCCTGATCGACAAGCTTAAACAGACAAAAACCAATGGTGAGTTTTTCGATTCCATGAACACGTGACCGTGAGTGTACAACCAATTCGGACTCGAAACATTTCTGTTGTTGTTAAGAATTTGTTAATCAAATAGCCGGGTTCAAACCGTATGGCTGACCACGAGACTATTTTTGCGTTGTCCAGCGGCAGGCTTCCGGCTGGTGTCGCGGTCATCAGGCTTTCAGGACCACACGTTCGATTTGTGTTCGAAACGATATTTGGCAGAGTGCCTTGTCACAGAGAAATGGCTTATGGTCCGTTTTGTGACTTGGCGGGTCAGGTTATCGACCGTGGTTTGGCTGTGTTTTTCGCTGGTCCGGCAAGTTTTACAGGCGAGGACTGTGGCGAGTTTCATCTCCACGGCAGCAAAGCGGTTGTTAGAACGCTGGCATCGGTGCTTTCTTCAATGGATGGCGTTTGCCAAGCAGAGCCCGGCCAATTCACGCGCCGCGCATTTGTGAATGGCAAGCTTGATCTGACACAGGCCGAAGGACTTGGAGACCTCATCGCGGCGGAGACTGAGGCGCAGCGCAAATTGGCGCTCATGCAGTCAGATGGGGGCCTTAAGACTTTATACGACGAGTGGCGCACGCGTTTGGTGCTCTGCCGCTCGATGGTGGAAGCAGCAATAGACTTTTCCGATGAAGATGACGTTGCAGAGCGGGCACTGATTGACGTCGAAGCGATACTGCGTGATCTCGTAAGGCAGATTCGTCATCATTTGGGCGGCTATCGTCAGTTTGAGATCATTCGGGAGGGATTTAACGTTGTCATTGTTGGTGCGCCAAATTCCGGGAAGTCCACGCTGCTGAACGCGATTGCAGGTCGGGAGGTTGCAATAGCGAGTGATGAGCCCGGTACGACGAGGGATCTGATCGACGTTCGCCTAGATCTGTCCGGATCCCTGGTGATTTTAACAGATACAGCGGGTATCAGGGACGATGCCGGTATCGTTGAGTCCTTAGGTATAGACAGGGCACGGAAGCGGGCAGCTTCGGCTGATTTGGTGCTTTTGATTGAGGATCTGACGGCCCCAGTGGCAATTGATTTCCTTGCCTCACATGCTCCGCTTTTGAGGGTTGGCAATAAGGTGGATTGCATCACAGCGCTGGTCGCAGGGTACGACTTTCTCATTTCTGCGACAAATGGCCGTGGTGTTGCCGAATTGCTGGCCGCCGTTTCGACGATTGCCGCTGGATACGGTGCGGTGACGGAGTTGTTTGCCGCGAACGACCGGCAACGCGCATTGTTGGCCAAGTCCGTGATTGAAATTGAGCTAGCTATGGAGCCAGACCTGTCCTTGGATCTTTTGGCAGAACATCTGCGCCTGGCGGGTGATCTTGTTGGGCGACTTACCGGTCGCGTGGATGTCGAGGAACTGTTGGGTGTCATCTTCAGCAAGTTTTGCGTCGGCAAGTGATTCACGTGAAACGTTGGTGCCTGAGCAAGTGGAATGTCCCGCCGTCATTTGGAATCAATGTTTCACGTGAAACGTCGCTCCGCTTGACTTGAGACCGGTGTTGGCTCACAGACCAGTTTTTGGAACAGAGACTGTTGTATGAAGTACGATGTCATCATAATCGGCGGTGGTCACGCCGGCACTGAGGCAGCATCGGCTGCGGCCCGGTCTGGCGCGCGTACTGCTCTGATAACACACAGTTTTGCTACGGTTGGAACCATGTCCTGCAACCCTGCCATCGGCGGGTTGGGAAAAGGTCATTTGGTTCGCGAAATTGATGCTTTAGACGGCATCATGGGTCGTGCTGCGGATATGGCCGGTATTCAATTTCGCTTGCTGAATCGCCGCAAGGGACCGGCAGTACGTGGCCCGCGCACTCAAGCCGACAGGAAGCTCTACAAGTATGCGGTACAACAATTTATCCGCAACCAATTAAATCTTACCGTTGTTGAAGGTGAGGTTGGCAATCTTTTGGTGAAGGATGCATCAGCGACTGGCGTCGTGCTGACGAGTGGTGTTGTGATCGAAAGCGCTGCCGTCGTTCTGACGACCGGAACGTTTTTGCGCGGCCTGATCCACATTGGCGATAAGCGCACGCCTGCAGGACGCGTTGGTGAGGCTCCCTCCGTAGCGTTGAGTGAAACGCTCGAGCGCTATGGGTTCAAACTTGGTCGGCTCAAGACGGGTACACCTGCGCGACTGGACGGGCGGACAATTGATTGGAAACAGCTCGAAAGCCAGAGCGCGGACGAATTTCCGTCATTTTTCTCACTGATGACGGATTCGATTGTGAACAGACAGATCGACTGCGGGATTACGCGGACGACATTGGCATCGCATAGAGTAATAAGAGACAATTTGCACCGGTCGGCTCTATACTCTGGCGCTATCGAGGGGGTTGGACCGCGTTATTGCCCTTCTATCGAAGACAAAATTGTGAAGTTTGGCGACCGCGATGGGCACCAGATTTTTCTTGAGCCTGAAGGGCTGGACGACGACTCTGTATACCCGAACGGCATGTCTACGTCATTGCCGGAAGAGGTCCAGGTAGAATTCTACAAGACTATCCCGGGACTTGAACATGCTGTGATGCTAAGACCGGGGTATGCTATTGAGTATGATCATGTTGATTCGCGGGAGTTGTTGCCCACGCTGGAGGCGAAGAGAATAGGCGGCCTATTCATGGCGGGTCAAATCAATGGCACCACTGGTTATGAGGAAGCTGCGGCTCAGGGTTTGGTGGCAGGACTGAATGCTGCACGTCGAGCGTCAGCCAGTTCAGCGATAGAGTTTAGCCGGACGGATTCCTACATCGGTGTGATGGTTGATGATTTGACATCGAAGGGCGTTACAGAGCCGTATCGAATGTTTACATCGCGGGCGGAATTCAGGCTTTCATTGCGCGCTGACAACGCAGATCAAAGGTTGACACCCAAGGCGATCGAGCTCGGAACCGTTGGACCTGAGCGCAGGTTTCGCTTTGAGAAGCAATTGGCAGCTTTCGATCAGGCGAAGTTGTTGTTGACCTCATTGAGACTGACGCCCCAAGAGGCGGCCCGTCATGAATTGCACCTCAATCATGACGGCAATCGGCGGTCTGCTTATGAATTGTTGAGCCATTCGGGCATTGATTTCGCCCGTTTGGCGCGCGTTTGGCCTCAGCTCAATGCCATTGACAGCAAGATTGCCGAGCTGGTGGAGATTGAAGCACAATACTCGGTCTATATGGACCGCCAGAAGGCCGACATAGTCGCAATCCGTCGTGAGGAAAGGCTTTCGATACCGGAATTCGCGGATTTTTCCAAGGTTTCAGGGCTATCCAATGAATTGCGTCAGAAGTTGTTGGCACGCAAGCCTCGCAGTATTGCTGAAGCACAAAGAATTGACGGCATGACACCGGCTGCATTGGCGATATTGATCATGGAACTGCGACGATTGGAGAATTTCAGCAAGAATGTTGCTTGAACAGTGAACGAGAACAAATTTCATCAGTTGCAAGCTGTGCTCCCGGACGTTTCACGTGAAACGTTTGAGAGGCTGGTTGCCTACGAGCGTTTGTTTTTGAAATGGTCCAAGGCCTTTAATCTTGCCGCACCGTCAACGCTCAGCAATTTTTGGCAGCGTCACGTTCTAGACAGCGCGCAGCTTGCAGGCATAATGCAGCTGTCAGGTGTTTGGATCGATCTTGGCTCTGGCGGTGGTTTGCCAGGCATTGTTGTCGCGATCTTGATGCGGGATTCTCCGGGAGGAGTGGTGCATCTTGTTGAAAGCAATGGGAAAAAAGCTGCGTTCCTGCGGAGCGCATTGCTGGAGACCGGCGGTGCGGGGCTGGTTCATCAAGTCCGCATTGAAGATGCGATCAAAGTTGTGCCAAGTGCAAACGTGATTACGGCACGCGCATTGGCCAGTCTTCCGACACTTCTGAAACTCGCCAGACCATGGTTGGATCAAGGCGCGACGGCGCTTTTTCACAAAGGACGTGAATTCCGTGAGGAAATAAAGGTGGCACGTGACGGCATGCCGTTTGATCTGATAGAGCATACAAGTGTGGCTGATCCGCAATCTGCCATACTCGAAATCCGCGCGAAAAGCGTACCAATATCGCTCGAAATCAGCAACGCCGCTCAAAATCTTGGCGGCACAGGAAAGTTGACATGTCGGTGACACCACGAATTATCACCATCGCAAACCAGAAGGGCGGCGTCGGCAAAACGACGACTGCGATCAATCTGGCAACTGCGCTGGCGGCAATTGGCGAGCGTGTGCTGATCCTGGACATTGATCCGCAGGGCAATGCCTCGACTGGGCTTGGCATTAATCGTCGCAACCGCGAGATTTCGTCTTACGATGTGATCATGGGACGGGCGAGTGTGGCGGAGGCTACGGTTGAGACTGCCGTGCCGAGCCTTGGTGTGGTTCCGTCGACCCTGGATCTGCTGGGTGTGGAGATGGAGATTGCCGGGATGCCGGACCGGGCGCACAAATTGCGCAAGGCGCTGCGACAAGGTGATACAGGTGGGGCGAGTTATGTGATCATTGACTGTCCGCCTTCGCTCAATTTGCTGACGCTGAACGCCATGGCGGCGGCGGATTCGGTTTTGGTGCCGTTGCAATGCGAGTTTTTTGCGCTTGAGGGTCTCAGCCAGCTTTTGCAGACTGTGGAGCAGGTGCGCCAGTCTCTCAATCCGGGCTTGAGCATTCAGGGCATCGTGATGACGATGTATGACGGCCGTAATAATCTTGCAAATCAAGTGGTTGACGACGTGCGCGCCTATATGGGCGATAAGGTTTACCGGACCATCATACCGCGCAACGTGCGGATTTCTGAAGCGCCGTCACACGGCAAGCCGGCAATTCTTTATGATTTGAAATGTTCTGGAAGCCAGGCCTACTTGCAGTTGGCTTCCGAAGTCATCCAACGCGAGCGGCATCTGCGCGCGGCGTGATCGATTCATATCCGAAACAAATTTGAGCAGGCTTACAGGGTGACAAAATGAACGAAGATCCCTCCAGAAAACGCCTCGGTCGTGGTTTGGCACAGTTGATTGGTGACATGGACGCAGCGCCATCTGCACCGACGGCACCGGTGTTTGCCGACCGGCGGGTACCGATTGAACTGATCAGCCGCAATCCGCGCAACCCGCGACGGGAATTTGCCGAGGATTTGCTGGAGGATCTGGTGCAGTCGATCCGCACACACGGGCTGGTGCAGCCGATTGTGGTTCGTCCGGAGCCTGCCAATCCGAGCCGGTTTGAAATCATCGCGGGTGAGCGCCGCTGGCGCGCGGCGCAGCGGGCCGGGCTCAATGAAGTGCCGGTGGTTATCCGGCAGGTGGATGACCGGCAGGCGTTGGAAATTGCGATTGTTGAAAATGTGCAGCGATCAGACCTCAATCCAGTCGAGGAAGCATTGGGCTATCAGCAGCTCATCGACGAGCATGAGTATACGCAGGCCGACCTTGGCTCGGTGATCGGCAAGAGCCGCAGCCATGTTGCCAACTCGCTGCGGTTGCTGAAATTGCCTGACAGTGTGCGCGGCATGTTGCTTTCAGGTCTGCTGTCTGCCGGGCACGCACGCACTCTTGTCACCGCTAACAATCCTGATCAGCTGGCCCAACGCATTGTAAAAGAAGGACTTTCAGTGCGCCAGTCTGAAGTGCTTTCACAGCAACTGCTTAATCCAAAGCCGACTAAAGAAAAGGTTGACAGGCACTTCGAGAAGGACGCCGATACGCGTGCGCTCGAAAAACTTCTGTCAGACAATACCGGCATGACAGTTGAAATTGATCACAAGAGCCATGGTGGGACAATCATCATCCGCTACAGGTCGCTTGAGCAACTGGATGACATCTGCCGCCGTCTGCAGCGAGACTGAGAGTCCGTCTCGAAATACGCTATGCCGGTCTGCAAATGACGCTTTTCTGCGCTTCGGTGCTCACGTACGCATATCTGCCCCGCCCCTAAGCGGCAAGCCGCTGGCGGGGTCCCCGGCGTAAGCTCCGCTCCGATGCTCAAAAATCACCATTTTCGACTCGGCCTAACGAATTTCGAAACGGACTCTGAGTGCCTGACTGAAAATTTGGGCAGAGGTCTTGTTTCGCCTAGTCGTAAAACGGTGATCAGCGCCGCTGATTTGAGCGGCTGCGCGCTTGTTCTAGCGCAATCGACAACAGTGCACGGTGACAAATTGCTGTGGCAAGGTCCGCGTTCTTGCGGCTTTCCAGCACGGTTGACTGGATACGCTCTAGATATCGCAGGAATACGGATGTTGTGGTTGATCCCAAAATGCGCTCGACTAGTGGCTTTCGGGCAAAGAAAACCGGTGGACGGGCAGACGCGACTGTGGCTGCTGCTGTTTTTCCGTCCCGGTCCATGCTGAACCGTTGATCCATCAGGCTGGACAGCTGGCGGGTGATCGTGGAAAGAATCGACTGGACTGACGTTCCGCGTTCGTTGATGCGCGAGAATGCCTCATCCATTTTGATCGGGTCACCGCCAAGCATCGCATCGACCAATTCGTCCATCGATGAGATGGAAACGTCGCCGATTGCGACAGCAACGTCCGACAATTCGATCCGGCCTTGTCCCAGACAATAAAGAACAAGTTTCTCAATCTCGCCTTTCGACGCCAAACGGTCACCGCCAAGGCTGTTTTTGAGCAAGGCCCGTGCCTCCAGGGAGATTGTCAGTTTTGAATTTGCAAGCTCGGCGTCAATCAGGCGGTCAATGGCACGGTCGTCATCGGCATAGCAGGGCAGCGCCATGACGGTCTGTGCGCTTTCACAGAGTGCGCGCAGTGCCGACGATGGCTTCAGATCGTCAGCTTCGATGATGACGGTGGCCGACTCGAGGGTTTGACCTGCCAGCGCCTTCAATGCCTCGACAAGTCCCTTCTCGTTGCCGGCGTCCTTGACCCAGACAAGCCGGTTGCCGCCAAACATCGACACGGTGAGTGCTTCGTCGGCCAGCCTCGCCGGGTCGCTGTTGATGATGGATGCGTCGAGTTTGATGACGGCGAACGGATCATCGAGCGGGATTTTTGTGCCAGAGGCGATGATCCGCGCACGTTCAGAGACAAGCCCGCGATCCGGACCATAGACAAGAAAGATGCTGTAGCCCGGCGCGGACTTTGCCAGGAATGCATCGACCTCATGTGCTTTCAGTTTTGCCATGGAACGCGTCTAGCATGAGCAGCTTTGCATGTGGAACCGATCAAGCCTTGATCTTCAGCATTTTTGGATCGACAAGAGGTTCAAGCACAAGGTCTGCCTTCACGGTTTCATTGGCGACAACCAGTTCGTACAAGCCTGACGCCAGCCAATCACCCGTCACGCCCGCAGGATTGCGGACGTAGCCATAGCCAACCGGTTTGCCGATTGTGTAGCCGTAGCCGCCGGATGTGAGATAGCCGGCAAACTCTCCGTTGCGCAGGATGGTTTCACGGCCAACGAGGACGATAGCCGGATCGTCGGTGACAAAGCCGGCGAATTGTTTCACGAGTGGTTTGGATGCAATGGCTATGCAGGCGTTGCGGCCGATGAAATCGCGTCCGGTCTTTAGCTTTACCGCCCAGCCAAGGCCGGCCTCAAATGGCGAATCATTGGGTGTGATGTCAGAGCCCCATGCGCGGTAACCTTTTTCCAGGCGCAGCGATTCAAGGGCGCGATAACCGATCGGCTGGATGAGTTGGTCTTCACCTTTGTCCATCAGCGTGTCGAAGACTTTGCCAATGCCGTGGATTGGCACGTGCAGCTCCCAGCCGAGTTCGCCCACATAAGTGACGCGCAAGGCGCGGATGGGAAGGCCCGCAATTTCAATGATTTGAATGCTGCCAAACGGGAACGCGCTGTTGGAAACATCGGTGTCCGTGACTTGAGCGAGAACTTCACGCGCCTTCGGGCCCATCAAAGAAAGGGTGCCGAATTCCTCGGTGATATCGGTCAGATGAACATCTGCGTCCTTTGGAATGTGGTCAACGATCCAGGCGAAGTCATGAGTGCGGAAGCCGGTGCCGGTGACGATGTAAAAATGATCATCGGCAAGGCGGGCGACGGTGAGGTCGCACTCAATGCCGCCGCGTGTGTTGAGGAGCTGGGTGTAGGTCAGGCGGCCAGCGGGCCGCAAAATGTCATTGGCGCAAATGCGGTCGAGGACGAGTGCCGCATCTGTGCCACGCATTTCGTATTTGGCAAAGGACGACTGGTCGAACAGGCCGACATTGTTGCGCACGTGATGGTGTTCATTGCCGACGGGCTCGAACCAGTTCTGGCGGCCCATTGAGTAGATGTCCTTGGCCTCCATTCCTTCCGGTGCAAACCAGTTTGGCCGTTCCCAGCCAAGTTTGGAGCCGAAGACGGCACGGTAGGATTGCAGGCGAGCATAGAGTGGCGAGACAATGCGGGGGCGGCCGCTTTCATATTCCTCGTGCGGAAAGCCGATGGTGTAATGTTTTCCGTAGGCCTCTTCGGTGCGCTGGCAGACCCAATCACGGTCTTTGTGAAGGCTTGAGAAGCGGCGAATATCGACGGACCAGAGGTCGAGTGGCGCTTCGTCGCGCATGACCCATTCCGCCAATGCCCAGCCGGCTCCGCCGCCGGATGCAATGCCAAACGCATTAAAGCCAGCTCCGACGTACATATTGGCGCATTCGAGCGCGGGACCGAGAATGAAATTGCCGTCAGGTGTGAAACTTTCGGGCCCGTTAATCATCTGCTTGATGCCAACGGTTTCCAGCGCTGGAACGCGCGCGATGGCCTGAACCATGTGCTGTTCGAAATGATCCCAATCATCGTCAAATAGGCGGAACTGCCAATCGGACGGCACGTCGTCCTTGACCCAGGCTTGCGGGTTCGGCTCATAGCCGCCCATCACCAGACCGCCGACCTCTTCCTTGAAATAGGTGCGCCGGTCCGGGTCGCGGATGGTGGCGCTGTCCGGCGACAGGCCTTCGATCTTTTCGGTGATGATGTACTGGTGTTTGACTGGTTGCAGCGGGACATTGATGCCTGCCATCGCACCGACCTGCCGCGCCCATTGACCACCGCAGTTGACGATCTTTTCGCATTCAATGCGGCCTTGATCTGTCAAAACCGCGCTGATGCGATTGCCGTGCATTTCAAAACCGGTAACGCGGACATTCTCATAAAGCTTTGCGCCATGCATGCGTGCACCCTTGGCGAGCGACTGGGTGATGTCGGACGGGCTTGCCTGACCGTCAGTGGGAAGGAAAGACGCGCCGACGAGATCAGACGTCTCCATCAGTGGCCACATTTTTGTCACCTCCGACGGAGACAGCAGATGCATCTCCATGCCGAAGGAGCGGGCGGTGGTGGCGAGGCGTTTGTATTCGGTCCAACGGTCGGCATTGGTGGCGAGGCGCAGACAGCCGGACATTTTCCAGCCGGTGGCAAGGCCGGTTTCGGCCTCGAGATTTTTGTAGAGATCGACCGAGTATTTCAGCACCTTGGTGATCGAAGCGGAGGAGCGCAGCTGGCCGACGAGGCCTGCCGCATGCCATGTGGAGCCGGAGGTTAGCTGGCCTTGTTCGAGCAGGATGACATCGGCCTTGTGGTCTTTGGCCAGATGATAGGCTGTTGAACAGCCGATGATGCCGCCGCCAATGACAATGATGGCGGCGTGGGATGGCAGGGTCATGTGGCGATCTTTCCGTAAAGGGACTGGTATGCGCCGAGCTTGGCTTCGAATGAAGTGAGCTGAGCGGCGGTATAGGCTTCATAATCAACGCCGGGGGCGGCAAGATGAATTTCTGACACCATGCTCCACATCGCTTCGCGCAACAGCGAGGCGCATTGCATGGCGTCAAAAGCTTTCAGCATCTCAGGGTCTGGTGTTTTGCCAAAATAGGTTTCCAGAAGCTGCATCGACTGATTGTTGCTGAACCCGGCGTTGGAGGAAAGACCGGCAAGGTCGAACATGGCGGTGGAAAAACCGGCATATTCAAAATCAATCAACCACAGACTGCCGTCAGCTTCGAGAAAATTGGCGGGCAGCAAGTCATTGTGGCCATAAACCAGCGGAAGCGGGATTTGAGCGGCTTCCAGAGTGGCGGCCGTGGCCAGAAGCGCGGGGAGTGCCGCCGTGTGGCGGCTGCCCTTTGCCGACAGGGTGCGGGCATAATCGCGCACGACGTGAAACACCCAAAACAGGCGGGCATAGCCACTGACATGGAGCGGCATGGTCTGGTGAAAATCGCGGACAAGTTTTGCGACGCGCAGGAGATTGTCCTGGACCGCCTGCGCATCAAAGGTGCGGGCGTTGAGGAATTGTGAGACCATGAGGCCGGGCTCGGCATGAATGAGTTCAGGGGCAAAGCCTGCGTGATGGGCGGCCCGGGCAACGATTGCCTCGTGGGCCCGGTCGACATGGTGGAACGGGTAGTCTTCGCCGAAACGGACGACCCGTGTGGTGGAGTCATCTTCGACCAGCCAGCTTTCGTTCGAAATGCCACCTTTCAGTGGACGGATCGACAGGGCTCCCTGCCAAATCGGCAGAGCGCCAATGCGCGCCCGTTTTTCAGCGGAAATTTCTTTTTGGTTTTGGCCACTCATGACCGAAAGGTTCGGCCAGAGACGTGCACATTGTCAATCAGCATTCAGTTTTTTCTGGCGCGGTCCGGATTGGCCTTCATGTAGGCGGGCAGATAGGCAAAGGCCGGCAGCGACGGGTTGGAAGGCATTTTCAGCCCGAGTATGTCGCCAAACTCGGAGGCGAAATGATTGCAATTGTAGCCGAACATGTTCCACAGCGGCGGCTTGGCAAGGGTCGCATTGGCCTTGGCGAGCAGCTGTTGGTATTGGTCTTCCGGCATGGACACGCGCCAGGCATTGAGCGTTGCAAGGCCAGCACACTCTTGGCTGTGAGCCTTGATGTGGGCGGGCACCCACGCAACGGCACCGCCGTATATGCCGAAAACCGAGCCCTTGGGAAAAAGTCCGACAATGTGGTGCGTGAGCGGGACACCATCGACATCGAGGCGACCGAACACCAGATACATGTGGCCGGACGGGACCACGGCAGAGAGCCTTGACCGGAATTCAATGTAGGCAGTGTCGCCCGGTCTGATGTCTGATGCCGTCAGTTTGACGTCGCGGAAATTTCGACCACAGGCCAGCGCCGGGATATCGGGGCTGGTTGGCATGCCGGGCTGAACCACGGCCACGGGCCTTGCCTCGGGTTTGGGTGCTCCGGCTGCCAGCGATGGCGAGCATGCCAGCATGGCGGCAAGAGATGCCGCAAAGAATGGTCGGGATTGCACCATTGCAACCTTTCAATGCAAACGCGAAAGATAAACTCCGGATTTTCACCAGAACCAGCGCACCAATTACCATACGCCCGGGATAATGCGGTCGGTACGGCTTCGGTACTGCGTATAGTCGTTTCCGAATTTAGCTTCCATCATTTTTTCTTCAGGTCCGACGCGGGAGAAGAACAGGAAGCCGAAACCGATCAGACCGGCGGGACCGGCAATGAAGTTGGGCAAAAGCAGGGCCTGCGCCAGCGCCATCAGCCAGAAGGCGGTGTACATCGGGTGGCGGAGCTTGGTGTAGATGCCTTCGGTGATGAGGCGGTGACCATCGCGTATGTCCAGCGAGACCGACCAAAATTTTCCCAGCGCGACGTGGGTTTTGCGAAACAGGATGAGCGCCAGCGCGGCGGTGGCGATGCCTGCGGCAAACTGGATGGATGACGGTGTGTAGTTGGCGGCCCTTGGCCAGCCGGTGGCGAGAAAGAGGATTGGAGCCAAGCCGAGGCCGATGGAGGCAATGGTCATGCGGAGCCATTCGCCACGGTCGCGGGCCGTCGCTACGGTGCGGGTGCGCTTGGCCCGGCGTTCGAACGGGTAGCGGATTGCATACCAAGCTGACACGAGAACGACCCAGGCGACTTTTCCGGCGAGCGCAGTCATCGTGGCCTCCGGCCCGCAAATCCGTTTTCTACCAGTGCGTCATGATCCGGTATGCCACCGTCTGCCCAGATCATGGCAAACGGCAACGGACCGCAGGCGATCATGTGCATGGAGTAGAAGTAGCGCTTTTCATTGCCGAGCACAAACTGGCGGTGGGTTTTGAAGAAATTCCGTCTGTTGCGCCGGTAGGATGTTTCCAAAAGCATGTCCTTGAAATGAATGCGCTGGATGTTCGGTCTGAGGCCTGTGGTGATACCGGCTGACGACGCTGGATTGGACCGGTAGAACGAGATGACGTCTGTCAGGGCTTGTATGTCGAGCCATTTGACGTTTGCTGTTGTGAGCGTGGAGATGGAATGGCGCAGCCAGCCGGCTTTGGGTTGCAGGGCAATTTTGAACAGACTGGAACCGATGGTCATCAATGAGGGTTGATGGTCACCGGAAACGCTGGATGATGACAATGAATCGACTGCAAACACGCAGCCAAGGCTGTGGCCGATGACAAGCACCTCGTCATAGTGGCCGCTCGCGCATTCGGCGGCGAGCTGCGCTGAAAACACGAATTTGACCGCCTCGATCGCCTGGTTGTCTTTGCGGGCAAGTCGAATGGCGAAATGCCAATCGTCCATCATCAACAGAAGATGTGCTTGCCGGGACGCCCAGAAAACGGCTGCGGCGGTGGCCAGAATGCCGACGACGATTGGTGGCAACGCTGAGCTGGTCACGCTTGAGGTTGCTGCGGCGGCAGCTGCGCCGATGGCAGCGGATGCGGCAAGGAGTAGGAAGGGATAGAGGTAAAAGAAGCCGTAGCGCCAACTTGTGCGCATATAGTTGGCCACAGTGCCATTGCCAAGCAGGACAAACAGGGCTGCGATGCCGGACACCAATCTGATCAACACATTTCGCCGGGCAAATGTATCGAGAATGGCCGACCAATCAAACACTGCGACATCGGTTTGCGTTGACCAGTTTTCGCCGGATGCATCGACTGAGAAGCCCGGCAGCCCGGACGGGCGGCTTGACAGTTGCGAGCACGAAAACTCCACGTCGAATGCCTTGCCCGTCTTGGCGGCAGCATGGTCGAAGCGGTCGCGATGGGCTTCTGCGCCGAGCGGTTCGAAGCCCGGGAAAAACAGCACAAGCCGCCGCTTCACAGGGACATAGGGCAACGGTCCGTCACCCGGCATAACAGATATCAGCTGTTGCGCTTTCGCGCCGCCAGCGTGCGCAGGCGCAGCGCGTTGAGTCGGATGAAACCCGCAGCGTCCTTTTGGTCGTAAGCGCCACGGTCGTCTTCAAACGTGACCAGCGCATCGGAATAGAGCGACTTTTTCGACTTGCGGCCAGTGACAATGACGTTGCCCTTGTAGAGTTTGAGACGCACGGAGCCTTCGACATCTTCCTGGCTCTTGTCGATCAAGGCCTGAAGCATTTCGCGCTCCGGGGCGTACCAGAAGCCGTTGTAGATGAGCTCCGCGTAACGCGGCATGATGTCATCTTTGAGATGGGCGGCGCCGCGATCAAGGGTGATGGATTCGATCGCGCGGTGCGCCTGCATCAGGATCGTGCCGCCGGGGGTTTCGTAGACGCCGCGCGACTTCATGCCGACAAAGCGATTTTCAACCAGATCGAGACGACCGATGCCGTTGTCGCGGCCAAGATCATTTAGCGCGGCAAACAGGGTGGCGGGCGAAAGCTTGTTGCCGTTCAGGGCAATTGGATCGCCGTTTTTGAACTCGATCTCGATTTCGGTGACGGCGTCCGGGGCATCCATCGGCGAGACAGTGCGCTGGTAGACATATTCCGGCGGTTCAGCCCAAGGATCTTCCAGCACCTTGCCCTCGGAAGATGAGTGCAAGAGATTGGCATCGACAGAAAAGGGGGCCTCGCCCAGTTTGTCCTGCGGCACGGGGATCTGATGGTCGCGGGCGAAATTGATGAGGTCGGTGCGGGATTTGAAAGTCCAGTCGCGCCATGGTGCGATGACCTTGATATCGGGGTTGAGCGCATAAGCTGACAGCTCGAACCGCACCTGGTCGTTGCCCTTGCCGGTCGCGCCATGGGCGACGGCGTCAGCGCCGGTTTCGCGGGCGATATCGACGAGATGCTTGGAAATCAGCGGGCGGGCGATGGAGGTGCCGAGAAGATAGAGGCCCTCATAGAGCGCGTTGGCGCGGAACATCGGGAAGACAAAATCGGACACGAATTCCTCGCGCACATCCATCACGCGGATGTCCTTGATGCCCATCAGCTCGGCCTTCTTGCGTGCCGGTTCGAGCTCGCCGCCTTGACCGAGATCAGCGGTAAATGTCACCACTTCGGCACCAAGCTCGGTTTGCAGCCATTTCAGGATGATGGATGTGTCGAGGCCGCCGGAATAGGCGAGAACGACTTTTTTGACGTCTTTCCACTTGGTCATGGTTTGGCTTCCAATAAGTATTTGCGAAATTTCCGCCTTTGGCGCTGCCCCTCTTCCGGTGCTGCGCGCCACCTTCTCCCCGCATCCTTCGACAGGCTCAGGATGCGGGGAGAAGGGAAGAGCCAAAGGGTTTTCTGCGCCACCTCATATCAGGAAAGCGGTTGCGGGCAAGATGCTTGACAGTTTCGCGCACTTGGTTTCCTTGACGCATCATGACCTTTATCCCCGACGTTCACATTATCATCCAATTTGCCCTTGCGACTGTGATCATCACGTTGACGCCGGGGCCGGACATGACTTTGTTTGTCGGACGCGCGCTGTCATCAGGCCGTGCGGCGGGGTTTGCGTGTTTCTTTGGTGCGTCAACCGGCATTCTGGTGCACACCTCACTGGTGGCGCTTGGCCTTTCGGCGCTGATTGTGGCTGCGCCTGCGGCATTTATCGCGCTGAAGATTGCCGGTGCAGGCTATCTGCTGTGGCTCGCCTACAATGCGCTGCGCCATGGTTCGGCCTTCTCGCCATCAAACGCCAAGGGGCCGGAGCGGACGCTGTTCAAACATTGGGCAACGGGGCTTGGCATCAATTTGCTGAACCCGAAGATTGTGATCTTCTTCATGACCTTCCTGCCGCAATTCGTTTCGGCCAGCGATCCGGCCGCGTTTGGCAAGCTGTTTTTCCTTGGTCTTCTGTTCATTGTCATTGCCGTGCCGATGACCATCCCGATGATTGTGGCTGCGGACAGTTTCTCAGGGCTTTTGAAGAAAAGCCCGAGAGTGACGCGCGTCATGGATTATCTGTTTGCCGGAGTGTTCTCGGCGTTTGCGGTCAAGATTCTCTTGACGGAGAAATAGCTGCGGCTTGGTCGAGATGTTTTCCGGCGCTGCGTCCCGCGACCAGCCAATAGGCCGTGCCGCCGACTGCACCTGCGGCCAGAACAATCATCAAAATGCCGGGGCGCATGGTCACGTCCGAGCGGATGGCGAGTGCGATGATGGCGACAACCATGCCGCCGAGCGCATGGAACAGCCATGAGCGGCGGGCGGCTATCTCGGCAAGAACCGCAAAAGCGATGCCGGGGACGAAGGCGTAATAGCCGGCAAAGGCTGTGACCACCGGCAGTGACAGGCCGACTGCGAGCGTTGTCAGCCGCTCGGTCTCCGGATCTCCGCGCAGCATGCCACCCCAGACCAGCATCAGCATGAATAGCGATGCGGCGACGATGGCGGTGATGTAACCGGCGGTGATCAGGATGAAGCGAAGAAGGTGCGAGACGAATCGGGTCATGCGGGGTGTTTCCAATTGCCCGAGTTCTTGCCCGCGATGGCCCAATAGGCAAGGCCGCCACAGATGCCGCCGATGAGGCAGGCGATGTTGAGGAGCGCTTCGGAAAACATGCCTTTGCCCATCCCTGCGACCAGCAAAGCCAGCAGCGCGGTCCACAGGCCGGTGACGGCGAAGAACAGTCTGCCGCGCCGGACGCGCAGCTCGGCGAAAATGACCGTCATCAGCCAGCCGGGCAGGCCATAGAGCGATGTCATCATCAGGCCGAACAGGAACATCATCGGGAAGTCCTGGGCGAAGTGGTAGAAAGAGCCCCACTTGCCTTGGTCGGGTAAGATCGTCGGCGCGCCCATGATGGTGACGACGACTGTGGTCGCGACGAGCACTGCGAGCGCGTAGCCTAGCGCCATGAAGAGGAGTTGGATGAGGATGTGCTTAGAGAACAATGCCCTCATTCCTCGCCATGCCCGGCGATCATCATGGCCTCCAGCGCAATTCTGTCCACCTTGCGCATCCGCTCGGATTCGCTCTTCAGCTGCCCGCAGGCGGCCAATATGTCGCGGCCTCTGGGGGTACGGATGGGGGATGCGTAGCCGGCTTCGTTTATGAAGTCGGCGAACTTCTCGATCTGTTCCCACGACGAGCACTGATAGTCGGTGCCGGGCCATGGGTTGAACGGGATCAG
>JANPEK010000131.1:0-4223 GCA_031422915.1 Phyllobacteriaceae bacterium | reverse complement strand
TTTGGACTGGAACCTCGTCATCACCCGCAACCACGCCCTGCTCTTGGCGATCGTCGCCGAGCTGTTTGCGATGCTGCGGATGGTTGATGGCGGCAGCAGTCCCCTCTCCGTCGGCTGCGCCGACACCTCTCCCCGCAAGCGGGGCGAGGTTAAATCAAGCGCCGAGCTTTTAACCTCGCCCCTTTGGGGAGAGGTGTCGGCGAAGCCGACGGAGAGGGGACTGCCCGCAAACGCTGGCACCCCATCCTTCACCCTCCCGCGCCATCTCTACGCAGCCATCCTCCTCATCCTGCGCCCATGCGAATCCGCCATCCGTCGCCTCATCATCATCGCCGCGCGCGGTTTGACACTGAAGCCCCGAGCCGCACGCCCGCTCCCCACATTCTTTACATCCTTCGCCACTTCCAACGGGTCCCACACCCCGAGTTTCCAACTCATCGACCCGCTTAAACATTTCGACCAAGAGGCTTGGGAAAACGAACTCAACGCCGGCTCCATGCACAAAGTCCTTACCTCCAACGCATCATTCGCCCACCATCAGGCCACTCTCTCCGCGCAACCCATCAACGCCACGCTCCTGTTCAACCGCCTCCGCGCCATGCGCCACGCTCTCAACGATCTGCCCCGGCAGGCCCGTCGCTTGGCCAGATGGCGCGCGCGTCGTGATCTTTTGCTTAAGGCCAAACGTCCGTTCCGCCCGATGCGCATCTCCCCGTTCCGCCCCGGATTTCCCCCGGGATATCGCCGCAAAGACATTCACCCGGTCGATGCGGTGCTGAAGGATGTGCATTATTTCGCCCAGCAGGCCGGTTTGCCGGACACGTCCTGAGCCAAACCATGGCGTGCAGGATCAGCGGCCCGAAAAATTCTGTTCACGCCTTGCCGGTATCAAATCCGGCGGGACATATTCGCACGCGGTCCAGCAGGCATTCGTGATCCGGCATCCTGTCCGCGCCCTTTGCTTTGCCCGTCATTGTGCTGTAATGCACCGGCCAACCCCCGTGTTTTTCAAGAGAATGATATGCAAAAGTTCACCAAGCTCAACGGCGTTGCAGCACCATTGCCGATCGTCAATGTCGATACCGACATGATCATCCCAAAGGATTATCTCAAGACGATCAAGCGCACAGGTCTGGGTGTTGGACTGTTCGCCGAAATGCGCTACCATGAGGATGGCACGGAAAATCCGGATTTCATTTTGAACAAACCGGCCTACCGACACGCGGAAATTCTGGTGGCTGGTGACAATTTCGGCTGCGGCTCAAGCCGCGAACATGCACCGTGGGCGCTGCTCGACTTTGGCATCCGTTGCGTGATTTCGACGTCGTTTGCCGATATCTTCTACAACAACTGCTTCAAGAACGGCATTCTGCCGATCACCGTTTCGCAGGACGACCTCGACAAACTAATGGATGACGCCTCGCGCGGGTCGAATGCGACGGTGTCAGTCGATCTTGAGGCATTGGAAATCCGTGGCCCGGATGGCGGCGTGATCAAGTTTGACCTTGATGCGTTCAAGCGCCATTGCCTCCTCAACGGCTTGGACGATATCGGTCTGACCATGGAGCGCGCACCCAAGATTGATGCCTATGAAAAATTGGCGGCATCAACGAGGCCTTGGGCTTGAGACTGATGACGCCGTTTGTCCCGAAGCGATTTGAGGCGGTGGCGTTTGGCCTTTTGTTGTCACCTCCCGTTGTTTGGAGCGGACCGATACGGATGATTCCGGTTCTTGCGGCTTGTGTGCTTTCGTTTGCCGCTGTAGCGCAGGAAGACATTCCAGAGCCTGTGCCATTCGGCGATGGTGAGATTTCATTTGCGCGCGGTGAAGATGACGAGATTGCCGTCACGTTCAATGGCCAGGAAATCTACCGCAACTATTCTGTGCGGTTCGACCGGTTGGTGAAAGTCGGCGAAACAAACGTTGCGCTGGTGCTGGGCGGCCCCGGCGGCAATGCGTGCGGGCCTGCAACTCTGATCATCACGCAGCCTGAGGGTTCGGTTGACGCCAAGGTTGACATTGTCGGCGAGGAGTGCGGCGCGCCGTCGGCAGCCGTGTCGCCGGATGAAATTCTGTTCGTGCCATATCTCGTGCCGGGCGCAAAAAAGCAGGTGCAGAAATGGACTCCGGAGACGGGGTTATCCGTTGCCGGTGAAATCTCATATTCGTCGCGGGAAGGCTCCAGCTGGGAAAGCCTTGTTGTTTCCATTGCTGACCATCCCTATTCGTTATTGGAGAATGCCGACGTCTATCTGGCTGCCCGATCGCTGACCGGCGACAAGTTTGATGAGCTGGTTTTGCTGTTGGGCGTCGCCGGGCCACCGGAGATTATCGAACAGAGATTTGTCGTCGCACCCGGCTGTCAGGCACATGCCTGTGGCGCGGCCAACGGGTTTCTAGGCCTTGATCTTGAAAAGAGGCAAGTGTTTGCCGCGACGAAATTCTCTGATGCCAGCGCGTCGCTCTGGCCTGCTGACACTGCCACATGGCCGGCGGAATTGAAAAAAGCTTGGGAGGCGTCGATAGCGCCGTGACACGCAAGCTCATCTCCACCGGTTCGCCGTTTGAACGCACAGCAGGCTATTCCCGCGCCGTGGTGCGGGGCGACTGGTGTTTTGTCTCCGGCACGACCGGCTATGACTACACGACGATGATTATGCCCGAAAGCGTCGAGGACCAGACGCACAATTGCCTTGCCACAATTGGCATGGCGCTTGCTGAGGCAGGATTTGCCTGGAGCGATGTTGTGCGCGTGCATTACCATGTCACGGATGCAGTCTATGCCGATCTGGTGTTTCCCATTCTTGGCCAAACGTTTGGCGATATCCGCCCTGCTGCGACAATGACTGTTTGCGGGCTTATCAGGCCGGAAATGAAGATCGAAATTGAAGTGACGGCGATGACGACAGGCGCGTAGGGCAGTTGCCAAATCCGGATTCGACACTTATGGAACCGGCACGTTCTTAGCCTCCGATTTGAAAGTATTTCCATGACACAGCGCAGCCTCTTTCTTCTGCCCGGCGACGGCATTGGTCCGGAAGCCATGGGTGAAGTCCGCCACATTATTGCCCACATGAACGAGGCGATGGGTGCGGGTTTCGTGACCGACGAGGGCTTGGTTGGAGGCTCGGCATTTGATGCGCATGGCGTGGCGATTTCCGAAGGTGACATGGCCAAGGCCATGGCAGCGGATGCCGTGTTGTTTGGCGCGGTTGGCGGGCCGAAGTGGGACAAGGTGCCTTACGAAGTGCGCCCGGAAGCCGGGCTTCTTTGCCTCCGCAAGGACATGCAGCTGTTTGCCAATCTCAGGCCCGCAATATGTTATCCTGCGCTGGCAGCTTCGTCGTCGCTGAAGCCGGAAGTGGTTGAAGGGCTCGACATTCTGATCGTGCGCGAACTCACCGGTGGTGTGTATTTTGGCGAGCCGAAGGAGATCATTGATCTGGGCAATGGCCAGAAGCGCGGCATCGATACGCAGGTCTACGATACCTATGAAATCGAACGCATTTCATCTGTGGCCTTTGAGCTGGCACGCACGCGCGGCAACCGCGTTTGCTCGATGGAAAAGCGCAACGTCATGAAGTCAGGCGTGTTGTGGAACGAGGTGGTGACGGCGACGCATAAGGCGAAATATCCGGATGTGCAGCTTGAGCACATGCTGGCTGATGCGGGTGGCATGCAGCTGGTGCGCTGGCCGAAACAGTTTGACGTGATCGTCACCGACAATCTCTTCGGCGACATGTTGTCGGATGTGGCGGCGATGCTGACCGGTTCGCTTGGCATGCTGCCGTCCGCCTCGCTCGGCGCGCCGGACGCCAAGACCGGCAAGCGCAAGGCGCTGTACGAGCCGGTGCATGGCTCGGCCCCGGACATCGCAGGCAAAGGCATTGCCAACCCGATTGCGATGATTGCCTCGTTTGCGATGTGTCTGCGCTATTCGTTCAACATGGTGGCAGAGGCTGACCGGCTGGAAAAGGCGGTTTCGGATGTACTCGAAAAGGGCCTGCGCACCGGCGACATCATGTCGGATGGGATGAGCCAAGTTACGACGGTCGAAATGGGCGCAGCGATTTTGGCGCAGTTCAAAGCACTGGCGGCGTAAATTTCAGATATCAAGGTGCATTCTGGCGGTTGCGTCTCTCTCGTGAACGAGCCTTCATGACGTCTTGTCTGCGAGATCGCAGCTGGATACTTTGCCCTGATCCCAGCCGACAGAGTTCCA
>JANPEK010000130.1:0-7537 GCA_031422915.1 Phyllobacteriaceae bacterium | reverse complement strand
CAGCCCCGCGACGCGCGCACCGCGCGTGACCGCTGGCGGCATACCGAGCGGCCTTGCGACCGAGGCTGCCTATTTGGGCGATGATCTTGTTGGCGCGTTCCTGTCGATCCTTGTCGTGCCGCCTGAGATTGCGACGATCAGCGACGTTGGTGAATGGCGGCTGGCGACGTTGACCGCGCTTATCGAGTGCGATGATTTGAGCTTTGTATCGGTATGGAGCCCGACATTCTTTCTGGCATTGGTCGAGGCGATCCCGGACCATGAGGCGGCGCTTTTGCCCAAGCTCAGCGCTGCGGCGCGGGCAAGGATGGCGGCGTTCCTGCGCGACGGTGCCAAGGACACGTCCAGCCTCTGGCCGCGCCTTGATACGGTTTCCTGCTGGACTGACGGCAGTTCGGCTCACTTTGCCGCGCGGCTTGCAGGGCTGTGTCCGCAGACGCAGATCGAACGAAAAGGCTTGTTTGCCACCGAGGCGGCAATCACTTTGCCATGGGGCGGCAAGGCGGGTTGCGTGCCGGCGCTCACCAGCACCTTCACCGAGTTCATTGATGACCATGGCAAGCCGCATCTTGCGCATGAACTTGTTGAAGGCGCGCATTACCGCGTGGTGATCACCACGCCGGGCGGTCTTTACCGCTATGACATGGGTGACCGGGTTCGCTGCATCGGGCACGAGGGCGATGTCGCGCGTCTGGAGTTTGTGGGTCGGGCCGGGCTCACCAGCGATATGGTTGGCGAGAAGCTGGATGAGGCGTTTGTGGCCACAGCGCTGTCCGCTCTGCCATGCGCCGCCGCGCTGTTCCCCAAGTTGGTGCCAAAGCCGCATTATGAACTCTGGCTTGATGCAACATCGAACGATCCGTCTGACGCAGCGCTGGTCGAGGCAGCGCTTTGCCGGAATCCGCAATACGCCTACGCGCGCAAGATCGGGCAGCTTGGCGAGCTGGTTCCGGTGCTCAAGGCCGGATTTGTCACGGAACGGCATCTTGCCAAGGTCGGGGCAGGCAAGCGGCTTGGCGACTTGAAGCATTCCAGTCTCATTCTTCACTGATTGGCATGCAGTCTATGCTTGCAGGGCGGTGCGAACCCGCTAGACTCGCTCTTGATGAATCGCATGAGGCACCGTCATGAAGGTTGCTCTGATCTCCCCCAAGGGGCCGCTTTACCGTTCGCGCGGCGGGATTTTCCGCAAATCGCTGCGCTACCAGCCGCTGACGCTGACGACGCTGGCAGCACTGGCACCTCAAGAGCTCGATATTGAATTTTTGCTGCACGATGAAGGCACCGGCGACATTCCCCTTGATCTGGATGCAGACCTTATCGGCATGACACTGATTACCGGCAGCGCGCAGCGCGGGTATGAACTTGCGGCGGAGTTTCGCAAGCGTGGCAAGACGGTGGTGCTTGGCGGGCCGCATGTGACGCTGCTGCCAGACGAGGCGCAAGCTCATGCCGATGCGATTTGTGTCGGCTATGCCGAGCACAGTTGGCCGCAGCTGCTGCGCGATTTTGCAGCAAGTTCGATGAAGCCGCGTTACAATCAGGGCCATGATTTCCAGCTGAACAATCTGCCGTTTGCCCGGCGCGATCTTCTGGATGGCCGAAACTATTTGACGCAAGCCGTATTCGAGGCGACGCGCGCGTGTGCCCACGACTGCGAGTTCTGTGTCTCGCCAACTGCCTGGGGCCGCAAGCAGTTTCAGAAGCCGATTGATCATATTGTCGAAGACATCCGCCGTGTCGGCGCGAAGAAAATCCTGTTCATTGATCTCAATCTGATATCGGACCGGTCTTACGCGCGCGAGCTGTTTACCGCGCTGATTCCTTTGAAAGTGCGCTGGTTCGGGCTTTCGACCAGCCTGATCGGGCGCGATCCGGACCTGATGGAACTGATGGCCAGAAGCGGCTGCACCGGGCTTTTAATCGGCTTTGAGACAATCTCCAAGGCCGGGCTTTCCGGCATCCGCAAGAGTTTTAACGATCCGGCGCTTTATGCCTCACTGATTTCTGATCTGCACAGGCTGGGCATTTCCATCCAAGGCTGTTTCGTGTTCGGCAATGATGACGATACTCTTGCCACATTTGACGAGACGGTGGATTTTGTTCTGGAAACCAAAATCGATCTGCCGCGCTTTGCGCTGTTGACGCCGTTCCCGGGCACGCCGCTGCACACGCGCCTTCGGCGCGAAGGGCGCATACTGACCACCAACTGGGATCTTTATGATGGCCAGCATGTGGTGTTTGAGCCCAAACAGTTGAGTGTTTCAGAGTTGCAGCTCGGCCATGAGCGGGCGTGGCGACGCGCCTATGGCTATCGCGCCATTGCGTCGCGTGTTGCCATTGCCGGATCGCAAATTCCGCTGTCGCTGGCAGCCAACCTTGGCTACCGCTATTACGCGCATCATTTGCACACGCACTACACCTGCGACTGGCCACACGTGGCCTCAAACGTGCGCGCGCCCCAGCCTGAGGCCGCCTGATGCGGCTGACGCTTGTCCATCCGGCCATCGGGCGCAAGCCCGGTGTCAACTACATGCGCTCCTGGCAGATGGAGCCGCTGCCGATTGCCTCGCTTGCGGGACTTACCCCCAAGGATGTCGCGATCAGCTTTTATGACGACCGGATGGAGGCGATTGACTATGACAAGCCTGCCGATCTGGTTGCCATTCCTGTTGAGACTTACACCGCCAAGCGCGCCTACCAGATTGCCTCGGAGTTCCGCGCCCGCAAGGTTCCGGTGGTGATGGGCGGTTTCCACGCGACTCTCGCGCCGGAAGAGGTTGGCAAATATGCGGAAGCCATTGTCATCGGCGAGGCGGAAAATCTGTGGGGGCGGGTGATTGACGACGCGCGCTCTGGGCGTTTGCAGCCGGTCTACAAGTCCAATGAACAGCCGGATATGGCCGATGTGCGCTATGACCGCAGCGTTTTCAGGGGAAAAAACTACTTGCCGATTGGCCTGATCGAGACCGGGCGCGGTTGCAAGTTTCCGTGTGATTTCTGCGCCATCCAGACCTTCTTTGACCGCACCGCCCGGCACCGGCCGATTGACGCGATTTACAAAGAGCTGGCGGCTTTGAAGGACAAGACCAAACTGTTCTTCTTCGTCGACGACAATTTCGCTGCTGACATTCGTTTCGCCGCCGAACTTGCTGATGCCATCGCCCCGCTCGGCATTCGCTGGATCACGCAAATGAGCATCAATGCCGCGCATGACGAGGTGCTGCTCGACAAATTGCGCAAGGCCGGATGCGTCGGCGTGCTGATCGGGTTTGAAAGTCTGGACGAGACCGTGCTGCGCTCCATGCGCAAGGGGTTCAACACCATGAAGGGCGGCTTCACCAAGGCGCTTTCGAACCTGCGCCGCCACGCCATCCGCGTTTATGGCACGTTCGTGTTCGGCTATGGCGAAACCAAGATGGACGCATTTCAAGAGGCGGCGGATTTTGCGACGGACCAGAAATTCTACATCGCCGCGTTCAACCATCTGACGCCGTTTCCCGGCACGCCGCTTTACAAGCGCCTGCAAACTGAAGGCAAGCTGCTGTATGAAAACTGGTGGCTGGACGAGCGCTATCTCTACAATGATCTGCCATTCCGTCCTGAAGGCGCAGAACCGGATGACATCCGGCAAGGGTGCCTGACCGCGCGGCGCAGTTTTTATGGCTGGAAGAGCATTGCCAAGCGGTTTGTTGATAAGGTCAACCTGTCAGACGGGCTGATGGCCCGCAACTTTCTGCCGATCAATTACATGCACCGGGCTGAACTCTCGCAGCGCGACCGGTTTCCGCTCGGGGATGTCGAATGGCGCGGCACATTGATCCCCGCGCATTGACCGGAGAACTTGTCCGAAAGGATCTGGTGTTCTCGCTGGCTACAGAATCCGACGAGCCGGACCTTCGCCGCCTGTTGCGCGAAAACCGGCTGGGCGGGCGCTACCAGATCACATTGGAGCGGGAACCGAACGCATTTCGCGCGGATTTCGAGCAGGCAAAATTCCAAGCCTTCATCATCGCGCGCAAGCGTGAGACAGGCGAGCCGGTGGGACTGTGCGAGAAGGTGGTCTGGCCTGCGCATGTCAATGGCAAGCCTGAACTGCTGCCCTACATCGGCGCACTCAGGGTCAGCGAAAAATACCGCAACCGGATCACCGTGCTGAAAGGCGGGTTCGAGGCACTGCGCCTTCTTGCGCATTTTCAGGGTGAGTTGACCTACGCGTTGACCTCGATCACCTCGGACAATGCCGTCGCGCGGCGAATCCTGACGGCCAGTTTGCGCGGTCTTCCGGCCTATCATCCGGCGGGTAATTTTTCGACATTTGCGATGCGGGCGAAGCGGGCGGTGATTGATGAGACAATCGTTTCCGCCACGGACAAAGATCTTGCGGAGGTCGTGGAATTCCTCAACAGGAGCAATGCAGCATACCAGTATTCCCATTTTTGGACCGAAGCGTCGCTGCAAAGCCTGTCGGCATTCGGGCTCAAGCCGGAGCATTTTCTGCTCCACCGGACAGCGGGCAAACTGCGCGGGTGTCTTGCTGTATGGGACCAACGTGCCAACCGGCAGACGGTGATGCGCGCTTATCCGCCCGTCCTGTCACGGCTTCGTCCGCTCGCCAATCTTGTCGGGCCGTTGGCCGGATTGCCGAATCTTCCCAAGATCGGCGCAACGATCAATCAGGCGATGCTGTCGCATCTGGCTGTCGAGAATGATGATCCAGTCATATTCCGAGCACTGCTGTCGGCAGGCCTTTGCCAGGCCAACGCTCGGGGTTTTGATGTGGCGTCCATCGGCTTTGCCACTGCCCGTCCGTTGCGGGACGCAGTGCTGAAACACACACGAGCGATTGAGTATCGCACATCGCTCTATTTGGCTCATTGGCCTGACGGCGCCGACGCTGTAGCCAAGTTGGCGACGTCCACACCCAATCCTGAAATGGCGCTGCTTTGATGAAAAACATAAGTGACACAGAGGCTTACACACTGTTTGACCATGTGTTCTCCAAGACCGTGCGTTCACTGTCTCATGTGGTGGGGCTGAAGAAAATCACACAGCCGTTCTGGAACCGCTGGCTGGCGTCAGGCGTTGATGAGGCGATCATATTCCGGTTTCTCGATTCGGTTGGAACCATCGACGGGTGGGCGGACACGGCCAAGTCTGTGGTGCGTGATGAGATTGCCGCGTTTGAGGCTCGTCGCGCAACGCTGACCACGGATCAGGAAATCCGCCAGCTGCGCGATCTGTCCTACATCTGCAACATGGCCCAATGGGGCTGCCTGCCGCTGACCGATGAGCGGCGGGCGCTTTATGCCAAGTGCCGGGATTATTACATGGAGGCCGAGACACTGGCGTTTGCGCAAGACTACCAGCGTATTGAAATCCCGTTTCAGGGCAGGATGCTCTACGGCAATCTGCACATCAAGAGCGGTAACGCGCCGCTGACGGTCATCATTCATGGCATTGACGGGTGCAAAGAGGAGCATCTTGCGACCGAGCTTGCGCTTCATGAAGCCGGGTTTTCGACCCTGTGTTTTGACGGACCCGGACAGGCCGAATCTCTGCTGCTTAACGGCATGTTGTGGACGGGGGATTTCTACAAATCGATCTCCGCAGCCATCGACAGGGTCGGAGAATTGCATGGGGCCGACGTGTCGCGCACTGGAGTGCTTGGCATTTCCATCGGCGGCATGTGGGCTTTGCGGGCGGCGGCGGATGATGCCCGCATCAAGGCCGTGTTTGATCTTGGCGGGCCGATCCACACCCGCGCTTTCCCCAAGCTGCCGTTCCTGATCAAGACGCGGATGTGCCAGGTGACCGGCGCGCGCGAAGGCACTGCGATCTCGGCGATTTTGGGCCAGAACAACATCGAGGACGCGGCGACGCTGTCGCGAATCACGGCTAGCGTCAGGATGCTGCACGGCAGCCGTGACCGGGTGGTGGCTGTTGCGGACAAGGAATGGCTGTTGCAGCGGCTGATAGAATTTCCGCATGAACGGCATTTGAGCCTGCGGGTGATTGAGGGCGGCGATCATTGTTGCACCGGGCATTTTGATGCCGTGCGTGAGGATCTGGTGCAGTTTTTTGAACAAGAGCTACTGTCGGACCGCTGACCCCTGAAAGGCAGAGTTCGGGTCAAGAAGCTCCTGCTTGATAGTGGCCAATGTCTTGCGTGCTCTTGGATAAACGAAGGCCATCGCGCCGAATGACAACATAAGGCCGCCTGCAACATCAGCCAGACCGTGCTGGCGGGTCAGCAGGGTTGAGAGAACAATCAATACCGCCCAAATCACAAAGCCGGTTTTCCAGGGGCTTTTGACCAGCGGCAAATACGCGATCACTGCGGAGACCGACAAGGCCACGTGGAGCGACGGGAAGTTGTTGCCGTCGAGATTGACCGTGTCTGCCAGCCACATCAGCCAGCCGGTTGATTGCGACGAAGCCAACACCGGCGGCAGGACGGGCATAACGTAGAAAATCGCCAGTGCGACGAGCAGTTCAAAGACCAGCGTCACGGCGAGCGGCAACAGCCGGTCGGGGGTCTTCATCAGGAACGGCGCGATCAGCAGCAACGGCGATATGGTGAGATAAATCAGCGCCGCCTGCGGCATGAATGGAAACAGCGCATCTGCCGCCAGCGACAGGTCAGCCGGGTTGGGTGCGGATCTATAGAGCTGATCGCCCGTCCAATAGATCAGCGCAAAGATGACAGTGAAAATGCCGGACAGGAACAGATTGACCGTCAAATCATTGCGGGCTTGTGTTTGCGGTGCGATTTTTTCATCTGGCAGCGGGCGGGGTCCGGCCCACATCAGATAGAGGATGCGCCAATAGTCGACCTGCGGATCGTCCCGCTGCTCAGCCGAAGGCAGTTGATGCCAGCGGATGCTGGTCTGGCGATGGTGGCAGAGATGGAAGTGGTAGTTGAGGAACAGGGCGCGCACCAGCGGGCTGACGCGCAGGTTCCATGCGCCCTCTTCACGGTCAAGCCGCGAGAAAGCATGGTCGGCATATTGCAACGAGCTCCAGAACAGGCCGAAGCAGGCGTAGCACAAGAGCCAGCCGGTGAGGCTGATATCCAGCGTCCAAATGATGGCGAACTGGATCAAAAGGACGATTACAATATCGAGCCGGATGCGCCAGATCGGGATGGCTTGAAGGGCGTCGAGATACGGCAGCGCACTCGTCTGCGCGCCAAAGCGGTCACTGCGCAGGATGAGTCTGCGCCAGGGAACAATCTCCGCCAGCAACGCATAAACGACCGCAAAAACCGGGATCATGAGCCAGTAAAGGCCGGTCAGGATGCTGTACCATTGCGCGGTCTTGAGCAGATGGTTGTCGCCCGCAACATAGAAGTCGAACCGTTCAATGTCGCTGCGGTTGTTCTTGTGATGGGTCAGGTGCGAGTTGCGCTGGAGTGTGAAGGAGGTCGGGAAGAAGGCGCAGGTGATGCGGGCCAGCGTCTCGTTGACGGTGCGGTTCTGGTGCAACATCCCGTGCACGGCTTCATGTGTCAGTGAGAACATCGTGTTGTTGAGGA
>JANPEK010000129.1:0-2525 GCA_031422915.1 Phyllobacteriaceae bacterium | reverse complement strand
GTGGATACCGACCTGTCCGGGAGCATGAAGTGCCAGACGTGCGGGGTGTGGCTTTTGTCACATTCGCTAATCCATAGAGGCAGGAGTCCACACCCCGCTTCCCGTTCTTTGACAATGGCCAGACCGGCAACGGGGCGTGGCGATGAAAAAACACGGCTTTAACCTCGCCCCGCTTGCGGGGAGAGGTGTCGGCGAAGCCGACGGAGAGGGGAAGTCTGACAGGCCCTCTCCGCTTCGCTGCGCGAAGCCCCTTGCCCGTCCTGCAACTCCGCAAACCCTACCCCGCAATCGCCGCATCAAGTATCTCAAGCGCACCCTTCTTGGTCAGCTTGACGGGATTGCCGCCTGCCGTCGGGTCAACAACTGCCATGTCACAAATGAGTTGCTTGCGCTTTTTGTCCGGATCGAAATCCTTGACGAGCTTGCCGAGCGTCTTTGGCACATTCAGCTCCTTGCGCAGCTTGATGATCTCTTTGCGGAAGCCGTCAAACCCGCCCTTGATATCAAGATAGCGCGCCAGCGGCTTGATGCGGTCCTCAATGGCGTCGCGGTTGAAATCCAGCACATAGGGCATAAACACGGCGTTCGTCATGCCATGATGGGTATGGTAGAGAGAGCCAATCGGATGCGACAGCGAATGGATGGCGCCAAGGCCCTTCTGAAACGCCGTGGCGCCCATGGCGGCGGCGGACATCATGTGGGCGCGGGCGGTGAGGTCCTTGCCGTTGGCGAACGCCTTTGGCAGGTTTTCAAAGACAAGCCGCATACCCTCAATGGCAATGCCATCCGCCATCGGATGATAGCCCGGCGCGCAATAGGCCTCGAGACAATGCGCCAGCGCATCCATGCCGGTGCCGACCGTGATGAACGGCGGCATGCCGGAGGTTAAAACTGGATCGGCAATGACAATGACCGGCATCATCTTCGGGTGGAAAATGACTTTCTTGGTCGCGGTTTCCTCATTGGTGATGACGCCCGCGCGCCCGACTTCCGAGCCTGTTCCAGCGGTGGTCGGGACGGCGATGACCGGGAGAATGCCTGCCGGATCAGCACGTGACCACCAGTCGCCGACGTCTTCAAAGTCCCACATCGGGCGGGTTTGACCGGCCATGAAGGCGATGACCTTCGCCGCATCCAGTGCCGAGCCGCCACCGAATGCAATGACGCCGTCATGCATGCCTTTGCGCACCACGGCAATGCCAGCCTCGACATTGGCCGCGACCGGATTGGGCTGCACATCATGGAACAGGCCATACTTGATGGCATTGTCAGACAAAACCTTGAGGGCGTTTGCCACAATCGGCATCTTGGCAAGGCCGGGGTCCGTAACAAAAAGCGGCTTCTTGATGCCTGACGACAGGCAGGCTTCCGCGAGCTCGGAGATGCGGCCTTCGCCGAAACGCACGGTGGTCGGGTAATTCCATTTGGAGACGAGTTTGGCCATGGTGTTTTTTCTTTGACTATTTGATTTCGACTTCGATGAAGCTCATCGGGGCGGTTCCGGCATTGATGACATTATGCTCAATGCCAGTCGGGCGCGAATAGGCTGCGCCCGCAGGCACAAACCTGTCGTTGACGCCCGAAGAGTCTTCGATGCGGATGTTCAGATCCGTCACAGGCACGACGATGTAGGCCATGCCGTGCACATGGTGGCCGGTTTCTGCGCCGGGTTCGAAATCCCAGCGGGTGACGCGGGTACGCTCATCATCGACAAGGATAGTTGCGACGGCGGGGGCGGCAGCGCGGAAGCCCGGCATCAGGAAAGTACTTTCAAATGATACGACTTCGGCCGTGTCAGGCCCTGGATGCCGAGCACCGAAAGCGAAGCGCCTTTGCCGGTTTCCTTGACGCCAGTCCACACGAGTGCGGGATCAAGATAGTCGCAGCGGTTCATGAACACCGTGCCGGTCTCAATCCGGTCGCCGATGGTGGCGGCGTGCTCGATGTCCTGCGTCCAGATCGAGGCGGTGAGCCCGAAAGGCGAGTCGTTCATCAGCGCGATGGCGTCTTCATCGCCGCGCACCTTCATGATGCCGACGACCGGGCCAAAGCTCTCGTCGCGCATCAGGCTCATCTGGTGATCAACACCGGTGTAGATTTCCGGAGCCAAGTAGGGTGAGCCCGCGACATCCTTGTCGACCCTCATGTTGACATGTGCCGTCGCGCCCTTGCGGACAGCCTCGGCTTTCTGTTCGCGGATAAAGTCCGCAAAACGCGCCTGCGCCAGCGGACCTATGGTGGTGGACCGGTCAAGCGGATTGCCGACGTGCGCAATCTCCAGGCGCGCCAATTCCCGGAGGATTCCGGACCCCTCGCCCATCCTGTCCGGCCCGAGGCCTATCAGGAGATCAACAATTTCTACACGGCGACGGTCTACGAGAAGGGCGCCGAAGTCGTGCGCATGCTCAAGAGCGTCGTCGGCGACGAAGGCTATCGCAAGGCGACCGACCTCTTCATCGCGCGTCACGACGGCGCTGCGGTTACAGTCGAGGACTATCTCGATGCGTTCACCAACGCCACCGGCG
>JANPEK010000128.1:0-14805 GCA_031422915.1 Phyllobacteriaceae bacterium | reverse complement strand
GGTTGAAGAGGAGGGTGGCGTTTATGGGGGTAGCTGCGAGAGTGGCGTGGTGGTGGTGCGCGCGTGATGCGTCCAAAGGTTGGACTTCGTGCATCGATCCGGCCGCGTTGAACTCGTTTTCCCAAGCGTCTTCGTCGAAATGTTTGAGCGGGTCGATGAGTTGGAACGACGGGGTGTGTGAGCCAGTGCGAGAGGCGAAAGATGCGAAGAATGTTGGCAGCGGGCGTGCGGGGCGGAATTTGATGACGATGCCCCGTGCGGCGATGACGATCAATCTGCGGATTGCGGATTCGCATGGGCGCAGGATGAGGAGGATGGCGGCGTAGAGTGCGCGCGGGAGGGTGAAGGTGGCAGATGTGTTGGCGTTTGCATGGTCCGTGTCGCGCGGCAGTCCCCTCTCCGTCGGCTTTGCCGACACCTCTCCCCGCTCGCGGGGCGAGGTTGAAGCCGCCGTGGTTGGTTTAACCTCGCCCCGCTTGCGGGGAGAGGTGTCGCGGGCGCAGCCCGTGACGGAGAGGGGACTGCTGCCGGACAAGTGACTGCTGCCAGACGGACTGCTGCCAACGCCGACACTGCGCAGCATCGCAAACAGCTCGGCGATGATGCCTAAAAGCAGTGCGTGGTTGCGGGTGATGGCCATTTCCCAGTTCACTTGCTGCGTCTTCCCTTGTTGAACACGACGGGGATTATCAGGGTGGATTGGGGTCGAGTGGATAGAATCGCGAAATTAAAATTGTGGTTTGAATGATATCAATGGGTTGGCGAAGCTTTGCTGCGGGATAACTCCGTCGGCGTTCGTGACTTATGGGGCCGCATTCGCGATGGCGATCATTGCGTTTTTATTCAGCAATGGCACGCCGCGCTTTTTGTGCCATGTAATGACCCATGATCGCAAACCTTGCCGTTGGGACTTTTGCCATATTTGTCACCGTGCTCGTCCACACGTTCGGACTGATTGCCGTCACGCGGGCGATGGATTATCTCACCAACCGCTTCCGCATGCACGGGCACCGCTCGCGGGTGGTGGCGATGATGTCGGTGGTGTTCGGGCTGTTTCTTGTTCTGACGGTTGAAATCTGGCTCTGGGCGCTCGTTTACCTCGCCATCGGCGCGCTGCCGGACTTTGAGCATGCGCTGTATTTTTCGACCGTGGCGTTTTCGACCGTCGGCTTTGGCGACGTGGTGCCTGTGATGCAGTGGCGGCTTCTCGGCGCGCTGGAATCGATCAACGGGTTTTTGATGATCGGCTGGTCAACGGCGTATTTGATCGCGGCTTCGACGCGGGTCGGGCCGTTCCGGAGCGGGGAGCATTTCTAGAGGGGGGCGGGCTAACGCTTCATCGACGCCAGCATTTCCTTGCGCAGGATGTCGTTCATGCGGGATTGGTAGCCCTTGCCCTGCGATTTCAGCCAATGCAGCACATCGCTGTCGAGGCGGGCGGTGATTTGTTGTTTGACGGGGCGGTAACCGCGATGGCGAATGGCGTTTTGCCATTGTTCGTCGGTGAGTTCGGGGATGTCGCTGAGGTCAATTTCGCTGTCGGGCAACGCTGCAAGAGCCTCAAGCTCCGCCTTCTGGCTTTCGGTCAGCGGGGGGAGATTGTTGAGATCGAGTTTGTATGTGTTCATTTTAGTGGTGCTGATTTTCATAGTGACGCCTTTCTTTTGGCAAGGCTTTTCTGGCTGAAACGATTCTGATGACTTCGACGGTTTCGCTTTCACCAAATTCATGCAACGGGACGAATGCGACGAGCAAGACCAGATAACCGTCAATCGTTCCCCACGCCTGCCAACGCCTCTCGCCATTTTCGATTCGGTCTTGCTCAATGACAACCAATGGGTCGGCGAACACGCGCGATGCGGTTTGAAAGCTAATTTTGTGTTTTGCCTGGTTTGTGAGGTTTTTTGCCTCATCCCAAACGAAGACTGTTTCGCTCATGGTGCATGTAACTACAGATTTGTAATTATTTCAAGGGTGATATGAAGGCGGTTCGACGCATTTTTGCAGCGGGGTCTAATGACATTCAGCTGGCATCGGGGATGGATCGGACAGGGTATGCCGCAAGAATTTCCTTGCATTGAACTATCGCACTTGGAAAATAGCTCTGATCGCCGTCGAAAGTCACGCTGTGAGACTGCCTGAGGTGATCCGGTGACAGGTTCACCGTAAACCGCACTTGTCCGGTCAAGCCCATGTCGAACGACAGGCTGAGCTCAGGTTCCATACAGTTGACTTCGCCAGTCTTGATCGTCCTGGAGTGGAGGCCTTTCAAGATGGTCAAAAGTTGGTGCAATTCGCCAATGGTAACAAATGCACCTGAAACTTTTACGCGCGAACCAAGCGCGGTGCACGAGCAGGCAACATTCAGCCAGTCCGCATCCCAAACATTGTCCGGGTTGGCAAATTCATAGCCGAGCACTTGGAGTTTGAAGCCGGCGAGTTTAAGGAATTTGCACATGGTTTACATTTTGCATATGAAGCAGAGTGAGTCATTGCCGCGAACGGCCGATTGAGGGATAGCGCTGATAGTGAAGTTTAACCGTTATAGTGATGCCGAAACGTTGAGGTTGTTTAGTGATTACCGGATTTTGTGAACTCTCACCCAATTTCCATTTGTTCGAATGTTTGCACTACCTCTACAGCACTTACAAAATACCTATGGAAAAGGTAAGTCCGGAAAGTTACAATTGGCTACTGGGGGCTTTTCTCAAGCGAAAACAATCAGAATATTTATGAATGTAACAAATTGGTGTCATATATACATCAGATACCTTCGAATCAGAACTGCTTGATTTTAAACAAAAAATGTCTAAATTCTCGCTCATTGAACATTGGGATACAGACGAATACTCAAGTGCCGATATCCGAAGATATAACGCCAAGGAGTCTATGATGATAACGCATGTTATCCGACGAGGCAAATTCTATTCCGCTCTCGCTGTGCTTGCTTCATCAAATGTTGTCGTCGCTGCTCCCTCCTGCAAGGACGGTTTTCAAGCGCGGGGTGAGGTGTGCGTTTCACAAAAAATGAGTGACTACATCGCTTGTCTTGAGGCTTCTGGGGGCAATAAACAGGAAATTGCGACTGAGTTTAGTTCTGCTGTCAAAGATAGTACCGACGCGAAAATTAAAGCTGACGGAAGCGGTGTTGTCATAAAGGCTGATGGCTCTATCGAACTAGACACAAACTCTGAGCGTTCTATTTTTGGAAAGCTGAGCGCCAAATTTTACTCAGGTGGGATGAGCGCGTGCGAAACTGTTTTAAAGTTTTCGAGTTTAGAAGCGCCAGTAACCGATATGGCTCTTGAACTAATGAACGCTCATGGTTTTTATACCGGGCCAGTGTTGAATGGTCGGCCAAATGGTCAGGGTGTATTTCGATATAGGAAAGATGGTCTAGGTAAGGAGGTAGACTGGATATATAGTGGTGCGTTCAGCGACGGAGAAATTTCTGGAGTTGGTGAATTCAGTTCAAAAGTCGAAAAAGTTTTATTGTCAGGTTTTTTTCGGCGGGACAGCTTCATTTCAGGAACCGGTTCTCTGCTTTATAATAGTCAAAATGAATACCCACTGATGATTACCCGACCTAGAACGAAGGCCGATGACAAAGTATTCTTTCAGTCTGACCCAAAGCCCGGGACTACATGGCCTATGCATGGGAAGTATGAAGGCGAAGTTAAAAGTATGGAACTACGAAATTGGGCAGATGGCCGATTTTGGCGACAAGATGTGGTACCACACGGAAAAGGCCAATTCCATGGATCTCAGCTACGCTGGGATCAGCCGGTGCCTGAGAAGTGGACATGGGATGGTAGTTGGATAGAAGGAGGTTTTGTTGGGAATGGCCGAGTAACTTTTCCTGATGGCGGATATGAGGAAGGCTTATTCCATTATATGTTACTTGTTGAGGGCACAGCACACAATAAGGCATATCATTGGGGGGTGCTTTTAGACCCACCAATCCCATTTAGTGGCGCAGTCAAGGACGGCATGCCAATTAACTGATCGGTTTGGTGGAGCAACACAAAGATTAGCCAGTCCAAAAAATGTTCACTGCTAACAAACCGTTCTAACTCCTTTCGAGGAGCTCACTCCGCCGCCTCGCTCCGCTTCCCCGGCCTCCGCTTCAGCAGCCCCTTCAAAAACTGCCCCGTATAGCTCCGCGCCTCATTGACCACGTCCTCAGGCCGTCCCGCCGCAACAATCTCGCCGCCGCCGTCGCCGCCTTCTGGTCCCAGATCAACGATCCAGTCCGCCGTCTTGATCACTTCGAGATTGTGCTCGATGACGATCACCGTGTTGCCCTGATCGACCAACTCATGGAGCACTTCCAGCAGCTTGGCGACGTCGTGGAAGTGGAGGCCGGTGGTGGGTTCGTCCAGTATGTAGAGTGTGCGGCCTGTGGCTTTGCGGGACAGTTCCTTGGCGAGTTTGATGCGCTGGGCTTCGCCGCCGGAAAGGGTTGTGGCCTGCTGGCCAATGTGGATGTAGCCGAGGCCGACTTGTTTCAGGGCATCGAGCTTGTCGCGCACCATGGGGACGGCGGCGAAGAAATCGACGCCTTCTTCGACGGTCATGTCGAGGACATCGGCGATCGATTTGCCCTTGAAGGTGACGTCGAGCGTTTCGCGGTTGTAGCGCTTGCCGTGGCAGACGTCGCAGGTCACATAGACATCGGGCAGGAAGTGCATCTCGATCTTGATGACGCCATCGCCCTGGCAGGCTTCGCAGCGGCCGCCCTTGACGTTGAAGGAGAAGCGGCCGGGCTGGTAGCCGCGCGCCTTGGCTTCAGGCAGTCCGGCGAACCAGTCGCGGATGGGCGTGAAGGCGCCAGTGTAGGTGGCGGGGTTACTGCGCGGGGTGCGGCCAATCGGCGACTGGTCGATGTCGATGACCTTGTCGAGGAATTCGAGGCCCTCGATGCGGTCATGCTCGGCGGGATGCTCGCGCGAGCCCATGATGCGGCGGGAGGCGGCGGCGAACAGGGTTTCGATCAGGAAGGTGGACTTGCCACCGCCGGAAACGCCGGTGACGGCGGTGAAGCAGCCGAGCGGGATTTCGGCGGAAACGTTTTTCAAATTGTTGCCGCGCGCGCCGATGATTTTCAGCCGCTTGGTCTTGTTAATCGGGCGGCGGGTGGGTGGAACCGGCACGGCCCATTCGCCGGTGAGATATTTGCCGGTTATGGATTGCTTGCAAGCCATGATGTCGGCGGGGGAACCTGACGCAATGATCTCGCCGCCGTGAATGCCGGCGGCGGGGCCGATGTCGACGACATAGTCGGCGGTGAGAATCGCGTCTTCGTCATGCTCGACGACGATGACCGTGTTGCCGAGATCGCGCAGGCGGCGGAGCGTCACCAGCAGGCGCTCATTGTCGCGCTGGTGCAGGCCGATGGACGGCTCGTCGAGCACGTAGAGGACGCCGGTGAGGCCGGAGCCGATTTGGCTGGCGAGGCGGATGCGCTGGCTCTCTCCCCCGGACAGCGTGCCGGAATTGCGCGACAGAGCGAGATATTCAAGCCCGACATCATTGAGGAAGCGCAGGCGGTCGCGGATTTCCTTGAGGATGCGCGGGGCGATCTCGGTTTGCTTGGCGTTCAAATGCTGCGGCAGCGCCTCGAACCATTTGACCGCCTCGCGGATCGACATATTGGAAACATTGCCGATGTGCATCTGGTTGATCTTGACCGCGAGCGCTTCAGGCTTGAGGCGGAAGCCGGAGCAAGCGGGGCAGGGCGTGGCCGACATGTAGCGCTCGATGTCCTCGCGCGACCAGGCGGAGTCGGTCTCCTTCCAGCGGCGCTCGAGATTGGGGATGACGCCCTCGAAGGTCTTGGTGGTCTTGTAGGACCGCAGGCCATCATCATACTGGAAGGCGATTTCGCGTTTTCCCGTGCCATAAAGGATGGCGTTCTGCGCCTCGTCGGGAATGTCGCGCCAGCGGTCGCCGAGCTTGAAGCCGTATTCCCGGCCGAGCGCTTCGAGGGTTTGGGTATAATAAGGTGAGGTGGACTTGGACCATGGGGCCACGGCACCTTGGCGCAAGGACACGTGGCTTTCCGGCACAATCAGCGCCGGATCAACCGCTTGCTTTGAGCCGAGGCCGTCGCATGCGGGGCAGGCACCGAAAGGGTTGTTGAAGGAGAACAGGCGCGGCTCGATCTCTGCGATGGTGAAGCCGGAGACGGGGCAGGCGAATTTTTCCGAGAACAGCAGGCGCTCGTGGGTTTCGTTCTTGGACTTGTTCGCGCCTTCTTCTGATGTGTCGGCGGCGGCGAGCGGCCTGTCGGCAAATTCGGCAAAGGCGATGCCGTCGGCGAGGCGCAAGCTTGTTTCGATACTATCGGCAAGGCGCGCTTTCATGTCGGCGCGCACGACGACGCGGTCCACCACCACGTCGATGTCGTGCTTGAACTTCTTGTCGAGTGCGGGGGCGTCGCCAATCTCGTAAAACACGCCGTCGATCTTGACGCGTTGGAAGCCCTTCTTTTGCAGCTCGGCCAGCTCCTTCTTGAACTCGCCTTTGCGGCCACGCGAAATCGGGGCGAGGATGAAGAGGCGGGTGCCTTCCTCCTGCTCAAGGACGCGGTCGACCATCTGGCTGACGGTCTGGCTTTCAATCGGCAAGCCTGTGGCGGGCGAATACGGGATGCCGACGCGCGCGAACAGCAGGCGCATGTAGTCGGCGATTTCCGTCACCGTGCCGACGGTGGAGCGCGGGTTGCGCGAGGTGGTTTTCTGCTCGATGGAAATGGCGGGCGACAGGCCGTCGATCTGGTCAACGTCCGGCTTTTGCATCATTTCCAGAAACTGGCGCGCATAGGCCGAGAGCGACTCGACATAGCGGCGCTGTCCTTCCGCATAGATCGTGTCGAACGCCAGCGAGGATTTGCCCGAGCCGGACACACCGGTCATGACAATCAGGCTGTCGCGCGGCAGATCAAGATCGATATTCTTGAGATTATGCTCGCGCGCGCCGCGAATGGAGAGGAATTTCTTGTCTGACATGGGAACCCGACTTGTTGCACCGCTAGGCTTCTCTCGATAAATCCGCCCTGCCGCCGCATTTGATGCAATTTTCTGCGCTTCCGGTGCTCACGTACCCGAAGGTACGCTCCGCTCCGGTTCTCGAAAATCACACCAACTGCACCGGCATGACGAATTTCTCGAAAGAAGCCTTATTTAAGCAGCGTGCAGCGATTGTCGAGCCGCGAAGGCCAATGTCACCCGCAAAGATGCGACTCATGCTGCAGCTTCATGACATCGCAGCTAGCATATTCAGAACAAAAGCGGAACTTGGTTTTTATGCTGATGCGGCGGGTGTGATCTTTGGCAAGAGCCAGCCGGAGAGCTTCCAGACCGCCAGCGCCAGCGCCATGCCTGCCAGCGAATCCACCGCATAGTGCCAGCCGAGGATAACTGACGCTGACACGATGACCGAGCCGAACAGGGCCATGGCGACTGTCAGCCATTTGTTGAGCCGCAGTGCGGTCAGCACGAAGATGGTCGCCTGCGCATTGTGCATTGACGGCATGGCCGAAATGCCGCCGACGACATTGACGTCCGGGTGCTGGTAGGCCTCGAACAGCTGGGTCTGGACGGGGATGGCGATCAGCGGATGCGTGGCGTTGATGGCGGCAATCTTGGCCATAAGCGGGCCGTAGATATCGGGCAGGGCGGGATAAACCTGCGCATAAAAGACCGGCCCGACCGAGCCGAAGACAGTGCCGAGAACAGCGCCGCCGAATACCCAGGTGACGACTGTTGTCACAAGATATTGTTGGCGCAGCACCATCGGCAGGCGGCTGTCATAGGCAACCCAGCACCAGAAGACGAAAATGCCGGGAATCCACAGCGAATAAAGCTTGTCGAGCGTCGAGATCAGCCATGGCATTTCATAGACCGGGGCGAGAAACTCGAACGCGTGCTGTCCGGCGAACAGGGCCTGATCCATCGCGGCGAAGCTCTGATCCCAGCGGAAGCCGCCGAGGTCCGGAATGCGCATCTTGAAATGGACGAAGGAGGCGAGGAAGACGGTGAAGGCGACGACCGGCAGGATGCGGTGCACAAGATGCCATGAGACGAGCGTGCGTGTTGCAGTTTCTGCGGCGTGAGAGATCAACAGTTCGCGGCCGACCGTTTTGTAGGAACGGTATAACAGCAGTGCGATCAGCACCGGGATGGCGAACTGGATGAGCGCCCAGACAAGCCCGCCGGTGATCTGCATCGCTGCGCGCAGCGCACCGCCATTGATGGAGGAGTCGACCAGCGCGGCGGCAAACAGGATGCCGATCAGGATATATGCTGGCATGAAGACCACAGTGGTAATTGCCGCGGTCTTTTCTGCGGTCTTGGCCGCCGCCTGCGCTGCCGCGTTGGGCTGGCCGGAATTGGAAATGACTGCCGTGTCTTGCATGGTGACCGCTCCGGGATTGAGCGCTGGTTTATCAGGCTGGCGTTAATTCCGGCTGAATCTGCAGACAGCAATTGCGTCGATCACGATTGATTGCGTTCGTTGTTCCGGGCCACTTTAGGCTTGAACTGTCGCGCAATCGGCGTAGCGTTCTCTGTGTGAACATTTGGGTTCACTGTGTTGCAGGAGCGGAGCCATGACGCCGCCGGATCGTATCTGAAAGCGGGTTTGCCCGCCGGACACACATCGTTGGATTTCTGGTCGCCACACGCTGGCGAATGATGACCTGAGAGATGGTCTTACGGGACTGGTTCCCCAAGCCCTGTCGGCAAGCGCCAAGACAGGGCTTTTCTTGTTTTTTGACTGAAAACTCGTAGCGGCGGCCAACTGATGCGATTTGCTGCGCTTCCGGTGCTCACGGACTTGATGTCCGCTCCGCTCCGGTTCTCGCAAATCACACCATTTGACTCGCCGCTACGAGTTTTGAGCCAAAAAATGGAGCTTGTTCACCAATAAATTTCAACCGCAAGTATTTTGCAGTTGACAAGCGCGCAAAGAGATTTAGAACATAGGACGAACAAAATGCCTGTGGACAGATTTCGCCGGGTGGAGCGGCGGGTTTGGTTTCGGGGTAGTGAGAACAGATATTTGTTGTGCGCCTATGCGCATCTTGGCGTGGAAGGGTAAAAGTCATGGCTGGCAGTTTGAACAAGGTGATCCTGATCGGAAATCTCGGCAAGGATCCGGAAGTGCGCAAGATGCAGTCTGGCGACAGTGTGGTGAATTTCACCTTGGCGACATCGGAAAGCTGGCGCGACAAGAATTCCGGCGAGCGGCGCGAGAAGACCGAATGGCACAATATTGTCGTTTTCAATGAGGGCATCGCCAAAGTCGCCGAACAATATCTGAAAAAGGGCATGAAGGTCTACATCGAGGGCGCGTTGCAACAGCGCTCCTGGGACGATCAGGCCACGGGACAAAAGCGCTACACGACCGAAATCGTGCTGCAGAAATACCGCGGCGAATTGCAGATGCTGGACACGCGCAACGAAGGCTCGTCTCGCGGGAGCGGCGGCGAATATGATCAGGGTGGCGGTTCGGATTTCGGCCGGTCAAGCCCGATGCCAGCGTCAGGCGGTTCGCGGGCACCAGCCCCGGCGCAAACAGGCAGCGGCGGTTCCTCGCGCGATCTGGATGATGACATCCCGTTTTGAGGGTGATCGAGTACGGAGATCGGCGGTCGCGAGTGCGGATGGGTGGAGGTGCTGCGGCATAGGTGCGGCTGCTTCCATGGATTTGCTGTATGCTTATGCTTATCCCTGATCTGGCTGTCTGCACCATTTCTCTGGAAGAAGATGTTTCGCCCAGAGACATGGCTGACACCTGTTCGCAGACATGGTTGACATTTTTTGCATCGAAGCAGGAGTGGCTGGCACGTCGTTGCATGCGGTGATGGATGTGGAACACGGGGAGCAGCAGCGGGACCTTGTTCGTCTGGCGATGCTGGAGGCAGCCTATGGGCCTGAGCTTTTCCAGTGCTTCGGGGTGAGCACGCGGACGCCTCGCAAGTCGATAGGCAGCACTGGTTCGGGCGGACGCCTTTTGGTTCGAAATCCTTCTTGCCTCATCAATACTGGTGAGGCGTGCATTCGGTTGCCGCTTTAGATTGTCCTCTGTGGGGTGATTCAATCATCAGCATGGAGAGCAAGATGACCGATGTGACCAAGATAACCTGGCGGATCAAGACGGGCGCAAGCTGGTGGAGCGGCACCAATACGAAGTTGAAAATGGAAATATGGCGTGATGGGCAGATGCTGAAGCGGCTGAATGTCGAGCCGGGCAACACCAGCCGGCTGGATCGCGCCACGGATGTCACCTATTACTGGGAGTTTGAAAACCCCAGCAACATCGGCGTGTCCTATTCCGGCTTCACGCCGCCGTACACCGAGCAGTTTGCGAACGGTGTCCAAGGGCATCTAAAGGTGAAGTTCATCGCGACCGGCGACGATGCGTGGGAGAAGGACGAAATCGAGAGCACGGTTTACAGCGGTGTCATCCGCCATGTGCCCGGCACCATCGACAGTCTTTTCTGGGAAGAAGATCGTCAAAGGTTCTTTTTTGGTCAGGATGTTGTTCTGAGCACCGACAGTGGCGAAGGCTTCACGACGTGGACACTGAATTACTGACAGCGCAACTGCATGTGCCTTCGATGATGTCACTGTCGAATTGGTTGACCGGTCGCTTGCAAAAAGTCCGCCCTTTGATGCTCTCAAAGGGCGGAACCGGACGTCTGGAGGAAACGCCGGGAGAACGCTTTACGCGACCTTCAGCACGGATTTCGGCTCAGCAAGCTCATAACCAAGCGCTTCGGCGACAGCCTTGTTGGTGATGCGGCCGGCGTGGACGTTGAGGCCGTTGCGCAGGTGATGATCGTCAACCAGCGCCTTCAGGCCCTTGTCGGCAAGCTGCAAGCCGTAGTGCAGTGTCGCGTTGTTCAAGGCGTGGGCTGACGTGATGGGCACAGCGCCCGGCATGTTGGCAACGCAATAATGGATAATGCCATCAACCACGTAAGTCGGGTCGGCGTGGGTGGTGGCGTGCGAGGTTTCAAAACAGCCGCCCTGATCGATGGCAACATCCACCATCACCGAGCCCTTCTTCATGCCCGAAAGCATTTCGCGGGTAACGAGCTTGGGTGCGGCAGCGCCGGGGATCAGCACCGCGCCAATGACAGCATCCGCCGAGAACACTTCGTCTTCCAGCGCCTCGATGGTCGAATAACGGGTGTGGACGCGGCCGTTGAAAATATCATCGAGCTGGCGAAGGCGCGGGATCGAACGGTCAATGATGGTGACATCCGCGCCAAGGCCGATGGCCATCTTGGCCGCATGGAGACCAACAACACCGCCGCCGAGCACCGTGACTTTGGCCGGCAGCACGCCCGGCACGCCGCCAAGAAGAATGCCGCGTCCGCCATTGGCTGACTGCAAAGCCGTCGCGGCAGCCTGAATCGACAGGCGTCCGGCAACTTCCGACATCGGTGCCAAGAGCGGCAGGCCGCCACGATCATCGGTCACAGTTTCATAGGCAATCGCAGTGACGCCGGAGGCCAGCAGGCCCTTGGTCTGTTCCAAATCCGGCGCAAGGTGGAGATAGGTATAAAGGATCTGCCCATCGCGTAGCTGCAACCATTCATTCGGCTGCGGCTCCTTGACCTTGACGATCATGTCGGACTTGGCAAATACATCTTCCGCCGTTTTGGCGATCTTCGCACCCGCAGACTGGTAAGCGCCATCATCGGCACCAATTCCAAGACCGGCGCCAGATTGAACCAACACCTCATGCCCATGCGCCACATATTCGCGCACAGCGCCCGGTGTCAGGCCGACGCGGTATTCATGGTTCTTGATTTCCTTGGGGCAGCCGACGCGCATGGTTTTCTCCGATTGATTGAACGTTCCCTAGGGTGAGATCATAAGGAAAGGCGCGTCGAATGTCCTTGCGAAGTGGGGTGGTGCAGTAACCATTTTTCGCGTATAATTGCGTGATAAAGATACTTGTTCGCAGAAAGCACGAACAATGCAATTGGACGCACTGGATTTGTCGATTCTCAAGGCTCTGCAGAAAGACGGACGCATGTCGAACGCGTCCCTGGCTGATACCGTTGGATTGTCGCAATCCGCCTGTTCGCGCCGGCTCGACATTCTGGAAAAATCCGGCGTCATCAGGGGCTACCACGCCCGCATCTCGAACGCCGCAGTCGGCCATCCGGTGACGGTGATCGTCCACATGAGCCTGTCCGGCCAGTCGGAGAAAATCCTGTCCGAGTTCGAAGCCGCCGTGAAACGCTGCCCGAACGTTCTGGTCTGCTATCTGATGTCCGGCGAATACGACTACCTCATCCGCATCGCCGCCAAGGATCTGGCCGACTACGAGCGCATCCACAAGGAGTGGCTGTCAGCCATGCCGCATGTCATCAAGATCAACTCGAGCTTTGCGCTGCGGGAAGTCGCGGACCGGACCGGGCAGGGGATTGAGGCGGGGATGTGAGGGGCTGTTCGCGCAGACTTCCCCTCTCCGCTTCGCTTCGCGAAGCCCCTCTCCCGCAAACCGGGCGAGGTTAAACCCGAATGTTGGCGCGTTTAACCTCGCCCCTTTGGGGAGAGGTGTCGGCGAAGCCGACGGAGAGGGGAAGTCTGGCCGGTGAAGCCGCCATCACCCCACCATCTCCGCAAAAAACCCGTTCGGCCCGTCCACCTCCACCAACCTCCGCCCGTCGATCTGCCACAAGCTGTTTCCGACCTTGCCCACGAATGTCCGGTCGTGTGAGACCAGCGCAAACTAGCAAAAGGGCGCTGGTGTTTGTCATTCAGCTGCATTACACTTACCAAGATAATGGAGCCTTGCCATGCCAGTCAATGCACTGATCCAGACCAGAATCGATCCCATTGTCCGAGACAAAGCGTCCGAAGTGCTCGGAGCTATGGGCATGACCGTATCGGACGTCGTCAGGATTCTCTTGACCCGCACGGCAAATGAGGGCGCACTGCCGCTGGAGTTGATTGGGAGCGGCGCGGCGCACGATGCGTGGTTCCGCCGGAAGGTTCAGGAAGCGTTGGATGATGTGAGGCCTGATGTGCCACACAATGACGTCGAAGCCCGTTTCGCAGCGAAGCGGGCAGCGTCGCTGCGCAAAGTTGAAGCAACAAATTGATATTGGTTTGGACGGCGTATGCAATTGGAGATCGCGATGCAATATATGACTACATTGATGCTGAAAGCCCGCGCAATGCGATCATGATCGATACCATGATCTCCGATGCTGCGAATCGCTTGGTCGATTTTCCGGAGAGTGGACGCGTTGGACGGGTGGCTGGAACGAGAGAGCTTGTCATTCCACGGACGCCGTATGTAGCGGCGTACGCAATAACTTCCGAAACAATCAGAATTCTTCGTATATTGCACGGTGCGCAAGAGTGGCCGGAAGGTTTTCAGTCGACCTGATCAACCCGATCACCCACGGCTGTAAACCACCTGCCGCACATCGATGTATTCCGACCGGAACCCCGCCTCGCAATAATACAGGTAAAATTCCCACAGCCGTTTGAAGCGCTGGTCGAAGCCGAGTTTTTCGACCTTTGGCCATGCATCCCAGAATTT
The DNA here is from genome assembly GCA_031422915.1 of Phyllobacteriaceae bacterium. Lineage (GTDB taxonomy): Bacteria > Pseudomonadota > Alphaproteobacteria > Rhizobiales > Rhizobiaceae > JANMEX01. The sequence continues at coordinate 1,230 of JANPEK010000128.1, read as the reverse complement.
GACGCGCCAATCGGCAAGCGTGCGGGCGTAGTCCTGTGCGAAAACGCGCTCCTTGATCACGGACAGCTGTTCAACCGCGCCGAGCTGGCGCAGCCGTTGCGGTGTCGGCAGCATGCCGCCGGGGAAGACATAGGCCTGAATGAAATCCGGGCGCTTTTTGTAGGGTTCGAACGCCGCCTCATTGATGGTGATGACCTGAATGCCCACCCGTCCGCCGGGCTTCAGCCGGTCCTTGAGCGCGGCAAAGTAGGTTGGCCAATGCTTTTCACCGACGGCCTCGAACATCTCGATGGAGACGATGTGGTCGTAGGTGCCGCGCTCGTCGCGGTAATCTTCGAATTTGATCGTCACAAGATCGGAAAGCCCGGCATTTTTCATCCGCGCGGTGGCAAATTCCAGCTGCTCGCGGCTGATGGTCAGGCCGGTGACCTTGCAGCCTTGCAAAGCTGCAAACTCGGCAAACCCGCCCCAGCCGCAGCCGATTTCCAATATGTGATCGCCCGGCTTTGCGCCGATGTCACGCATCAGGGCGCGGTATTTTGCGGCCTGAGCGCTCTCCAGATCATTGGCGCCGTCCTGGTAGAGCGCCGACGAATAGGTCATGCCCGGGTCGAGCCACTCGGTGTAGAAAGCGTTGCCCAGATCATAGTGCGCCGAAATGTTCCGCTTCGAGCCGGATTTGTTGTTGTCATTCAGCCAGTGGCGGATGCGGTGAAATGTGGTGAGCAGCCAGTTCGACCCGCCCGCCAGCCTCTCGCCCATATCCTGATTGACCAGGAACAATTCGAGGAACGTCGTGACATCCGGGCTCGTCCAGTCGCCGTCCATGTAGCTCTCGGCAACGCCGATGGTCGCGCCGGAGAAGGCGCGCTTGGGCAGGTTCCAGTTGTTGAGGTGCACTTCCGCATCCGGTCCCGGTTCAGTGCCGTCGATGTGCAGGATGCGCCCCTCTGGCGTGCGGATCGTGAGCGAACCTTTTGGCAAATGCACGGCGGCCGACAGCGCAATCTTCGCCTTGGCGGGCAGGCCGCGCATGACCGCCGAAACATTGCCGCGCGTCACGCGAATGGCGTCGACCGAAGCCGATAACGCCGACTTGCCCGGGGCCTTGGTTTCAAACAAAACAGAACTCATGTCATTCTCCGGGCATGCCAAAATGGTGCTGAACATAACTCGCCGGTTCAGGCGGCGGCGGGCTGCGCCTGAATTTTGCGCCCTTCAGCCAAAGGC
>JANPEK010000127.1:0-3315 GCA_031422915.1 Phyllobacteriaceae bacterium | reverse complement strand
GTTATCCATTGCAGCGCGGGCGGCAGCACATAGTGCGACGAGCCCATCAGCGCCGTGACGTGGAAATCCCACTCCTCGCCCTTGTCCCAGACGCCGCTTTCAAACTGGTGCTGCACATAAAACAGCCAGCCGCCGGTCCATGTTGCAAGGATAATGACCGGCAGGACGACTTTGAGAACCAGCAGCGGCCCGAAGGCGAACATCAGGACGCCGTAGAAAACCAGCATGCCGGCATTCAGCATCATGACGCTCGCCCACGCCGTTTTGTCGCGCAGCGAATAGGATGCCGGGATGCGCTGGAGAATCATGAAATTGACCGGCGCGCCGATGATCAGCTGGACAATGAGATTGCGGTAAAGCCGGTAGCGCCACTTCATCAGCGGCGACAGCGCGCGGTATTCCTCAACGGTGTAGGTGTCGATATCGCCGACGCCGCGCTTGTCAAGATTGCCTGAGGTGGCATGATGCTGGGCGTGGCTGCGTTTCCAGTGGTCATACGGCGTCATGGTGATCACGCTGAGCGCCGCGCCGATCCGGTCACAGTCTTCGCGCCGGGGCATGAACGAGCCATGGCCGCAATCATGCTGGATGATGAAGGCGCGCAGCACGAAACCGGCGGTCGGCACGGAAAGCAAAAGGCTGACCCAGTAATGGTCCGTTGCGAACCAGCCCATGGCAACCACGAGAATGGCCAGCGGGATCAGTGTGTTCAAAAGCTGGATGGTTGAAAGCCGGATGTCGGCTCCGCGGAAACCCATACAATGACGGTGAATGCGGCGGGCTACCGCGCTGATGTCATCTGCGGGCAGACCGGGATCAAGGACGTGCTGGTTCATCGCGACCTGAATGCTTCCGGGGCACACTATGCAGCGAAAACCCGAAAGGGTTCCATGTCACCGTCCCGATGGAATGCGGGATGCCTGAGGGATGCCCTTCAAGAGCAACATCCAAGACCTAGCGAAAGGCGAGTCCATGTCAAGCAAAACCCGATCAACACCGCGTTATCACGCAATTTTGCAACAGATTACAGGAGTTTACGTAACGTTACCCGGACAATTGCACGTCCCGGCAACCACTGATTCTGGTACGCCTCAAATTCTGACACGCCCCGGATTTTGGTACGCCCAAGGGGAATCGAACCCCTGTTCCCGCCGTGAGAGGGCGGTGTCCTGACCGCTAGACGATGGGCGCAAGCGATGTGGGCGATATAGGACGGGCGCTTTTCAAACGCAAGCGGGAGTCTTGCCCGGCGCTATTTTGGCTCGATAAGGTCGATCAAATTGCCGTACAAATCCTCGAACACCGCAACCGTTCCATAGGGCTCATGCCGTGGTGCCTCATGGAACTTCACGCCCTTGGCGAGAATGGCCGCATGGTCGCGGGCAAAATCATCGGTTTCCAGAAACAGGAAGACGCGCCCGCCAGTCTGGTTGCCGATGCGCGAGGCTTCGGACTCGTTCTTGGCCTCGGCCAAAAGGATGCCCGTGCCGCCGGACGGTGGCCGCACGACCACCCAGCGCTTGCCCTCGCCCATGTGCATGTCGGCTTCGCGATTGAAGCCGAGGCAACCGGTGTAGAATGCAATTGCCTCGTCATAATCGCGCACAACGAGCGAAACGAGGCTGAGCTTGGACATGGATTATTCGGCGTTCGTCAGCGCATAGCGCGCGACAAACCGGCCCTCAGCAGTGTCGAAAACAGCCAGCTCGCGCTTGCCGTCGGGTAGCGTCAGGTCAAACAGGATGCGCGTGCCGGACAGGCTCTCGCCGTTGATCTGCGCGCCCTTTGGCAGTGTGATGGTTGCCGAAATCTCGTCGGTACCTGCGGGGATGGCGGCGATGGCAGGGGTCGCTTGCTTGCCGCTTTCGGACATTTTGTGGACAATTGCATAAAGCACCGCCATAAGGCCGATCATCATGATGCCAAGCGCGATGACCAACAGCCGCACCATTTTGCGGCGGACCCTTTCCATCGCCGGATCAAGCGGCTTCTCCGCGTCTTCGTCAACAACCGCATTGTTCATGGAAAGCTCCGACTGAAATGAATGCCCCTGATAGCGAAGACGATGGCGCGATGAAAGCCCTGACCGCTGGCGATGATGCAAGCGGCGCGCGGCTCGACCAATGGCTTGCTGGCGAGCTGGCACCCGACCTGTCGCGCAGCCGCGTTAAGGCGCTGATTGAGACCGGAGCGGTGAGCGTCAACGGCGCGCCGGTGCTGGAGGCCAAGCGAAAGCTGCGCGTTGGCGATGTGATTGCTCTCGAAGTGCCGGAAGCCGCGCCCGCCGAGCCTGTAGGCGAGGATATTGCGCTCGACATTCTGCACGAGGACTACGACGTGATCGTCATCAACAAGCCGGCCGGCCTTGTCGTCCATCCGGGCAATGGCAACTGGACCGGCACGCTGGTCAACGCGCTCATTCATCACTGCGGCGACACGCTGTCCGGCATCGGCGGCGTCAAGCGGCCGGGCATTGTGCACCGCTTGGACAAGGACACATCCGGCGTGATGGTCGTCGCCAAGAACGACCGGGCGCACAAGGCGTTGTCCGAGGCCTTCGCCGACCATGGCTTGACCGGCGATCTGGAACGCGCGTATTTGGCCCTCGTCTGGGGTGCGCCCAACCGGCAATCCGGCACAATCAAGACGTTTCTTGGCCGCTCGAACAAAGACCGGCTGAAACAGGCCGTCGTGCCCGAAGGCAAGCCCGACGCCCGCCATGCGGTTACGCATTTCGAGGTGGTCGAGCGCTTCGGCCAGAGACCGGACAGCACCTGCGTTGCCTCGCTGATCGAATGCCGGCTGGAGACCGGCCGAACCCACCAAATCCGCGTCCACATGGCCCACATCGGCCACCCGCTGATCGGCGATCAGGATTACGGCCTGGCGTTCAAGACCAAGGTCAACACACTGCCGGAACCGCTGGCGGGGATGGTTCGTGCGTTCCCAAGGCAGGCGCTGCACGCGTATCTGCTGGCGTTTGAGCACCCGGCGACGGGGGAGCTGATGGAGTTTGAGACGGAGATGCCGGAGGATATGGCGGGGTTGGTGAAGGGGTTTGGGGGGATTTGAGCGGTGGCCCGAATTTCGGAGACAGTGCACACGATTGCTTGACGTATGTTGATAAATTTCATCTGAGCAGAAGGCAATCGAGTGCACAGTCACCGCAATTCTGCCGGGTAGAATTACGGTGACTGTGCATTATCTCGGTGCACTGTCTCCTGAATTCGGGAAGTTGCGCGAGACGAATTGAGGAGACAGTGCGCCCAATTGCTTGACCATCAGTGATCAATATTCACCTGAGCGGAAGGCAAT
>JANPEK010000126.1:0-4868 GCA_031422915.1 Phyllobacteriaceae bacterium | reverse complement strand
GTTTTGGTCCGTTTTGAAATGGCAATGAAATCATTGGTTTGACGTTTTTCACGTCCGACGGACGGCGACACTTTCCACAGCCACGACTCTGGGTTCCGGGTTCCGCTGCGCGGCCCCGGAATAACGAACGTTGGATTTTTTTGTAATAATTTCAATTGGTTGCCAAGATGGGATAGTTGCCTTTCAGAGTCCACTGTCCCCGGGTTTCCACCGGAATGCTTCGACCGCGAAATAATGCACGTCTTTCAGTATGGCGTCGACCGGGTGGATGTCTTTGCGGCGATATCCCGGCGGTGGCCCTGGACGAAAAGGACTGATGCGGGTTGGTTTGTAAGGGGCTTTGGATGAAAGGATTTCGTCGCGCCGCGCGCGCCATCTGGCGAGGCGACGGGCTTGGCGGGGGAGATCGTTCAAGGCGTGGCGCATGGCGCGCAGGCGGTTGAAGAGGAGCGTGGCGTTGATGGGGGTAGCGGCGAGTGTGGCTTGGTAATGGGCTTCGGCCGCATTGAACGACAGGACTTCGTGCATCGCTCCTGCCGCGTTGAGTTCGTTTTCCCAAGCGTCTTGGTCGAAATGTTTGAGCGGGTCGATGAGTTGGAACGATGGCGTGTGTGATCCGGTGGCGGATGCGCATGATGCAAAGAATGCCGGGAGCTGGCGGGACGGGCGGGGCTTTAGCACAAGGCCTCTTGCGGCGATGACGATGAGGCGGCGAATGGCGGATTCTGCCGGGCGCAGGATGAGGAGGATCGCCGCGTAGAGTGCGCGCGGGAGGGTGAAGGTGGCGCCGGAGTTGGCGTTTGCATTGCCCGTGTCGCGCGGCAGTCCCCTCTCCGTCGGCTGCGCCGACACCTCTCCCCGGAGGGGAGAGGTTGAAGCCGCAGCATCTGATTTAACCTCGCCCCTTTGGGGGTCCGAAGGACGGGTGAGACCCGTGGCTCGCCCCGGCACGGTGTCGGCGCAGCCGACGGAGAGGGGACTGCTGCCAAGGTCAACACGCCGCAACATTGCAAACAGCTCGGCGATGATGCCGAGCAGTAGTGCGTGGTTGCGGGTTATGGCCATTTCCCAGTTCACTGTTCGAGTTTTCCCTTATTGAACATGACGGGGATTATCAGGCTGGATTGGGGTCGAGTGGATAAGTTTTCGTTATCGAGGCTATGATTTGAATAATATCAATGGGTTATCGGAGTTTTGCAGCGGGATAACTCCGTCGGCTTTGGCATACAAGGGGAGCTTGTCACCAAGCGACCAATGTCCGAAACTTGCCAAAGCTGTCACTTCCGAAGCACCTTTGTGCGCCATCAAGAGACCGATTCGCTGAAATTCTACGGCGCAGCCTTCTGAACCGGGTAGCCATTCGGATGCGGCGGGATGGCTTTGAGGTAGGCTGCGACAGCGGCGCGGTCTTGGTCTGAAACGTGTGACCAGTTGGCGACCACAGCGGTCATGGATCCGCCGACACTGTCAAAGTCCGGCGTGAATCCATCCTTGAGCATTGATGCCAGTTCGCTTGCCTGCCACCCATCCACACCGCCTTCGCCGCCGGTGATGTTGGGAATGACGCCCTTGCCTTCGGGATTGACCGCGCCCGCCAGCCACTGTCCAAGTTTCGGCCCGCCCAGCAAATTGCGCGGTGTGTGGCATTCGCCGCAATGGCCCGGACCTTCCACCAGATACTGGCCGCGCTTGACCTGATCTGTTGCATCAGCAATTTCGATGACCGGATTTGGTTTGAAAAACAGGAACTTCCAGCCGCCCAGCGAGCGGCGGATGTTGAATGGAAACGGCAGTTCATGGTCCGGCTGGACACCGGCGACAGCTGGCAGCGTTTTCATGAAGGCGTAGAGATCGGCGACGTCGGCAAGTGTCATCCGACTGTACGACGCGTAGGGAAACGCCGGATAGTAATGCTCGCCTTCCGGCGAAACGCCGCGCAGCATCGCGTTGGCGAATGAAGGGAAGTCCCAGGTGCCGATGCCGTCCTTCGGGTCCATCGAAATGTTGGGCACGTGGAAATCGCCGAACGGTGACGCGAGAACAAGACCGCCAACCAGCTTGAGGCGTTCGGCCCCTCCGGCCTTTGGCGCTGCATGACACGCGGCGCATCCGGCCTGCCAGAACACGGACTCGCCCTTGACGGCGTCACCGGCGGCAACAGAGGAAAGCTCAACCGCATCAAGCGTTTGCGGTCTGGTGATCCACCAAAAGACCAGCCCGCCAAGGATGGCTAGAAACACTGCGGCCTTGGCGAGCGTCTTGATCATTTCACGAGCTTATCAGCCCTTTTTGATGCGGTAAACCTCGTGGCATGCACCGCAGTTTTTGGTCACAGCGCCAAATTGCGCCTGAAAGGTTGCAAGATCGGCGGAGTTTGCGGCCACAGCGGCGGCCGTATCAGCCTTGAATTTGTCCATTGCGGCCTGGAAGCCTGCGGCATCTTCCCAAATTTTCGGTGCAGCTGTTGACTCTCCGGTGTTTGACCCGACCGGAAACAGCACCGCGACGTCAACCTTCTGGGCGTTTTCATTGATGGTCGCAAACGCTGCGGCGACAGCCGCCGCATCGAACGGCACTTCGCCCTTGGCAATCGGCGCCACTGACCCGACGGCCTTGCCGATGGCCTTCATGATGGCCGAACGATCAGCGTACGGGTCCGAGAACGACGAGGTTGCCGACAATGCGACAAGCGAGAAGGCGAGAAGCAGTTTCTTCATGAAGGATCTCCTGTGTGTGCAGCCAGATGAAACACCGCCGAGGCCAAGTTGCACCATTCCGGCGCAGGGCGTCGATCACAGTTTTGTGAGGCAGTGGTCGATACCGGCAACAAACTGTCAACAAAACGCCGCCGGAAACTTTTCCGGCGGCGCTTGAAACGTTCCGCAAATCAAGCAGTCGCAGCCTCAAACCGCTCCAGCACGTAGTCCCAGTTGATCAGGCTGTCGACAAACGCCTCCAGATATTTCGGGCGGGCGTTGCGGTAGTCGATGTAGTAGGAATGTTCCCAGACATCGACGCCGAGGATCGGCGATGCGCCGTGCACGAGCGGGTTTTCGCCGTTCGGGGTCTTGGAGATGGCAAGCTTGCCGTCCTTGACCGATAGCCAAGCCCAGCCGGAGCCGAACTGCGTGGTGCCAGCGGCAATGAAATCGGCCTTGAACTTGTCGTACCCGCCAAGATCAGCATCAATGTGCTTGGCAATTGCGCCCGGCACCTTGGTGCCGCCGCCGCCCTTTTTCATCCATGACCAGAAGTGGATGTGGTTGTAGTGCTGGCCGGCATTGTTGAACAGCGGCGCGTTCTTGCCGAAAGACTGTTTGACGATCTCCTCAAGCGACAGCCCGTCCATGCCAGCCTCTGCGGCCAGCTTGTTGCCATTGTCCACGTAGGCCTTGTGATGCTTGTCGTGGTGGAATTCGAGGGTTTCCTTCGACATGAACGGCGCGAGCGCTTCGTAGTCGTAAGGCAGGTCCGGAAGGGTAAAGGCCATGGGGATCTCCTGGGGCAATAGAGGTTGAGGAAATGTTGGTTGAAGCCAGGCGGCTGCCGGGTTCATACCATTCATATAGTAGCGCCGGTTCCATCGGGCAATCGCGGGACTTGCGGAACTTTAACAGCGCATTGGCCGTTTGTATTGCTTGGCCGCCGTTTTCACGCCGTATTTGCAAACAATGGCCAGCAGAGATAATTAAGACCTGTTGAACCGGACGGATAATTTATGCCAGCAACACGCACCCACCATCGGCTCGACCGCCGCACTTTGCTCGGCGGAATCGCCATGTTTGCACTCGCAGGCTGCACTACGACGGACGAAATCATTGGCGTGGTGCAGGATGGTTCTGATGCACAGCCCTATGTGCCGGCTGCTCCACCTGTTGATATGGCAGCCGTCTCCATGCCGCCGGAACTCATGTATGCGGCGATGAGCGATGGCGAGTATGATATTCCGGCGATCCCTTACCAGAAAATTGACCCGAAATTTTACCGGCAGGCCGTCCCCGATCCGACGGGCCAGCAGCCGGGCACCATCGTTGTCGATACCGCCAACCGGTTCCTTTATCTGGTTCAGCCGTTTGGCGAAGCTGTCCGCTATGGCGTGGGCATCGGCAAAGAGGGGTTTGCCTGGTCCGGCAGCGCCAACATTGAACGGCGTGCCCAGTGGCCAACATGGACACCGCCTGCCGAAATGATCGAGCGCGATCCGAAGCTTGAGAAATATTCCGCCGAAAACGGTGGCATGCCCGGCGGGTTGACGAACCCGCTCGGTGCACGGGCGCTGTACATCTATCAGAACGGCGTCGACACGCTCTACCGCATCCACGGCTCGCCGGAATGGAAGAGCATCGGCAAGAAGGCGTCGTCCGGCTGCGTGCGGCTGATGAACCAGGATATTATCGATTTGCACAGCCGTGTGCCACCGAAGGCGCCGGTTGTAGTGCTGGACGAGTTCTCGCCGCTGCAGGTTACGGCTTAGGCGAGCAGTTCCCCTTCTCCCCGCCACTTGCGAGGAGAAGGTGTCGCGCAGCGACGGATGAGGGGCAGCGCGGAGGGTGGATATTGGCAATCGGTGAATGCTTGACCGTTGTCAGGCGATTGTGATCATTGAATTATTTGTCCTCAATTCAAAGGCTTGGTGGCCAATTGCCGGACCTCGGCGCTGCCCCTCATCCGGCCCTTTGGGCCACCTTCTCCCCGCAAACGGCGGGGAGAAGGCAAGCTGACAAAGATCACCGCCGCGTCAAGCTCCCCAAAATCCCCCTGATCAGCGCCCGTCCGAGCGACGACCCGACCGAGCGCACGACTGACTTCATCGCCGTCTCGGTAATCGTCTGGCGCGATGATGCGCGCGGCCGTGCTGTGGTGCCTGA
>JANPEK010000125.1:0-6190 GCA_031422915.1 Phyllobacteriaceae bacterium | reverse complement strand
AAAGACCCGTCACTGTTTATGATCTCGATATAGGCGTCAGTGCCGGAAGTTTTCGGATCATGAATGGCCATGATCTGGTCGAACTTTGTAATCGGATCAGCGTTCAGCGCCACGGCAGCCTGCGGCGTCACGCGCATCTTCTGGCCGCGCATGTCGGCAACGATGATCTGGTTGCCCAGCCCGTTCATTTTGGCAAAATTGATGTGCAGGGTCATGTTTATCGCTTAATGTAACTTGCCAGCAAATTCCAGAAAGGTTGTCAGTTTGCCGACTAAAGCAAATCCTCCCACTGTCTTGCTCCGTTCAAGACACGGAGTATTTTTATTTCAGTCGAGGCCGTTTCATAGAAAACAAGGTGGTTTCCCACAACGACCATTCTCACATTTGGACCTGCTTCGAATTTGCTAACGCCCAATTGCGGATTCTCTCCAAGCTTAGCGCATTTGGAACGGACGGTTCCGACCCATTTCTTCGCCGCATTTGGGCTGTCTGCGGCAATATACCTTGCAGCCAATTGCAAATCCAACTTTGCTGCGGGACTGAACCGCACTCTCATTTAGCGTCCATTGTATTGAGCTCTGCAAGCAATTCATCAAACACCACGTCGTCGTCAATAGAAGTACCGCTGTTCCGGCCCTCGTCCAAGAGCCGCCGCAGCTCGTCAATCGCTCCATCGCGCTGCTTGCGCCGGTGTTTCCAATCCCGCAGTGCTTCGCGCATCACTTCGCTGGCAGAGGCATACTCGCCGCTGCCAACGACTTCGCGCATCATCGCAGCCATTTCCGGCGTGACCGCAACACTCAGTTTTTCCACATTGGACATGTGCGCCTCCAAAAATCCACAAAACAAATGGTAGGCAAGTTTCCTACCATTTGCAAGATGGCTGGCGTCAGGCCGCCTTTTTCTTCGGAGCAATCAAACCCTTCGCAACCAGCAATTCCGCGATCTGCACGGCGTTCAGCGCTGCGCCCTTGCGCAGATTGTCGGAAACCACCCAGATGTTGAGGCCGTTTTCAACCGTCGCGTCCTCGCGGATGCGTGAGATGTAGGTCGCGTCTTCGCCAGCACAATCGATCGGCGTGGCGTAGCCGCCATTTTCCTTCGTGTCGATCACCAGACAGCCAGGCGCATCGCGCAGGATCTCGCGCGCCTCGTCCGCCGAGATCGGCTTCTCGAATTCGATATTGATCGCTTCCGAGTGGCCGATAAACACCGGCACGCGCACGCATGTCGCCGTCACCTTGATCTTCGGGTCGAGCATCTTCTTGGTCTCGGCGACCATCTTCCACTCTTCCTTGGTATAGCCGTCTTCCATGAACACATCGATGTGCGGGATGACGTTAAAGGCAATGCGCTTGGTGAATTTCTTGTTCTCCACCGGATCGGCGACAAACACCGCTCGCGTCTGCGTGAAGAGTTCGTCCATCCCTTCCTTGCCCGCGCCGGAAACTGACTGATACGTCGAAACCACGATGCGCTTGATGGTTGCTGCGTCATGAAGCGGCTTCAGCGCCACCAGCATCTGCGCGGTCGAGCAGTTCGGATTGGCGATGATATTGCGTTTGGAAAACTGTGTGATCGCGTCCGGGTTCACCTCCGGCACAATCAGCGGAACATTGGAATCATAGCGGAAGGCCGACGAATTATCGATGACAACGCAGCCCTGCGCGCCGATTTTCGGCGACCATTCCTTGGAAACATTGCCGCCGGCGGACATCAGGCAAATGTCGGTATCGGAGAAATCGAAATTCTCCAGCGCCTGCACCTTCAAGGTCCTGTCGCCAAACGAAACTTCGGTTCCGACTGAACGGCGCGACGCCAGCGCCACGACTTCCGAGACCGGAAAGCCGCGTTCTTCCAGAATATTCAGCATTTCCCGGCCCACATTGCCCGTGGCGCCTGCGATTGCAACCTTGAAACCCATCTTGAAAATTCCCTGTTCCGCTCCCCGCTTCGTTCAAACCCGCTTGGCCATGTGCGGGTCTACTCCCTGGGCACTAGGCCCGGGGGAGTTCGGGAAGGCCAGGGTGGTCAGACCGTTTTGGTGGTCGTTTTGGCCGTGGTTTTGGTGGAAAAATGGCGAGTCCGCCCGGCGGCGAACGCCGGGGCGATCAGTGCAGCGATGGCATAGCCGAGACGGCGCATGGATGGGCTTCCTTTTCGAGCGCTGCTCATAGACGGTTTTGCCCGGGAGTCAACCTTGCCGGTGGCTGCAGACGCACAGAGGCGAGTTGCGATCAAGACAACGCCCGCAGCATGCTTGGCATTGCGGGAATGGCAAAAATACGACTAAAGTCCTACACCAAAAGAATCGCTGCCTTTACAACTACTTTTCTGCAAGCTTAAAGCAGCTGTGAAGTTGCGAGATCCTTAAGGGGGAGACCAGGGTCTGGCTTTGTGTTGCGTTGCGGATCGGCAATTTTTTACATGGAGGACAATCAGTATGGCTAATGCAACGGCTATCGCCGAATCGAGAAAACGGCCCATGACGCGGGAGGAGAAGAAAGTCATTCTTGCCTCCTCCGCCGGGACCATCTTCGAGTGGTATGACTTCTACCTTTACGGCTCGCTGGCCGCGATCATCGGCGCGCAGTTCTTCACGCCGTTCCCGGAAGCCACGCGCGGCGTGTTTGCGCTTCTGGCGTTTGCGGCGGGCTTTCTGGTGCGCCCGTTCGGCGCGCTGGTCTTCGGCGCGATGGGCGACGTTATCGGGCGGAAATACACGTTCCTGATGACCATCGTCATCATGGGCCTGTCGACCTTTCTCGTCGGCCTTCTGCCCAACTATTACGCCTGGGGCGTGGCCGCGCCGATCATCCTGATCGCGCTGCGCATGCTGCAGGGTCTGGCGCTTGGCGGCGAATACGGCGGGGCGGCGGTCTATGTGGCCGAACACGCGCCCGCCAACCAGCGCGGCTACTTCACGGCCTTCATCCAGACCACGGCGACCCTCGGGCTCTTGCTGTCGCTGATCGTGATCATCTCGGTGCAGGGCTATGTCAACGGCGCCTATCCCGACCAGCCGGTGCTGGACGCGGCCGGTGTCGCGCTGATGAACGTCGACGGCACGCCGCAGATGATGAAGGCGTTCAACGCCTGGGGCTGGCGCGTTCCGTTCCTGGGGTCGATCATCCTCTTGGCGATCTCGCTCTACATCCGCCTTCAGATGGCGGAATCCCCGGCCTTCAAGAAGATGAAGGAAGAGGGTGCCGCCTCGAAAGCGCCGCTGAGCGAGGCTTTCGGACCGGGCAAGAACGCAATGGTGCTGCTGATCGCGCCGATCGTCATGCTGGCGCTCTTGTTGACCGGCAACCTGACCGGCCAGCTTGCCATGTATGTCGGCATCGCCTTTGTAGGCATTGCGGTGATCTGGGGCTGGCTGAACGCCAAGATCGCGTTGATCGCCCTTCTGGGCCTTGTCGCCGGGCAGGCGGTGATCTGGTACTCGGGTCAGTTCTACGCGCTGTTCTTCCTGCAAAACGTGATCAAGGTCGACAGCTTCTCGGCAAACGTCTTTGTCGCCTGGTCGCTTATTCTGGGCACTGCGGGCTTCATCATCTTCGGCTCGCTGTCTGACAAGATCGGCCGCAAGCCGATCATCCTGGCAGGCTGTGCGCTGGGGGCCGCGACCTATCTGTACGTGTTCCCGATGCTGACCCAGACCGCGAACCCGGTGCTGCATGCCGCGCACCAGACCCCGGTCGTTGTGACCGCCGACACGGATGAATGCTCGTTCCAGTTCAACCCGGTCGGCACAGCGAAGTTCACCACCTCTTGCGACATCACCAAGGCGCTTCTGGCCCGCGCATCGGTGAACTACACCACGGTCGAGGGCACTGATGGCCAGATCACCGAGGTCAAGATCGGCGAGACCGCGATCCCGGCCTACAGCGGTTCGGCCAATGCCGCTGCCGTGACGGCAGCAACCGACGCGCAGACTGCGGCCAAGGCTGGCATCGATGCGGCACTGATGGACCCGCTGGCTGCTACCGAAAAGGCGCTGGCCGGTGCAAAGGCGGCATCGGCAACTGCCGACAAAGCCCTGAAGACGGCCGAAGCGGGCGCGGATGATGCTGCCAAGACCGCAGCCAAAACCGCGGCTGATGCGGCGACGGCGGCGGTGGCTCCGGCCCAGACTGCACTGGACGCAGCCCGCGCGGCGGTTCCGGCTCCGGCGCTTGCGGCTTATGACACTGCCTCGGCCGATCTGGCCAAGGCCAAGGGCGAACCGGCGGCTTTCACCAAGGCTGTCAACAACGCGCTGCAGGCGGCGGGCTATCCGCTGGTTGCCGCCGACAATACCTCGATCGCCAAGGCTGCGCACTTCCTTGACATCTTCAGCGCGCAGAACCTTACGATCATCGCCATCCTCACCTATCTCATCATCTTGGTGACGATGGTCTACGGCCCGATCGCGGCCATGCTGGTGGAACTGTTCCCGACCCGCATCCGCTATTCCGGCCTGTCGCTGCCGTATCATATCGGCAACGGCTGGTTCGGAGGCCTGATGCCCGCGACCGCTTTCGCGATCTCGGCCCAGTCCGGGAACGTCTATGGCGGCTTGTGGTATCCGATTGTCATCGCTGTGATGACGGTGATCGTCGGCATCCTTCTGGTGCCGAACAACACCCACAAGAAGGACATCTTCGCCGAGGATTGATCCGTCAAGCTCAAAGAAGACTACACCAATGCGCAGGCTGGCCCTCGGGCCAGCCATTTTTTCATCGATATTTTGAATGTTTATAAATGGTTACGACCATCAGAAGAGAAAAAACGCTTTAGCAAGCAATTTTCTCTTTTTGGTCAGACAGTATCATCCGCGCTGCTTGATCCAAATTGCCCAGCCTGCAGCGACCGTTCCAAGAATGATCGCGTTTGAAAAAATGCCAAATCCAATCGCCCACATGGGCGCATCACGCCCAAGGGCTGTATTTGCCCCGGTTGTCATTGGAAGCAGCACCGCAACAAAAACGACACCCAGCACGAGTGGCACTGCTAGACCAACTGTATCTCGTGTTCGCAAAGCAGTCAGAAACATGAAAAAAATCAATCCGACACGGAAGGGGTCGGTAAGTTGAGAGACCAGTGTTTCCGACATGTCAGACGCTCCTTTTGCAGGCTTGTAGAAACCTCAATGCCGATCTGAAGCCAAGGTGCTTGTTGCCGACATGACAGCCAGGACCTGACGCCTCAGGCCGTCAGCACCCGACATTGCACGATGATTGCAGCGCCAAACTCGACTATTGAAACGGTCGGCACGCCCTTTTCGGCAACGTCAGGCATACGCAAACCGCTTTAGACCACATCCAATATTGCCTTTTCCAGCCGGTCTGCGGCTGCGCACCAATCATCCGGACATGGCTATCCCACGATCCGGAACGCACCGTCGTAACATTGATTGTTCAGCCATACCGATACAACTTTCGGATCATGCATAGCCAAATCGCTGTAATCCTGCCAGTCTTGCGCTGGCCAGCACCGTGCGGTTGGCTTAAGGTCCGGCAGGGAGAAGCGGTATCGGCCATGGGTTTGATCGACACTGTCATACAATGTCTCAGCGGCGGCGCACGGCACGGCCCGATCCGCGAGATCGCGGAACATGAGGATTATATCACCGATGCCGATACCGGCGCACTGGCGGACAAGCTTGTCTAAAGGCAGATCGATGCTTTCATTTCGCCTTGCATCACTGGCATTTGCCATCTCCTTCGCCGCGTTCGGGGCTTCGGCACTCGCCCAGGGCGATGCTGGAAGCGCCGCAAGGATGACAAGTGGCGAACTGTCCTCGTCCCTCTCCGGCATGACCATGACCGGAAACTATGGCAACGGCGTCAAGTTCACCGAGACTTACCATCCAGACGGCAGCGTCACTTATGCAGACGATCAGGGCAACGACCGCGGCCGCTGGTTTGTGCGCGGCGGACTCTTTTGCACCTTTTACGAAACGTCCAACGGTGCCTGTTTTTCAGTGAAGAAAAGTGGAAATAATTGCTACGAATATTTCACGCAGGAACAAGAAGACGGATCGATCCACGCTGACGCTGGTGCTTGGAACTCTGTCGGCTGGGATCAGGGCAAAGTATCCAGCTGCGATCTCGCAGACAAGACGTCATGAAGGCTCGTTCACGAGAGAGACGCAACCGCCAGAATGCACCTTGATATCTGAAATTTACGCCGCCAGTGCTTTGAA
>JANPEK010000124.1:0-2834 GCA_031422915.1 Phyllobacteriaceae bacterium | reverse complement strand
CGCTGGATGCGCTGGCGATTGCTGACGGGGATGTGGTGATTGACGCGTTGTATGGCGCGGGGTTCAAGGGCGGACTGAGGGGTGCGGACGCTGTGGCAGCCAAGCTGGTGCGGGAAAGCGGAGCGCCTGTGGTGGCGGTGGATTTGCCGAGCGGGGTTTCAGGACTGAGCGGGACGGCGGATGGCGAGCACTTCAGGGCGGATCATACCGCCACGTTTTTTCGCAAGAAGCCGGGGCATTTGCTGCAGCCTGGGCGCGCGCTTTGCGGGACATTGCATGTGGCCGATATCGGGATCAGCCCGCGCGTGTTGGACGTGATCAAACCGATGCTGCTTGAGAACGGTCCGCACGTTTATCAAGTGGCCTTGCCCCGTCCGTCGATGACCACGCACAAATATGCGCGTGGTGCAGTCGGCGTGTTTTCCGGCGAGGTGCATGCGACGGGTGCGGCGCGGCTTTGCGCAACGGCTGCTGCGCGGGTTGGGGCGGGTGCTGTGACCTTGCTGGGGCCTGAAGCGGCGCTGACGGCGATGGCGGCGCAGGTGACTTCCGCGATGCTGCGCAAGGCGGAGACGATTGCCGATATTAAAGCGATTGCTGCGGATGCGAAGTTTCAGGCGCTGGTGATCGGACCGGGCTTCGGGCGCTACCGGTTCTTGCACGAGGCCGTGCTGGCGATTTTGGCGGCACCTGTTCAGCGCGGTGTTGTGCTTGATGCGGACGTGTTTTCGGCGTTTGCGCTCGAGGGGGTCGTGCTGTTTGCCGCCATCAAGGCAAGTGCGGCGACCGTGGTGATGACACCGCATGAGGGCGAGTTTGCACGGCTTTTTCCGGAGATCTCCAAGGGTGGTTTGCCCAAGCATGAACGGGCGCGGGCTGCTGCAAAGCAGTCTGGCGCAATTATCATTCTCAAGGGTGCCGACAGTGTTATTGCCTCGCCGGACAGTCGCGCGGCAATCAACGCCAATGGCGGTCCGGAATTGGCAACGGCGGGTTCGGGCGATGTGCTGGCGGGCATCGTTGGCGGCCTGTTGGCGCAAGGCATGACCGCATTTGAAGCGGCATGTGCTGCGGTGCATATGCATGCGGCCGCAGGGTCGCGGCTTGGGCCGGGGCTGGTCGCGGAAGAGCTGGCTTTGAAAATAACGCTTGAGGCGTGACGTGTGTGATTCGTTACAAAAGCCAATAAAAACGGTGATTTACCGCATCGCACAACCGATTTGTTGCAGCGCACCCCTTCCTTTCCCGGCCTCGCAAGCGCTACAGTGGCGCTCCTGAAACAACAGCCCGGTGTACAATGGCGATCGAAACGCCCGAGAAGAAACCGGCGCCGAAACGGCGGCGCACTCCATCCTATGTCAAGAATGTGCGCGGTGTGCGCAACTGGAAAGAAGCCAAAGACTGGCTTCAATGGCGCTCTATCGAAGACATTGAAGCCATGACGCCGGACCTTGCCGGCGTTCCGCGCGGCAAGATGATGCCCTCGACAAAATTCACCACCGAAACGTCGTTGGCACTGCCCAACGCCGTTTTCCGCCAGACAATCACCGGTGACTATCCGGAAGAAACCGGCGAGTTCAAGCATGATCCGCTCGACAGCGATTTGAAGCTGATGCCGGATCTGTCGACGCTGTCGGTTGTGCCATGGGAGACCGATCCGACGGCGCAGGTGATCTGCGATATCGTCTCCATTTCCGGCAAACCGATCACTTACACCCCGCGCAATTTGCTTCGCCATGTGGTCGGACTTTACGCCGCCAAGGGCTGGACGCCGGTCGTGGCGCCTGAGATCGAGTTTTATCTTGTCGCGCAGAATACAGATCCGGACTATCCGCTGCAGACGCCGAAAGGGCGGTCGGGGCGGTCGATTTCGGGCGGTCAGGCCTATTCAATCGCCGGCATCAACGAGTTTGATGATCTGGTCGATGATATCTATCACTTCTCGGAAAAGCAGGGTCTGGAGATTGACACGCTGATCCATGAAGAGGGACCTTCGCAGCTTGAGATCAATTTGCGGCACGGCGACCCTTTGGCATTGGCTGATCAGGTGTTCCTGTTCAAACGGACCATTCGTGAAGCGGCGCTGAACCATGATATGTACGCGACGTTCATGGCCAAGCCGATACAAGGGTTGCCGGGTTCGGCCATGCACATCCACCAGTCGATCATCAACAAGAAGACCGGACACAATATTTTCACCGGTGAGAATGGGGCCGAGACGCCGGAATTCAGACACTTTATCGGTGGCATGCAGCGCTATATTCCGAGCCTGTTGGTGATGCTCGCACCCTATGTGAACTCCTACCGCCGCTTGACGCCGGGCTATTCCGCACCGGTCAATACGGCCTGGGGCTATGACAACCGCACCACGGCGTTCCGTGTGCCACCATCGTCGCCGGGTGCGCGGCGGGTTGAAAACCGGCTGCCATCGTCTGATGCCAATCCTTATCTGGCGCTCGCCGCTTCTCTGGCGGCAGGATATCTCGGCATGATCAACAAGCTGGAACCGACGGAAGCCTCGACTGGCAACACCTATGGCGGCGGTGTGCAACTGCCGCGCGGATTGCTGGAAGCGGTGGCGCTGTTTGAGGAAGACAAGGACTTGCGAACGGTGCTCGGGAATGAGTTTGTCGCGACCTACGCAGGCGTCAAGCGCGGCGAGTTCGAGACGTTCATGCAGGTGATTTCGCCTTGGGAGCGCGAGTTTTTGTTGACGAATGTTTGATTTGTGGATGTGCCTGCGACTTTGGCGCTGCCCCTCATCCGCCCTTCGGGCACCTTCTCCCCGTGATGGCACGGGGATAAGGTGCCCCGATAGGGCGGATGAGGGGCAG
>JANPEK010000123.1:0-3144 GCA_031422915.1 Phyllobacteriaceae bacterium | reverse complement strand
CCGAGGCCGGCAACATTGCCGTGGCCGAAGATGCCCCAGACGCCCGCGAAATAGGGAACGGTCTTGCCATCGACAATTGTCATCTGGCGCGACAGAAAGCGGACCAGCGCTTGGGCCATGGTCAGGCGAACGGTTTTCATTTTTGGGTTCCTCCCGGTATCTTTGTCGGCGCTCATGCGGCCTTGGACGCGCGGGCGCGCAGCCAAGCCGATGTCAGCCGTTCAAATCGTCCGGCCATATCATCGATGGCCTGCTTGTCGGTGATGCGTCCAGCGAGCCAATTTTCGGCCGCCTCTGCAAATATCGTGCGACCGATGGCAAAGCCTTTGACCACGCCGATGTTGGCGACTGCAGCAAAGGCGGCTTCGAGTTCCTCGTGCGGCGCTTCAAGGCCAAGCAAAACCACACCGCGACACAGAGGATCGCTGGCATTGATCACGGCTTCAATGTTGCGCCAGGCGACGACGTTCGCTTGCGGTTCCAGCTTCCACCAATCGGGGCGGATGCCGAGGTCGTAAAGCTCGGTTAGTGCCCGCTCGATTGTGTGGTCATCGAGCTTGCCGTGCTTGCCGGCGATGATCTCGACCAGCAATTCGCGTCCAACCTTGCGGGACGCATCAAAAAGTGTGCGCAGCTTTTCCTGCTGTTCCAGCTTCAGCTCTGTTGGATCATCCGGATGATAGAAGCACAGGCACTTGATGGTGTGGCTGAGAGGCCAGTCGATCAGCTCCGAGCCAATATCTTGTGTGAATTCAAACTTTAGCGGGCGTGTGCCCGGGCGCTCGACCGGGCGGCCGATCCAGTCGAATTTGTGCTTGGCAGCCTCGAACATGGCGAGGCGTCCGTATTTTTCGTCAAGCAGCATGCCGTAGCCCGCTCGGCCCTGCGACACTTGCGCGGCGGCCTTGACAGCAAGAACCTTGAATTCAGGGATGCGGGCAGGATCTGCACCGACACGGGTCGCGGCGTCAACCAGTTGCATGCGGTGGTCGATGGCGAGTGCCATCATCGACGGGATGTCGCCACGCCGCGTGGTTGCCCAATGGATATGGTTGATGTCCTCGTCCTTGCGCAGGGCAAGATGTTTGGAACCGTTCTTGAGAAAGTGGCTGAGCTCATCCCACGTCGCGTATTCGGGTGAGCAGAGAAGGCGCGAAACCGCAAACGCACCGCAGGCATTGGCCCATGTGGCAGAGGTTTTATGGTCTTCGCCGCGCAGCCAGCCGCGCAGGAAGCCGGACATGAACGCATCGCCCGCGCCGAGCACATTGTAGATTTCGATTGGAAAGCCGTCACCGACAATGCCGTCTTCCAGATTGTCCGAGATCGGCCCATCGTAGACGATGCACCCTTTGGCACCGCGCTTCAATACGATGGTGCCAGTGGACAGGGAGCGTATGGATTTCAGCGCCGCCAACAAAGTGTCTTCGCCCGATGCAATCAGCACTTCTTCTTCCGTCCCGACAATCAGGTCGCAATCGGGGAGCACGGTCTTGAGACGGGAGGATACTGCATCAGATTTCACATAGCGTTCAAACCCGGCGTCATGGCCGGCAAGGCCCCACAGGTTCGGTCGGTAATCAATATCGAACACGACCTTGCCGCCATTGGCTTTGACAATGCGCATTGCTTTACGCTGTGCAGCTTCCGTGTTGGCGGTTGAGAAATGGGTGCCGGAAACAAGAACTGACTTGGAGGATTTGACAAAGGTCTCGTCAACATCATTTTCGCCGAGTGCCATGTCGGCGCAGTCGGGGCGATAGAAGATCATCGGCGACACACCTACGTCCTCCACGGCCAACAGGACCAGCGCGGTCAGCCGTTCGGGGTCCACCTTAATGCCTTGCGTCGCAACGCCTTCCCGGGCGCACTGTTCAATGATGAAGCGGCCCATTTGCTCTTTGCCGACACCGGTGATCAGGCCGGACTTGAGACCGAGTCGTGCGGTGCCGATGGCGATGTTGGCCGGGCAGCCGCCGACGGATTTGGAGAATGTCGCGATGTCTTCGAGCCGCGATCCGATCTGCTGGCCGTAAAGGTCAACGGAGGACCGGCCAATGGCTATGACGTCCAGCGCATGGCTCTCTTTTGCAGACATGAGGGATTCCTTCGTTGCGCTGGTCCAGTCGCTTTAATGCCTCTGGACGTTTGCGTCATTAGAGATTATGAGTGTTGAAATGAAACATAAATTCTGTTTGCTTGTCAATTCAGAATTTATGTTCCATTCTCAAAATTACCCTTTTCAGGAGAAATAGCATGCTGCGCTTTGGGCTCTTGGGAGCTGGCCGTATCGGTCAGGTCCATGGCAAGAACATTGCCACCAATCCGCGCGCCAAACTTGTGGCGCTTTATGATCCGTTTCCAGAAGCCGCCAAATCGCTTGCTGATGCGACCGGCGCGGAAATCCGCGACATGGACAAGATCATCAACGGAAACGACGTTGACGTGATTGTCATCTGCACGCCGACCGATACCCACGCCGACCTGATTGAGCGCGCCGCCAAGGCTGGCAAGGCGATATTCTGCGAAAAACCTGTGGACTTGGATGTCAAGCGCGTCGAGAAGACGCTGAAGCTGGTCGAGAAGACCGGCGTTGCGCTGATGGTCGGCTTCAATCGCCGTTTCGATCATCACTTCGGCAATCTGAAGAAACGCATTGATGCCGGTGTGGTCGGTAATGTTGAATTGGTCACGATTCTGTCGCGTGACCCGGGTGCGCCGCCGGTTTCTTACATCGAGCGGTCGGGCGGCCTGTTCCGCGACATGATGATCCACGATCTCGACATGGCCCGCTTTCTGCTTGGCGAGGAGCCCGTTGAAGTGCACGCCGTTGGCTCGTCACTGGTTGATCCGGCGATTGGCAAGGCTGGTGATGTGGATACGGCTGCGGTACTTTTGAAAACAAAGTCCGGGAAGATTTGCCAGATTTCCTGCTCGCGCCGGGCCACCTACGGCTACGATCAGCGGATTGAAGTCCATGGCTCCAAGGGTCTGCTCTCGGCAGGCAATGTGCACGAGACTACGGTGCAGTTTGCGTCTGCAGCGGGCGTCAGCGCTGATCCGGTGCAGAACTTCTTTCTGGAGCGCTACAATCCTGCTTATCAGAACGAGATCAACGCCTTCATTGACGCAATAGAGAACAAG
>JANPEK010000122.1:0-29284 GCA_031422915.1 Phyllobacteriaceae bacterium | reverse complement strand
ATCGGTATTTTCGTTGACATCCATATGGCTTGGAAATGTCGGCAAATCCTGCCACTTACCCTGTAGCCCCATGCTTTTGGGTGGATGGTAGGGGTGCCTTTCGTCCTGCCACAGCGGACTAAAGCGGTATTTGCCGTCCGGAAACGCAAAGCCATTGAGGAAATGCGAGGCTTCGAAATCCGGCTGCAGGTCGATCCATTTCTTCTCTTCCACCTCGGCCAGCGACAGGCGCTTGCCTTTCATGAGCATCGTCTCGATCAGCTCGCGCTCGGTCTTGCCAAAACCGGCCATGTGCGAGACGCCGAGTCGCTTGGCCAACTCCTCGATGACATAGTGATTTGTGCGGGGGCCTTCCGGCGGCTCGATGACCTTGAGGCCGAGCGAAATGTGCTGGTGCCCGCCACCCTTGTAGATGTCGTCGTGCTCAAGAAACATGGTCGCTGGCAAAACTAGGTCGGCCATCTTTGCCGTGTCGGTCATGAACTGCTCGTGCACCACGGTGAACAGGTCCTCGCGCGCAAACCCCTGCCGCACCAGTCGTTGCTCCGGCGCGATGTTCATCGGGTTGGTGTTCTGTATCAGCATGGCCTTCACCGGTCCGCCGCCCTGCAGCGCCTCAGCATCGCCGGTCAGCACGCGCCCGATTTTCGATTGGTCGAGCGTGCGGATCGATGGATCGGCAAAGCCCGCGCCTTCCAGTTCCGCCGTGTAAAGCTTCAAAATGCCCGAATTGGAGTGAAACGCCCCGCCGCCTTCGTGTTGCCAGTGTCCGGCGACCGCTGGAATGGAGGTCACAGCATGCAAGTTGGATGGCCCGTTTCGCTGCCGTGAGAGGCCGTAGCCGATGCGGAAATAGGTGCGTGGAGTTTTGCCGACCAGATGCGCGAAATTGGTGATTTCCCCGACTGAAAGTCCGGTGATCGCAGAAGCCCATTCCGGCGTTTTGTCCTTCAGATGCGCCTCAAAGCCTGCCGGATCGTCGCTGTAGTTCTTCATATAGGCCCGGTCGGCCATGCCGTCGCGGAACAGCACATGCATCACGGCTGCCGCCAGTGCGCCATCGGTTCCAGGGCGCAGCACGAGGCCGATGTCTGCCTGCTCCATCGTGGCATTGCGATAAATGTCGATCACCACGATCTTCGCGCCGCGCTCCTTTCGCGCCTTGACCGCATGGGTCATCACGTTGACCTGCGTGACCACCGCGTTGGTGCCCCAGATGACGACACAGTCAGACTTCGCCATCTCGCGCGGATCAACGCCGGACAGGCGACCCGTGCCCGCGACATAACCTGCCCAAGCCGATGAAATGCAGATCGTGCCGTAAAAGTTGGAATAGCGCTTGGCATGGCGCAGCCGCTCGATGCCATCGCGCTGCACAAGGCCCATGGTGCCTGCGTAATAATAGGGCCAGACGCTTTCGGTGCCGAACTCCTTCTCGGCGGCGAGGAATTTCTCCGCTGTCAGGTCCAGCGCCTCGTCCCAGCCAATGGCCTGCCACTCGCCTGAGCCCTTTGACCCCTTGCGGATCAGCGGCTTCAGCAGCCGGTCTGGATGGTGAATGCGTTCGGCGTAGCGGGCGACCTTGGCGCACACGACGCCTGCCGTAAAGCTGTGATCCTTCGCGCCGCGCACCCGGCCAATCGTGCGCTCGTCGAGCACCTCGATCTCCAGCCCGCACACGGACGGGCAATCATGCGGACAGGTGGAATTGCGGATCAGCGGCTTGTTCATTGCCGGAGTTTAGCTGCGGAAAGGCATGATGGGTAGTCAGGATTTCTGATCAATCGGTTCAAAGACTTTGAAAAATCAGGCAATACGGATCAGCGCCACGCCCGCCAAAATCACGACGATTCCCGCCATCCGCCAAATGCCAATCGCCTCTTTGAACACAATGACCGCAAGCGCCGCTGCAAACAGGATTGACGTTTCGCGCAGCGCCGCGACTGCTGCCACCGGCACATTCTGGCTCATCGCCCAGAGTGCCGACCCATAGGAGCCCACGGTCGCAACGCCACCGAATATTCCTGCTTTCCAGCGCGATTTGAACTGTTCGATCAGTTTTTCCCGCGCCGTGAACATCGCCCACAGCAAAAGCGGCAACGCGTGCAGCACGAAAATCCACAGCGTATAGGCAATCGGCGCACCGGATTTGCGCACGCCGATGCCGTCTGTCACTGTGTAGGCAGCGATGAAACACGCGTTGATGAGCGCCGCGGCCATAGTCGATCCGCCAGATTTTGCGACACGCAACGAGTCGAATGCCATTACGAGAACGCCAAGGCTCACCGCCAGAACGCCAAGCCAGCGCAACGGCGGAAGTGCCTCGCCGATCAGCGGCAGACTGACCAGCGCGACCAACAATGGCGCGGTCCCGCGCATCAGCGGATAAGCGACGCTCATGTCACCGCCATCATAGGCCTTGGCAATCAGCCAGACATAAATCGCTTGCAGCGCTACGGAAGTCGCAAGGTACGGCCAACTTGCGGCCAGCGGCTGGCCCATGAACGGCAAAACAGCCATCGCCATCACCATCGAGCATGTCATCACTACAACGGCATTGAGAAACTTGTCGCCAGCGGATTTGACAACCGCGTTCCAAGAGGCATGAAGCAACGCTCCGAGAAGCACGATCAGGACGATGTTTCCGGGCATTTGGCTGGTGATTCCGGGTGGTGGCTAGGCCTATCCCTAACGGATCACAATCGCAGCGGAAACACGTCTTGCGGATATTCTGCGCCCATGAAAAAAGCCACGGATGAACTATCGTCACGCCTTTCACGCCGGGAACTTCGCCGATGTCGCCAAGCACGTCGTCCTGTCGCGTATTATCGAGTATCTGAAGCAGAAGGACAAAGCCTTCCGCGTCATCGATACGCATGCTGGTATCGGGCTGTACACTCTCGACAGCGGCGAAGCGGCGCGGACCGGCGAGTGGCGGGACGGGATTGCCAAGGTGATCGACGCCAAGCTGCCGGCACCCGTCGCCGAACTTCTCGCGCCGTGGCTGAATGCGGTGCGCAGCGTCAACAGCGACGCTGCCTTGCGCAAATATCCGGGCAGCCCGAAATTGACGCGCATGCTCTTGCGCAAACAGGACCGGTTGTCGGCCATCGAACTGCATCCGGAAGACGCCAAACTTTTGGCGCGGCAGTTTGAGGGGGACTATCAGGTCCGCGTTATTGAGCTCGACGGTTGGCTTGCGCTGGGTGCGCATTTGCCGCCGAAGGAAAAACGCGGCCTTGTTTTGGTCGATCCGCCGTTTGAAGAAGGAGCGGAATTCGCGCGGATTGTGAACGGATTGCGCGCAGCATTCGAGCGCTGGCCGAACGGCATATATGCGATTTGGTACCCGCTCAAAGATCGCAAATCCGTCACCTCATTTCTGAAGGATTTAAGGGAAACCGGTATACCCAAAATGCTCAATACAGAACTTTACATTCGTGGTCCCTCGCCCGTTCCGGCGCTTGACGGGTCGGGCATGATCATCGTCAACCCGCCGTACACGCTGGCAGATGAGCTGCGGCTGATATTTCCTGAGCTGATGAAACTGATGCAGCAGGACAAGGGTGGTTTTTGGCAGGTGGAATGGATTAACGGCGAATGAGTAATGCTTGACCACACAACCGGCCTCGGCGAAAGTAACGTCTGGATTGGCGGATTCCCCTGCCGCAGGAGATTTTCCATGCGCCTTGCTTCAATTTTCGTTGCTGCCGCAACTGTAATTTCGGTATTCGCTTTGCCCGCAGCACCAGCGTCGGCTTGGACACGTGCCGAAAAGGACGCAAGCGCGTGTAGCGAACCGGCGATCCTTGCCAAAATCTCCAAGCGGTTTCATCATCAAAGCCATGAAGTGCATCATGAACGGCTGCGGATTGAGGCCTATTCCAAGGTTCATCAGCACCGTTACTATCAGGCGGACGAGAAGCATCTGATCGGTCGCCGTTATTGCGGCGCGACCGCGTCACTTTCGGATGGACGGACGCGGACGGTCTGGTATTTTATCGAGACACATCAAGGGTTTGCCGGGATCGGCGACAATGTCGAATTTTGCGTCAGCGGCTTTGACCGCTGGAATGTCTACAATGCGCATTGCCGCGTTGCGCGCTGACTGCGGCTGTTTGGCAGCGCGTGTCTGACAAAATGCTCTTGAACCGGCTTCTTGCAGCGCTGGTTGTCATCGGCGGCTGCAGTGATGGCGGCGCCCCGGTTGCGAATGCACCCACGCCCATAGTCAACGCCGCGCCTATGGCTGAAAAAGCGCGGCCGAATGATATGAAGCCGCCAACAACACCCACGCCTGCCGTGATTCCGCAAGGTTCCGGCTTTGACTTTTATGTGCTGGCGCTGTCTTGGTCACCTGCTTATTGCAGCTTGAACGGGGGCCAAGCCGATCCTGTACAGTGCAACTCGCCAAAACCATTCCGCTTCATTGTCCACGGGCTGTGGCCGCAATATGAGCGCGGGTATCCTGAAAGCTGCGCGACAGGCGGCTATCCGACGCGCGAGCAAATCCGCACGATCTCTGATCTCACACCGTCGCCCGGTCTGGTGCGTCATGAATGGGAGAAGCACGGAACCTGCTCGGGTCTTTCGCCACAGGACTATTTCACAGTCCTGCGAGCCGCTGCTGGCAGGGTGAAGATTCCCACGCAATTTGGCGGAAGTAATCGCTTTGCTCTTGCGCCGCAAGCCCTTGAATCGGCCTTCGTGCGCGCAAACCCGGGGCTTTCCACCGGCGGTATCACGACTTTGTGCGACAGCGGCTTGTTGACCGAAGTGCGCATTTGCCTCACCAAATCACTGGAGTTCAGGAATTGCCCCGAAGTGGACCGCAAAGGTTGCCGGGCCAAATCCGTCACGATTGAGCCACCCCGATGAGGTTGTAATGCCCAAATTGCTCGTCTCTCTTACATCTCCCTACAGTTCCAAAGTCCGCATGGCGGCAACGCACAGTGGTTATGAGTTCGATACGGTGCTGACGGACACCTCGAAGCCGAACACCGAACTTTCATCGGTGAACCCACTTGGCAAAATTCCGGTGCTGCTCTCGGAGAGAGATGGCGCGGTGTTCGACAGCTCTGTCATCATGCAATACCTGAACCGCGAAACCGGCGGGAAGCTGTTCCCCCGCGCTGCGGCCAAGCGGCTGGAGGCGGAGCGGCTTGAGGCCATTGCTGACGGGATCAATGATTGTGCGGTCGCCCATATTTACGAGCAACGCCAGCGCCCCGAGACGCACATTTATCAGGGTTGGCTTGACAAGCAGTGGGGAAAAGTGACGACGGCGCTCGACTATCTGGAGTCCGGTTCACCAAAACTGCCAGCGAAAATCCACTCCGGCCACATCGCGCTCGCTGCGTCGCTAGGCTATCTCAATCTGCGCTTTCCGGGCTGGGATCGCGGGCGTCCGAAGTTGAAGCGGTGGCTGAAGAAGTTTGCTGACAAACATGTAGACTTGGCGGCGATGTTGCCAAAAGTGCCGTAAATCTGGAAAAGACCGGACAATTGCCTGCCCGGTCTCCATTCTTGTGTTGATTGCGCTGACTGCTAGAACTTCAAACCCGCACCGACACGGATTTCGTTTTCGGTCAGTTTGGCTGCCGTGCCGCCGCCGACATTGTAGGTTTCGCTGCCGTAATTGTTGTGGCGGTATTCGACGCGGCCAATGACATTGCCGGTGATCCGCGCGTCAACGCCTGCACCTGCTGTCCAGCCGATGTGGGTTTGGCTGTCGTCGGTCACGCCGTTTGACAATTTGCCGTTCGTTGCGGCCACACCACCTGCGCCATAAACCAACGCGGGTCCGAGATCGACGCCTGCGCGGGCGCGCAGTGCGCCATTGACGCCGTGCTTGACGCTGGTGCCAGCTGCGGTGCCGTCCGACGCGGAATATCCGGCGTCTGCTTCAGCGCCGTAGACAATCGAGTCCGTCTGCATGTTGTAGCCGCCGAACGCGCCGCCGTTGAAGCCCTTGGACTCAACGCCGCCATGTTTTGCCCAGCCGTGACCGGCATAGACACCGGCGTAAGCGCCCGCCCAGTAGCCTGCAACCGGCTCTTCAAAGGCAGGGGCTTCCGGCGCTGCAGGGATTTCGTCGATAGCATCGGCGGCGAAGGCGAATGTCGGCAGGGCTGCAAACGAGACAGCGGCGGCGAGCATTGCGAAATTGCGTTTCATGATAGTCTCCATTTCAACGGCACGGTCAGTCGCCCTTGATTTGCGGGCATTGTGCAGTCTCACAAGGATGATGACGGAATCCGGCAGGAGCGTGCGCAAAACAAGGTGATTGCGTGTCCCAATCGTGGCAGGGTCGCTGGGTGACAAATCGGCAACGCGATTGATTTGAGGCTTGTTTTATGAAAATCCGCTGCACCATGCCTGTCGCTGGCGACCCATCGCGCTAGTTTATGGTAACCAATTGATTAAAGAGAGAAGTTTGGAGTTCATACCTATGGCGAAACGGCCAGTGGCATTGGTGACAGGCGGGGCGCGTCGGATCGGGCGGGCGATTGTCGAGGATCTTTGCGCGCACGGTTTTGATGCGGCGGTGCACTATCATGGCTCACGCGATGAGGCTGAAGGCTTGCGCGCGCAGATGGGTGATCTTGGTGCGCGGGTCGAATTGTTCGAAGCGGACCTTGAAGACGTGTCGGCATGTAGGTCCCTGTTTGCGGACGTGATTAAAGCATTTTCCCAGGTCGACCTCTTGGTCAACAATGCTTCGCTGTTTGAAGAAGATGCGATTACCGCATTGGATGAAGCATTGTTTGACCGGCACTTCGCCATCCACGTCAAAGCGCCATCTTTCCTTGCGGAGGCTTTCGCAAAAGCCTTGGCCGCTGGAGCAAAAGGCAACATCGTCAACATCATTGACCAGCGCGTCTGGCGGCCAACGCCCAATTTTTACTCATATCTTCTGTCCAAAGCAGCATTATGGACCGCCACCCGCACGATGGCGCAGGCGCTGGCACCGCGCATCCGCGTCAATGCCATCGGTCCCGGGCCGACATTGCGCAACATTCGCCAGAACGCTGATGATTTTCAGCGGCAGATGGACGGGCTCCTGCTCCGGCGCGGGCCGGATCTTGCCGAGTTTGGCGCGACCATCCGCTATCTGGTCGGGGCAAGTTCCGTCACCGGCCAGATGATTGCCCTTGATGGCGGACAGCATCTTGCTTGGGAAACGCCGGACGTGGCAGGGATCGCTGAATGATTGCTGATCCCAAAGCCACGCCTGCCAGCGAATTGCCGGACGATGTTCCCGAGATTGAGGACGACATCGAGGTCAGCGAAGCTGCGCCGACCGCGATGCCCGATTGGGAGAGTGGTACCGCCCTGCCGGATGTTGTCGGCATTGAGGTTATTCAGGAGTTGGTGAAGCGCTTGCCGAACGGTCCCGGTGTGTACCGGATGATGAATGCTGGCGGCGATGTGCTTTATGTCGGCAAGGCGCGATCTTTGAAAAAGCGCGTGTCGAGCTATGCGCAGGGGCGCGGCCACTCCAACCGCATCCACCGCATGGTGGGCGAAACCGCCGCGATGGAGTTTGTGACAACGCGCACAGAGGCCGAGGCGCTGCTGCTGGAAGCCAATTTGGTCAAGCGCTTGCGGCCTCGCTACAATGTCCTGCTGCGCGACGACAAGTCCTTTCCATACATCCTGATTTCCGGCGATCACGCTGCACCTGGCATCTTCAAGCATCGTGGCGCGCAAAGCCGCAAGGGCAGCTATTTCGGGCCATTCGCTTCGGCTGGCGCCGTGTCTCGAACAATCAATGCCTTGCAGAGGGCGTTTCTTATCCGGACCTGCACAGATTCGTTTCTGGAAAACCGGACGCGGCCTTGCTTGCTCTATCAAATCAAGCGCTGCGCCGGGCCTTGCACCCACGAAGTCAGCGAAGCGGACTATGCGGCGATGGTGCAGGAGGGGAAGGATTTTCTCTCCGGCAAAAGCCATAATGTGAAGACGACACTATCTTCGGCGATGGCACTGGCGGCGGAGACGCTGGATTTCGAGCGGGCGGCGATCTATCGCGACCGGCTGTCAGCGCTGTCGCATGTGACCAGCCAGCAAGGCATCAATCCGCAGTCGATTGACGAGGCGGACGTATTCGCGATTTCGCAGGATGGCGGACTGACCTGCGTAGAGGTTTTCTTTTTCCGCACCGGCCAAAACTGGGGTAACCACGCTTATTTCCCGAAAGCCGATTCCAGCCTTCCGAAGGGCGAAGTGCTGGCAGCGTTTCTGGCGCAGTTCTACGACGGCAAGCCGGTGCCGCGCTCGATCCTGTTGTCAGAAGCGGCGGACGAGCAGGACCTTCTGGCGCTGGCGCTGTCTGAACACGCGGGGCGCAAGATCGAGATCAGCGTGCCGCAGCGCGGCGAAAAGAAACAGGTGATGGAGCAGGTTGCGCTCAACGGGCGCGAGGCCTTGGCGCGCAAGCTTGCGGACACGGCTTCGCAGAAGATGTTGCTTGATGGCGTTGCCAAGGTGTTCAACCTGCCCGCCCCGCCCCGCCGCATCGAAGTCTATGACAATTCGCACATTATGGGCACCAACGCGGTCGGCGCGATGGTCGTCGCCGGGCCGGAGGGCTTCGTCAAGAATCAGTATCGAAAGTTCAACATCCGCTCGACCACCATCACACCTGGCGATGATTTCGGCATGATGAAAGAGGTGATGGAGCGGCGCTTCTCGCGGCTGATCAAGGACAACACCGACGAGGACGGTGAGCCGGATACGGTCGATGACAGTGATCCGGACGCGTTCCCGGCGTGGCCTGATCTGGTGTTCATCGACGGCGGCCAAGGACAGATGAGCGCGGTGCGCACCATGCTGAAGGAGCTGGGTCTGGACGGCAAGATTACAGCGGTCGGCATCGCCAAAGGCGTTGACCGAGAGGCCGGGCGAGAGCGGTTCTTTGCGCAGGGCCGCGACCCGTTCACGATGCCGCCGCGCGATCCGGTGCTGTATTTCATCCAGCGCCTGCGTGACGAGGCGCACCGGTTTGCCATTGGCTCGCATCGCGCACGGCGCAAAAAGGAGCTGGTAAAGAATCCACTCGACGAAATCGACGGCATCGGCCCGACGCGCAAACGGGCGCTGCTGAACCATTTTGGCACGGCAAAAGCCGTTTCTCGGGCAGGAATAGAGGATTTAAAGGCCGTTGACGGCGTTTCAGCGGCAATGGCGGAAGCAATTTACAACCATTTCCATGAGAACAGCTGACGCTTGCATTGACGTATCAGGCCCCGTCCTGTTTGCTGACACTTCACTGAGTGGAATCATGGCCAAACGCGCATTCAACATTCCAAACATGCTCACCTACGCACGGATCGTTGCCGTGCCGCTGGTGGTGCTTTGCTTTTTTCTCGAGGGGCAATTGAAATCCAGCGATTTTGCGCGCTGGACGGCATTGGCGCTGTTTGTGGTTGCCAGCATTACTGACTATCTTGACGGCTATCTTGCGCGCTTGTGGAAGCAATCTTCGACCATCGGGCGGATGCTTGATCCCATTGCCGACAAGCTTCTTGTATCGGCCAGTCTGCTGCTGTTGGCAGCGGACGGGACGATTGCCGGCTGGACGCTGTGGGCGGCGATCATCATTCTTTGCCGCGAGATACTCGTTTCGGGCCTGCGGGAGTATCTGGCGGAACTGAAAGTTTCGGTGCCGGTGAGCCGGCTGGCCAAGTGGAAGACGGCCATCCAGATGGTGGCGGTCGGATTTCTGCTCGCCGGACCTGCCGGTGACAAGATTTTGCCGTACACCACGGAGTATGGCATTATCCTGTTATGGTCGGCGGCGATCCTGACGCTTTACACCGGCTATGATTATTTCCGCGCCGGGGTGAAGCACATTGTGGACGACGAGACCTGATGAAACTGATCTATTTTGCATGGGTGCGCGAGCGGATCGGCAAACCGGAGGAAGACATCGAGCTTCCGGACAGCGTGAAGACGGTTGGCGACCTGCTGCTCTTTCTCAAGGGTCGCGGCGACGAGTATGAAGCGGCGCTGCAATATCCGAAGGTCATCCGCGTGGCGATCAATCAGGACCATGTCGAGCATGATGAGCTCATCGCGGGGGCGCGCGAGATTGCGCTGTTCCCGCCGATGACTGGCGGCTGAAATGGCTGTGGTGACGCCAGATGTGCGCGTGCAAGCAGAAGATTTTGACGTCGCAGCCGAAATTGCCCGGGTAACAGAAGGGCGCGCCGACATTGGTGCCATTGTGACATTTACCGGCCTCTGTCGCGACGAAGGCGGGGCGTTGGCAGCTTTGGAACTCGAGCATTATCCCGGCATGGCGGAGGCGGAAATCCGGCGCATAGCATGCGAGGCAATCAAGCGATGGCCGGTGCAGGCGCTCACAGCCATCCATCGTGTCGGCAAGGTAGCGCCGGGCAGCAATATTGTCTTGGTTATCGCTGCCTCGCCGCACCGTGAAGCCGCATTTTCGGCGGCGTCCTTTTTGATGGATTTTCTCAAGACCAATGCGCCCTTCTGGAAGAAGGAGCATTTGAGGGATGGGTCCAGCGGCCATTGGGTGGATGCCAAGGACAAGGATGACACGGCTCTGTTACGATGGGTCCGGTAATCACAGTCCGGCGTTTGGACCGTTGAAGTTGGAAAATGTGCAAATGCACTAACGGGAGAGACGAACATGAAAATGTCACTTGCTGCACTGTTGGCTTTTTTGCTTTCCCACACGAGCACTTACGCAGCACCGGCAACGCCTGAAGAGGCCAAACGGCTGACAGAACTGTTCCAGAGCTATGTAGGCAAGGAACCGGGCATCGTCTCGGTTGTTCCTGCAGGCGACGCCTATGATGTCACACTTGATGTGATGGCGCTGACCAAGAAAGCTGAAAGTGCGGCGCAAGCGGAACCGTCAAAAGTTGAAATGAAGATGCCGCCGTTTGTCTTTCATCTGACACCACAGGGTGATGGCAAATGGGCGGTGGCGCAGGATATGCCGCTTGATTGGTCGGTGGTTGAGCCCGGCAAGACGAGCGTGACAGTCAAGGCGGAGTCTATCAAGACTGATGCCATTTTCGATGAAAAACTGATGGTGTTCTCTTCCTACAAGTCCGACATCGTGAACCTGAGCGGTGCTGTCCGCGACGAGGGGAAAGAGACAGCAGACGCGCCCAGCCTGAATTTCACGATTGCCAATGTCCATGGCCAAGGCGACGCAAACTCGACAGGCATTGGTATCTTTGATGGCAACTACGATGTCAGCATGAGCGGATTCTCCTTGTCGGCAGACTCCCTGCCGCAAACTGACGGTGGTGAACCGATCACCGGCAAGGCGACGCTGGACAGGCTGGCCTACAAACTGGCGTTAAAGGGTGTGAAGGGTCAGGCATTTTTGGACCTGTTCAAATGGGGCATGGCACTGCCGCCGGAAAATAAGGGCGAGGATGCAAAACTCACGACTGTGCAAGAAGGAGAGATGAAAGCCCTTGTTGTGGCTGCGATGCCATTTTTCCAAAGCATCAGCATCAATTACGGATTTGACATGCTTGCGGTTACGTCACCGCTGGGCAATGCCGGGCTGGGCAAGGCCGCAGTGGCCGTTGAACTGAGTGGAGCGGTGAAGGACGGGTTTTTCCGCGAAGCCATCACTGTGGAGGGTTTGACGACGCCTCAGGGGATACTCCCGCCATGGTCTGATCCACTGCTGCCTGACAAATTCGTGTTTGACTTCAAGGTGACGGATTTGGACTTTGACGGTGTAACCAAACTCGTTCTTGCAGAGCCGGACGTCTTGGACGACACTGCCGAACGCGATGTTAAAGCGGCAAATGACGAAAAACTCTTGAAGTCAATTATTCCGACAGGCGCAGCGACGCTGACGCTGCAAGTTGGCAAGTTGGCTGGCAAGACATATGATTTTGACTTTAGCGGCTCTGTATCCGGTGGCCCGGACGTGCCGCCAACCGGCAGCGGCATTATCAAGGCAAAGGACCTCATTCCGTTGATAACCGCGCTTGGAGCCTTGCCGGAAGAGCTAGGCATGTCGCAAGCCTCGCCCGTGCTAATCGCGTTTTACAGCATGGCCAAGAAGCAGCCGGATGGCACGCTTCAATGGAATCTGGATGGTTCGACCTTTGGGAAATTCCTCATTAACGACGTGGATTTGATGTCACTTATGGCACTTGGCGGCATGGGTGCGCTACTGCCAGATACCGACCCCAATACGCCGGGCGATGGAAGCGCGATTGATGGAAAAGTCGACGGCAAGGCCAAGGACCCCGCAATTGCTGAGTAAAGTCTAGGAATTGCGCTTCAATCTGACCAGCGCAATGTGCAATGCCGACAGGAAATTTGACCGGTCTGACGGACTGAACGGCGCAGGCCCGGCGGTGATGCCTACCCCTGCCCTGAGATCCGCCATAATGGCGCGGGTGGCGACGCTCATGCCGATTGAGTTTTCGGTAAACGGCTTGCCGGTCGGTGCAAGCACAGTTGCGCCGGACTTGATGCAGCGCTCGGCGAGCAGGATGTCGGCAGTTACCACGACTGTGCTGGCGTTTGCCCTTTCAGCAATCCAGTCGTCTGCGGCATCGAACTTGTCCTTCACAATAACCCGCTCGACCATTGGATCATCAGGAGTGCGGATGTATGAGTTTGCTACGATAAACACGCGCACCTGATGGCGTTCCGCGACCTTGTAGATCTCTTCGCGAACGGGACAGGCGTCTGAATCGACAAGTATTGAAATGGTCATGTTCGCTGCTTACGATCAGCGCGCCTTGCGCTCAAGCGCCCAGATATAATGATGACCACGCAACAGCAACGAAATGGCAGGATGAAGCGGCGAGGACGAAACTGTGCCAGATCGCCCGCTGAAAACGCAGCCGCTCCCAGACATGGAAGACAACTCCAAACGTGTAAAGCAGTCCGCCAACGATAACGAGAACGGCAGCGCCGGTTGGCAGTTTCTCAAACATCGGCCATGCAATGAAAACACTCGCCCAGCCAAGGAGCAGATAAAGACCGATGGAAAAGCGCGCATATCGGTCGCCAAACAGCAACCGGAGGGCTGCACCAGCGACGGCACCTGCCCATACAACTGCCAAAATGCCATAGCTGAAGAAGCTGCCCATCATGACGACGAGCGGCGTATAGGTTCCGGCGATTTTGAGGTAGATCGCAGCGTGGTCGAAACGTTGTAACAGCGGTTGCCACGTGGCACCCAGGATCATGTTGTTGGCAGCGGAGGCGCAGAAAAGCAAGATTACGGTTAAGGCATAGATAGCGAGGGCAACCGCCATCCCCGATGACACATGCGGGAAACTCACGGCAAGCAGGGCGGCAAAGCCGGTCAGACTGGCGGCAATACCGGCAGCATGCACCACTCCGTCAGCGGCGTGTTCGGCATATGATTCACTACGCGCAGCCATGAAACCCTGAAACTCCAGACGTTTAGATCAATTTTCTGCATGCTTCAAAGCTAACAGTACGACATTTTGATTGCAGTCGCGTAAATCAGGCGGCGGCAAATTGACGCCGCGCATTAACCATAGATGGGACCCTGACCGTTGTGAGTTTGGCGGTTGACACATCAACAAACGCACGTGTTGCACACATGTGTGGGTACGTTGCCGTAATGCGTTGACTTGGTGATCCAGATCTTTTGGTAAAATACCCTCTGGCAAAGCGGACAGGAAAAGACCATTCTCAAATTGGAAACCAGCCGAACACCATCATCTCAAGGGGGACTTACACATGAAGAAAATCACTCTGGCCGTCGGATTGTTGCTTGCTACCAGCACACTCGCCGCTAAGGCCGAGGTCATTGACCTTGCCACCGTGAAATGTTCCGATCTTGCCAGCATGTCTGCGGAAGACAGCGGCTTCTTTTTTACCTGGGTGCATGGCTATTTTGGTGGCCAGTCCGGCGACACCACCATGGACCTGGACGCCATGGAAGAAGCAGGCAAGGCGATCGGCGAATACTGCGGAACCAACCCGGACGTGGGTGTACTTGCTGCTGTCAAGCAATTGTCCGATCAATAATTGCGGGCAGTCAGAGCGAAGTGCCGGGATCGTAACCCGGCACGGGTAGCATTCGTGTGTCAGACTGCGAAGACGAAGTCTCCCGACCAGTCGATCTGCGGCAGATGCAGGCCTTCCAGCAGGATTGAACCAGAGCCGAGGCTCATGAGGACTCCTGCGCTGGTATCCACTGTGTTCGCCTGAAGCGCAGCGAGAGTCATATTGGTCGCGGTAAAGTCGAGACTATCGAAGCCGTTGCCAAAATCGCGGATCGTATCGACGCCATTGCCATAGTCGAAGCGAATGCGATCATCTCCAAGGCCGAGCGTGAAGATGTCATTTCCCGCTCCAAGCATGACGAAGTCGTTACCCGCGCCCGCATCGATCTGGTCGTTGCCGACTTCGCCCCACATGACATCATTGCCATCTCCGCCAGATAGAAAATCATCGCCAATGCCGCCATACATCGTGTCGTTGCCTGCCTCACCAAACAGTCCGTCGTTGCCATCACTCCCGCCGAGCACATCATTGTCGTCGCCACCAAACAACGCGTCATCACCGGCGTCGCCATTCAGATTGTCATTACCGGCAAGGCCGAACAACTGATCGTTGCCCTTGTAGCCATAGAACAGGTTGGCCAAGGATGAGCCGATCAGCACATCGTTCAGGCCGGAGCCGACAAGGTTTTCAATGGCAGACAGCGTGTCGCCATCCGATGCCGTGCCGTTTGTAAGATGTATGGTCATGCCGACAGAAGACGTCGTGTAGTCAGCTCGGTCGATCCCATCGCCGCCATTGATTATGTCTGCGCCGCCATCGCCGCGAAGCAAGTCGTTGTCAATGCCGCCAAGCAGCGTGTCGTTGCCGGTGCCGCCGTAAAGCGCGTCGTTGCCCGTGCCGCCGTCAAGCGTGTCAGTGCCCGCATTGCCGATGAGAACATTGTTGCCGGAATTTCCGGTGATCACATCATTGCCGGAGCCACCGGTCGCATTTTCGATCAAGACCAAGCGGGCAGAAGACGGAGCGTCGGCGGCACCGATGCGGACAATGCCATCCGTCAAATTGATGAAGACCGGAAATGCCGTTCCGTTGGCATAGGCTGCCGGCAAGTTCTCATAGCTGATGGTGTCCGTGCCAGCGCCGCCATCAACGTGGTCATAAAGCGTGTTTGACGGGTAGCGGCCGGAATATCCCGGCATGAGAATGTCGTTGCCATCGCCGCCACGAAGCACGTCAATGCCAGAGCCGCCGTCGAGCAAATCATTGCCACCCAAACCGGAGATGGTGTCGTCGCCGGTGTTGCCGGAAATGGTGTTGGCACCAGACGAACCGTTGAGCGTGTCGTTGTAGACCGATCCGCTGAGGTTCTCAATTTCCGACAGCGTATCGCCATCAGAAGACGATCCGGTCGTGAGGTTTACGGTCACACCGGCAGCCGCGAAAGTGAAATCGGCGCGGTCGATTCCCGTGCCGCCAATCAGCGTGTCAACGCCGTCGTCACCGCGCAAGACGTTATTGCCGACACTACCATCGAGCGTGTCGTTGCCAGTTCCGCCAATCAGCGTGTCGTTACCAGCACCGCCGGAGATATTGTCGTTGCCATTGAAGCCATCGAGGATGTTATCGCCTGCATCTCCGGCAATGATGTCATTGCCGCTTCCGCCAGTCGCATTTTCGATTGACGACAACATCGCTCTGACAAACACGTTTGTCCCGGCGATGCCGCCAATGGCGGTTCCGGCCAGCAAGTTAATGATCACGCCGATTGAGACATCATCAAAACTCGCGGTGTCGCGCCCGGAGCCGCCGTTCACTAGATCGTAGGCAGCGGAAGCAGAGTTGTTCAGGCCGGGCCTGAATAGATCGTCTCCGCCATGGCCATTGAGCGTGTCAGCCAGACTGGTGCCAAATATCTGGTCATTGCCCGAGAGGATATACTCCAGAACGTCACTGCTGTTTGCGATCAGATTGGCAAGGCCGACTGACAGGCCGGTTATGTTGTACGCAAAGACTGCCGGATCAAACCCTTTGGCGAAGGAATAGGTGAGCGACGTCACGGTCCCACTGGCTTCGCGCGCAGGAAGCGGGGTTCCGTTTACGCCGTAATCCGAATGAATGGTGAGGCCTGTGCCTCGCAGTATCGCTGTCTGGTAGTCCCGCGTGGCCGAAGATGCCGTTAGGGCATTGAGTAAGACTGCATAGGTTCCATCGGCTCGAGCATCGGCGTATCGCCAGTCTAGCATGTTGAAGGTCGGCATGTTTCCGGACTGAACGCCAGCCACCGTTACAACTTCATTAACCCGAACCACTGCCATGACACAACTCCTTGAACTGACTTGGAGCGTCATAGTTGTATTTGCAATAGCGCGCAATCATATGCTTAAGCAATGCTTAATATGTAAAATTGCGATGAAAAAAGCCGGAGCCTACGCCCCGGCTTGATGAATGATTTCAATGGATTGGAGCGCGTGGCTCCCAATCAGAGTCAGCCCACCACTTCAGTGCCGGAGAACCAGTATGCGATTTCCTGGGCTGCGGTTTCAGGGGCATCTGACCCATGGACCGAATTCTCGCCGATTGACAGCGCGTGGACCTTGCGGATGGTTCCGTCGGCGGCGTTGGCCGGGTTCGTTGCGCCCATGATCTCGCGGTTCCTAGCGATGGCGTTTTCGCCTTCGAGGACCTGAACGATTGTCGGGGCTGACGACATGAATTCAGTCAGTTCGCCAAAGAATGGGCGTTCCTTGTGCACGGCATAAAAGCCCTCGGCTTCGCGCAGCGACATCCAGACGCGCTTGGAGGCGACGACGCGAAGGCCGGCGTCTTCCAGCATCTTGGTGATGGCTCCGGTCAGGTTGCGCCGTGTTGCGTCCGGCTTGATCATTGAAAAGGTGCGTTCAATCGCCATTATGTGGTCCTGTCAGTTTTGAATTGGAGCAGCGCGTGCCGCCAGTTTGAGGTGGCGCGTCTATACAGGCGCGAAGGCGGAATGCCAAGTGGCCGCGAGTTGGTCAGCGGCGCCTATTGCGCCGGTGCGGAGCAATCGATCCCGGAAAGTTTCCAGCCATTCTTTGGCGATTCGACGTCCGAGACCTTCCACTCATCACCGGATTTCTCCAGCGTCCAGACGATCTTGGCATCCTCGCCGAACAGCTTGAACGTTGCATCCACCGATGCATAGTCCCCGGCCATGGCCCCTGCCAAATTCAGCGACTTTTTGATCTCCGCTTCGTCAAAATCCTGCGCGTCAAGTGTCAGCATGAAGTCGATGCACGGTTCGTCGCTCTCTTTCGTGGCCGCATCGAGCACCTCCTTCGCCTTGCCGGTAAAGCGGCCGCGGTTTTCATCGGCAAACTCCGAGCCCGGGTCATTGTAGAAAAATTGCACGGCATCTGTCGGGTCCTGCGCCAACGCGGGAGTAACGAATAGCGCAAGTGCGGCGGCGAGGATGAGACGCATCATTTCTTCAATTTCCCTGCTTTTTCAACGTGTAGACATGTTCTTCTGTTGGAAAGGCACGGGATTTGACGTCTTGCGCATACGCTGCGACTGCTGCTTCAATGGCATCGCCCACCTGCCCGTACTTCTTGACGAATTTCGGAACACGCGGGTTAAGCCCCAGCATGTCCTCGAGCACCAATATCTGGCCGTCGCACTCCTTGGATGCGCCGATGCCGATGGTGGGAATTGCGATTTCGCGGGTGATCTCGGCTGCGAGCGGCTCGACAATGCCCTCAAGCACGACGGCAAACGCGCCCGCCTCTGTTACTGCTTGGGCGTCTTCCTTGATGGCTGGCCATTGCGAAACATCGCGGCCTTGCGTCTTGAAGCCGCCCATCGTGTTGATCGCCTGCGGCGTCAGTCCGATGTGCGCCATGACGGGTATGCCGCGCTCGGCCAAAAAGTTGATCGTCTCGGCCATACGCTTGCCGCCTTCAAGTTTGACCGCGCCACAGGCGGTTTCCTTCATGATCTTCGCAGCGTTGCGGAATGCAACTGACGGGCTTTCCTCATAGGTGCCGAACGGCATATCGACCACCACCAACGCCTGTTTCGACCCGCGCACCACGGCGCGGCCATGCATGATCATCAGGTCAAGAGGCACGCCGATGGTCGAATCCATGCCGTGCATGACCATGCCGAGGCTGTCGCCGACCAGCATGAAGTCTGCGTATTTATCAACGATGGCTGCGGTGTGTGCGTGATAGGCCGTCAGCGAGACAATCGGCGTCACGCCCTTGCGGGCTCGGATGTCGGGAGCGGTCTGGCGGCGGGCTGTGGGTTCGATGGACATGGCTGTCCTCCATTTCTGACGAAAGGTTATGCGGCATACACCCGGTTGTCTATCAGACGAACGGAGCCAAACTTGACGGTCAGCAAGATGACCAGCGGGCGCGACATGGTTCCGGAGACAGGCTGAAGCGTCGTTGCGTCGCGCAGGTCCACAGCTTCGATCAAACCGCGCGGCTCAGAGATCAGCACTTCACGCACGGCTCTGCGGATCGCTACAATCGAACGCTCACCTTCGGCGATCAACTCCCCTGCCCGGGTGAGTGACTTGGACAAAACCACGGCAGCCTTGCGGTCGTCCGGCGTCAGCCGGACATTACGCGAGGAGCATGCCAGCCCGTCGATTTCCCGGACAGTGGGCACCGGCACGATCTCAAGCGGCTGATTGAGGTCCGCGACCATTCGCTTTATAACGGCGACCTGCTGAAAGTCCTTTTCACCGAAGAAAGCCTTGTCAGGCGAGGCAATGTTGAACAGCTTGGTGCAGACGGTGGCAACGCCGCGGAAATGGCCGGGCCGGATTTTGCCCATCAGCACTTTTGAGAGTTTCACCGTTTCGACGATGGTTTCCTCGTTGCCCGGATACATTTCCTTGACGTCAGGGGTAAAGACGAAATCCGCGCCTTCCGCCTTCAACATCGCCAGATCGCGGTCGAGATTGCGGGGATAAGTCGAAAGATCTTCGTTTGCGGCGAATTGGGTTGGGTTGACGAAGATGGTGACGACGGTGATGTCGCATGTCGCTTTGGAATTTTTGACCAAAGCCATATGGCCGACGTGGAGGTAGCCCATGGTCGGGACGAGCCCGACGGACTTTCCGGCGCGGCGCAATGGGAGAAGTGCAGCGCGGAGGGCGGCGATGGTGGTGTGGATTTTCAAGGCTTTTGCCCCGAAGCGACGACATTTTTCAAAGTTTGCGGCGCGTTCCCCTCATCTGCCTGTCGGCATCTTCTCCCCGCAGAAGATGCGGGGAGAAGACGGCTAATCAGCGACCTTCTGCGATAAGCCATCTTCTCCCCGTGTCTTCCATGGGGAGAAGATGCCGACAGGCAGATGAGGGGGACGCGCTGCAAATTCATACGACTATCGCACCTCGACATCCAGCCCGACATCCAGCGTCGGCGCGGCCATGGTAATCTTGGATGTGGAAATATAATCCACCCCGGTCTCCGCCACTGCACGGATGGTCTTCAGCGAAATGCCGCCGGAGGCCTCCAGAACCACCTTGCGGTCACCTTGCGCCTCATTGATTTTCACTGCCTTTTCAAGCAGTTCCGGCGCCATGTTGTCGAGGAGAATCACGTCGGGATGTTCCATAAGCGCGTCCATCAATTGATCCAGCGTGGTCACTTCGCATTCGATCTTGACCAGATGTCCGGCATACGCCTTCGCCGCTTGTATTGCTTCCTTGACGCCGCCGCAAACTGCGATGTGGTTGTCCTTGATCAGGATCGCATCGTCCAGACCATAGCGGTGGACCGACCCACCGCCAAGGCGCACGGCATGTTTGGCAAAGGCACGGAGGCCGGGCAGTGTCTTGCGGGTGCAGGTGACGCTGGCCTTGGTGTGGGCGATTTCTGCGGCAAATATGGACGTGTACGTCGCGATGCCCGAGAGATGCATCATGAAATTCAGGCCAACGCGCTCCCCGGATAGTACCGAACGTGCCGGACCTTCGACGCGGCAGATCTGGTCGCCCGCCTTCAGCCGGTCGCCATCAGCCTTGAACATTTCGACGGTGATCGACGGGTCTGTCAGTCGAAACGCGGAACGGACAAAATCCACGCCTGCAAGTATGCCGTCCTCCCGCGTGGAGAGGATCGCAACAGCCCGCGCCTCCGGCGAGATGGTCGCAGCGGACGTGATGTCCCCTGCCCGCCCGAAATCCTCCAGCAACGCGGCGCGCACCGCGTCCTCGACCAGAACGTTTGGCAGACTTGGCGGATAGGCATTCATCGTTTCAGCTTTCGGCGATTTCGGCGGCGAAGGCGTCAGCTTCGGCCATAGTGGTAAAGGTGCGATGCTTGAAGGCGTCCACTTGCTCCGGGAAATCCGTTCTGTAGTGGCCGCCCCGGCTCTCTTCGCGTCGATATGCAGCTGTCGCCATCAGCTTGGCCGTGGCGAGCATGTTGGCAAATGGTATCTGTTTGTTCTTGCGCTCGATCTCGACAATGGCCTTGATTGCCTTTTTCAATCCTGCGCCGTTGCGAATTACGCCGACTTCTGCGGACATCAGCTTTCGCAACTTTGTCATGACAGTCGTATCAGGCTCAGCGCCTTCATCGTCCTTCACGCCCGCGCCTTTAGGCCAGGGGTATAGCTTTGCCGGCGGCAGCAGCCCTTGGATGTTTGCAGCAATGCGCGCGGCGAAAACCACTGCTTCCAACAAAGAGTTGGACGCCAATCGGTTCGCGCCATGCGCGCCTGTGGATGTGACCTCGCCCGCAGCCCACAGACCATCGAGCGATGTACGCCCGTCCGCGTCGGTCAAAACGCCGCCCATATGATAGTGCACAGCCGGAATAACCGGGATCGGATCAACCACCGGGTCAATCCCCGCCTCGCGGCAGTAGCCATAGACGGTGGGGAACTCTTGCGCAAAGTGTGAGCCAACGGTCGTGGTGCAATCGAGGTACGCGCCGCGTCCTGCCTGAACCTCAGCAAAAATGCCGCGTGCGACGATGTCGCGCGGAGCAAGTTCTGCATCCTTGTGGATCGGGAGCATGAAGCGCTCACCCGCCTTGTTGATCAGGTGCGCGCCCTCGCCGCGCAGCGCCTCGGTGGCGAGCGGGGCCGGGTCGCGTCCGACATTGATGGCCGTCGGGTGGAACTGCACAAACTCGGGATCGGCAATCGTCGCCCCGGCCTTTGCAGCCATGCCGCAGCCGCCGCCGCGTGCCTCGGACGGGTTTGTTGTGACTGCAAACAGATGGCCAACACCGCCTGATGCCAATACAACAGCACGGGCCGCAAATTGCACCCGCTTTTTCGAGCGACCGCCATCAGCGCGGGCGATGACGCCGGAAACATAGCGGCCATCAGAGATCAGCTCTTCGACGACAAAGCTCTCCAGCACGCGGATCGAAGGCGTCTTGCGCACGGCAGCAATCAACGCTTCCATGATCGCCTTGCCTGCCATGTCGCCCCGCACGCGCACAACGCGGTTTTCAGAGTGCGCAGCTTCGCGGGACTGGACCAGCTTGCCCTCGAGATCCTTGTCAAACGGCACGCCGAAGGCCAGCAGATCGAAAATCCGGTCGGGCGCCTGACGCACCATCAAGCTGGCTATCTTCTCGTCGACGATGCCCGCACCGGCGGTAATGGTGTCCGCCAGATGCTTCTCGAACGTATCGCCTTTGCCGATGGCGGCCGCGATACCCGCCTGCGCCCACGCACTCGACGCGCCGCGTCCGATGGGGGCGGCAGCCAATATGGTCACAGGGCGGGGCGCAAGCTTGAGTGCGCAAAACAAGCCAGCCAATCCCCCGCCGACGATGACGATGTCATCTATACCGGTCCACGACTTCGGGGCGCACTGGTCGATCGGGGAATTGGGCATTATGATTTCAGTTCTTCAAATTGATCATACGCTCGACCGCCAAACGGGCACGGTCGGCAATTGCGGGGTCAACTGTCACTTCCTCGGTCATGTAAAGCAGACTGTCGAGGATTTTAGGCAGTGTGATGCGCTTCATGTGCGGGCATAGGTTACACGGCTTGATGAACTCGGTGTCCGGCGCTTCAAGCGCGACATTTGATGCCATGGAGCACTCGGTGACCAGCAACACTTTTCGCGGCTTGTTTTCCTTGACATAGCGGATCATGCCAGAGGTCGAGCCGGAGAAGTCTGCAACTGCCACCACCTCCGGCGGGCATTCGGGGTGAGCGACAATCTGGATATCCGGATCAGCCTGCTTATAGGCCAAAAGCTCATCAGCGGTGAAGCGCTCGTGCACCTCGCAGTGACCCTTC
Source organism: Phyllobacteriaceae bacterium (assembly GCA_031422915.1). Lineage (GTDB taxonomy): Bacteria > Pseudomonadota > Alphaproteobacteria > Rhizobiales > Rhizobiaceae > JANMEX01. The sequence continues at coordinate 7,018 of JANPEK010000122.1, read as the reverse complement.
CACGTGAGGATTTTCACCTTGGTCTGCGCCGCGACGTTGAGCGCGAGAAACTCATCAGGGATGCACAGCACCGTATCGACGCCGAAGCTCTCGACCACGGAAACTGCGTTCGACGAGGTGCAGCAGATGTCCGTCTCGGCCTTCACGTCCGCTGAGGTGTTGACATAGGTGACCACTGGCACGCCCGGATATTTCGCGCGCAGTGCCCGCACGTCAGCGCCGGTGATGCTTTCGGCCAGCGAGCATCCGGCCTTGGCGTCGGGGATCAGCACAGTCTTCTGCGGGTTCAAAAGCTTCGACGTTTCGGCCATGAAGTGGACGCCGCCCTGAATGATAATCTCGGCATCCACGCGTGTCGCCTCGCGGGCGAGTTGCAGCGAGTCGCCGACAATGTCGGCGACGCAATTGTAGATCTCCGCCGTCTGATAGTTGTGCGCAAGAATGACCGCGTTGCGCTGCTTCTTCAGTCGGTTGATAGCGTGGACATAAGGCGCGTAGATCGGCCACTCAATCTGCGGGATGATGGTCTTGACGCGCTCATAAAGATGGGCAGTCTCCTTGGCGACAGCAGGTGTGTAGGCAAGCTCGGGGCGCGGCAGAACGCCGAAACGTTCGGCGGCGGTTTGGACACCACCCGTTTTGCCGGTCTCTCCCAAAACAGTCGCCATATCAGTCCTCGTTATGCCGGTACCGACACAACGTTGGGGCATACCGGACCAAAGATTGATTTATGGCCCGTTGGCGGCGAAAGCAAGACGGTGCCTCGCTTTCACTTTTGAGCAGGGCATTCCATTGATTATCGGACTGATGCTTTCAAGCGGGCAACGCCAGCCTTTCGAGACCGCCGACAATTTCGTTTGCTCGTTTCCTCGCTTGGGCAACATCAAATGCCGCTTGCAGCCTGAGCCAGAGATCCGCGCTCCCTCCAAGAACAGTTTCAAGCCGAAGCGCCATTTCGGCGGAAATGCCGCTTTGACCAGAAATGATCCTGTGCAACTGCGACCGGGTGACGCCCAATGCCGCAGCAGCTTTGCCAACCGGGATTTCAAGGGCAAGTATCTCATCCTTCACGTGAAGGCCCGGATGAGGCGGATTCTTCATGACCATAATCTGCAACTCCTAGTGATAGTCCACAAAGTCAACATCATGCGCGTCACCGTTTTCAAACCGAAACACAATGCGCCAGTTTGCCCGAACTGTGACAGCCCACTGCCCCTTCCTGCCGCCCCTCAAAGCGTGAAGGCGATAAGATGGCAAATCCAAGTCCTCAGCTCGGACTGCCACGTCCAGTTTTGCCAAGATCAATGAACAACGCAGCACCATATCGGGCGGCAGCTTGCTGCCATCATCATCTTCATAGAGACGCTTCAAGGCGCGATTTGAAAACGAGCGGATCATGATCGGTCATGTATCATGTCGCGCGACTGGCTACAAGCAGAGACCTACAGCCGCATGCCAATCTTCATCTCCACCCATCACCAAAACCGATCAATCCCGCTATTCTTTCCATTTGAGCGAATGGTTCATTGCCGTTAGTCTTACCGCCAAATCAGGAGCGCGCTCATGTCTGTAATATCGCAACCGAAGTCCGTCTCCAGCGACATCCCCTGGCTCATCGTCGCCTCCGGCTGCCTGATAGCGCTGATGACGTTCGGGCCGCGCTCGGCAATGGGGTTCTTCCAGTTGCCGATGCTGCACGACACAGGCTGGGATCGGGCTACCTTCGGCATGGCGATGGCGATCCAGAACCTGTTCTGGGGGATTGGTCAGCCGGTGTTCGGCGCGATTGCTGACAGGTTTGGCACGTGGAAAGTGCTGGCGATGTCCGCGCTCTTCTATAGCGGCGGATTGATCCTGATGTCGATCTCCAGCGCACCGTGGATGCTGCATGTTGGCGGCGGCATTATGGTCGGCCTTGGAATCGCTGCTGGCTCCTATGGCATTGTGCTCTCGGCTTTCGCGCGCAATGTATCAGCCGAAAATCGCTCGCTGGTTTACGGCTTCGGCACGGCGGCCGGGTCAGCGGGCATGTTCGTGTTTGCTCCACTCAGCCAGAGCCTGATCAACAACTTTGGCTGGGCGAGTTCGTTGCAAATCATGTCGGCGATGATGTTGATCATCCCGATTCTCGCCATCCCGCTGCGCGGCAACTCATCCTCCGGCTCATTCAAGCAGACAGATGCCGCGCAAACAATCGGCGAAGCACTGCGCGAGGCGTACGGCCACCGTAGCTTTGTATTGCTCACGGCAGGCTTCTTCGTCTGTGGCTTCCAAGTTGCGTTTATCACCGCGCATTTTCCCGCTTACATCGGCGATATCGGCATTGAAGCCAAATATGCCGTTATCGCGCTTGCCTTGATCGGCTTCTTCAACATCATCGGCTCGCTTGCTGCGGGTTTCATGGGACAACGTTACCCGAAGCAAATCCTTTTGGCGTTGATCTACATCGGCAGGTCGATTGCCGTCACCGCTTTCCTGCTTCTGCCTCAAACGCCCACGTCGGTAATCATTTTCTCCGCCGTGATGGGTTTGCTTTGGCTATCCACCGTGCCTCCGACAAATGCCCTTGTCGCTATCATGTTCGGTACGCGGCATCTTGGCCTGCTTGGCGGACTGGTGTTCTTCTCGCACCAAATCGGCTCATTCCTTGGCATTTGGCTGGGCGGCGTGTTTTTTGTGAAATACGGCTCATACGATCCCGTATGGTGGCTCGGCGTCGGCCTTGGCCTATTTGCAGCCGCAGTCCATTGGCCGATCAAGGAGGCGCCAGTGGTTCGCGGGACGCTCGTTACGGCTTGATCAAACTGCGTCACGCAATTCACAGAGCCGACTAGGTTCACATGACTGTCACGCAGTGGCGCTCTTATTTGAACAATTCCAGTTCTAAAGGAGCTTTGCGATGACCATTCATCCATCCCACATCAAAACGCCAACCGACCTGCGCGAAGAAGGCGAAGACATCGGCCGGAACGCCTCTGCAAACCCGACCATGGGCGACATAATCAACCGTCGCTTCTCTCGCCGCTCATTCCTGCAAGGATCACTTGCAGTTTCTGCTATTGCTGCGACCGTCAGCCCGCTTGCACTGATGACCGCCGATGAGGCCCGCGCCGAAGGCGTAGCGGTGTTCGATTTCACCGAAATTGAAGCCGGCGTTGATGAAATGCATCATGTCGCCGAGGGCTATGACGCAAACGTGCTCTTGCGCTGGGGTGACAAGGTGTTTGCTGACTCGCCCGATTTCGACCCGATGAACCAGACGGCTGCCGCACAGGCCCGTCAGTTCGGTTACAACAACGACTATGTGGGTTTCATCCCGCTCGACAACACTCCGGACCGTGGCCTCCTCGTCGTCAACCATGAGTATACCAATGCCGAGCTGATGTTTCCGAACTGGGCGACGATCGGCAAGGACGGCGAAGGCAAGGACAAGGTGAACATGGGCGAGTTCACCAAGGAATTGGTGGGCATTGAAATGGCTGCGCACGGTGGAACGGTCATTGAAATCAAGCGCGAAGGCGGCAAATGGGCACCGGTGCTTGAAGGCAAGATGAACCGTCGCATCACGCTCGATACAGAAATGGTGATGACCGGACCAGCTGCCGGGCATGCGCGGCTCAAGACCAATGCTGATCCGGCAGGTGTCAAAGTCTTTGGAACGCTCAACAATTGTGCGGGCGGAGTGACGCCATGGGGCACATGGCTGATGGCCGAAGAAAACTTCCACGGCTATTTCCTCGGCGAATTGCCTGAAACGCACCCTGAGGCCGCCAACTACAAGCGCTATGGCGTTCCGGCGGGCAGCTACAATTGGGGCAAGTTCCACGACCGTTTCGACATTACCAAGGACGCCAATGAGCCAAACCGGTTTGGCTGGGTGGTCGAAGTCGATGTCATGGACCCGAATTCTGTGCCGAAAAAGCGCACAGCGCTGGGCCGCATGAAACACGAGGGTGCCGAAAGCGTTGTCAACAAGGATGGCCGCGTGGTGTTCTATTGCGGCGATGACGAGCGTTTCGATTATGTCTACAAGTTCGTGACCACCGGCAAGTTTGACGCGGCCAACCGCGCAGCGAATGCCAATCTTCTTGACGATGGCATCCTCCATGTCGCCAAATTCAACGAAGACGGCACCATGGAGTGGCTGCCCTTGGTGTACGGTCAAAATGGTTTGGATGCAGCAAACGGCTTTGCAGATCAGGCGTCGGTGTTGATCGAAGCCCGCCGTGCCGGTGATGTGCTCGGCGCGACAAAGATGGACCGTCCTGAAGACGTCCAGCCGAATGCCAAGACTGGCAAGGTCTACTGCATGCTTACCAACAACACCAAGCGCAAGGTGGGCGAGGAAGATGCGGCCAACCCACGCGCTGAAAATGCCTTCGGCCATATCATCGAAATCACTGAAACCGACGGCGATTTTGCGTCAACCAAGTCGACGTGGGAAGTGCTGCTGAAATGCGGTGATCCGGCTGTGGCAGAAGTCGGCGCGTCATTCTCGACGGCCACGACCAAGAACGGCTGGTTCGGCATGCCGGACAATTGCGCCATTGACGCTGATGGCCGACTCTGGGTTTCGACCGACGGCAACGACCAGAAAAAGACCGGGCGTACCGATGGTCTTTGGGCCGTTGAGACCGAAGGCGCGATGCGCGGGACGTCAAAGCTGTTCTTCCGTGTGCCAGTCGGAGCAGAAATGTGCGGCCCGACGTTCAATCCGACCGGCGATACTCTGTTCCTCGCCGTGCAGCATCCGGGTGATGATGGCCTTGCCACGTTTGAAAAACCTGCGACACGGTGGCCGGACTTTGCGGACACCATGCCGGTGCGTCCCGCTGTTGTTGTCGTGACAAAGCAGGCTGGCGGCAAGATCGCCTGATTGAAACCAAGTCAAAACATCAGGCCGCAGTGATCCATCACTGCGGCTCTTTTCATTTTCAGGTGATCAAAATCAGTGCATGTTGCTGAAATGCTGCCCGCGCCTCCGGAGGTGCGATGCCGCGTGGTTTCCAGACGTTGCGTTCGAGAAAGAACGCGGCGAGTTTCCAAGCCGCCTGCGCTGACGACGCATCCAGCCCGCAGCCGGGCCGGTTTTCGAGGAATTGCGGCAATGTCAGCAATTTATCGGCCCATGGCTTCCCTGCCTCACGCGAGACTGCCCTGCCCGATCTTGGTGACACATAGACAAGTTCCTGCGTCACACCCGTGGCGGCGCACTCGTTGAGATCGAGTCCGAAGCCCAGTTCCTCAAGCAGCCGCATCTCGAACCGTGCCATGAATTCAACAGCCAACACCGGCTGGTCAAAATGGCCGATGATGGCTGCGAGCGCGTCGAACAATTGCGGATGAGGATCGCGGTCAGGCAACAAGCGCAGGTGTGACGCAAGGAGTTGCATGCCGTTCAGCGCCATCTGGCTTTCCATCAGCTTGGCTGCCGAAAAGGCAATCGGCTCCATCGTGTATTGGCCAAGGTGCTCGTCGAGCCGCGCCCGCCACTTGACTTCGACATGATTGCCGATCTGCAACAGTGGCTGCTGTTTGGAGCTGCGTCCGCCCCTCACCAGTCCCTGATGGCGGCCATGCTCGCGCGTCATCAGTTCGGCGATAACACTCGTCTCGCCGTGCCGCCGCGTGCCGAGGATGATTCCTTCGTCCTGCCAGTCCATGTGTGCAGATTGCTCTAACGGCCCTTGAACTCAAGCGTTAAAGTCGAGACCCATCTCGCGGAAACGAGCTGGGTCGTCGCCCCAATTCTCCCGCACTTTCACGAACAGGAACAGGTGCACCTTCTGTTCGAGGATGCCCGCCAGTTCCAGCCGCGATGCCTGACCGATAGCCTTGATCGTCTCGCCCTTGTGGCCAAGCACGATCTTGCGCTGGCTGTCACGCTCGACAAATATCACCTGCTGGATGCGCACATCGCCATTTTTCATCTCTTCCCATTTTTCGGTCTCGACGTGGGAGTGATAGGGCAATTCCTGATGCAGGCGGTCGTAGATTTTCTCGCGGGTTATTTCCGCAGCCAGATTGCGCATCGGCAAATCTGAAACTTGATCCTCTGGGTAATACCAAGGCCCTTCCGGCAGCGCTGTGCCGAGCCATTTTACAAGGTCCTTGCAGCCTGAACCATTGAGTGCAGAAATCATGAACACGCGCTCAAAATTGGCAATCGCAGAGGCATCCTTGGCCAGATCCAGCAGTTTCGGCGGATCAACGCGGTCAACCTTGTTCAAAACAAGCACATTGCGATGCTTTGAACCTTTGAGGCTTTCCAGGATTTTTCCTGCGTCGCCAGCAAACCCGCGTTCGGCGTCAACTATGAACAGCACTATGTCGGCGTCCTTTGCGCCGGACCAGGCTGACGAGATCATCGCGCGGTCGAGGCGACGGCGCGGCGTGAAAATGCCAGGCGTGTCAACCAACACCACCTGCGTTGGGCCTTCCGTGATAATGCCGCGGATCAACGCACGCGTGGTTTGCACCTTGTGAGAGACGATGGAAACCTTGGTGCCGACCAATTGGTTGACCAGCGTCGATTTGCCGGCATTGGTCGCGCCAAGCATGGCGACAAAGCCGGATCGGGTTGGCGTATCGGTCATTTTGAAAGCCCTTCATCGGCCCAGACGCCGCGTTTTATCAGAAAGCGGGTCGCCGCATCCTGTTCGGCATGGCGCTTGGAGCGGCCCTCGCCGTTTTCATCCGGATAAGCGCCTGATGCGATGCTTACCACAAAATGCGGTTCATGGTCCGGGCCCTCCCGGCTGATGATTGTATAGACGGGGGCGCTTGCACCATCGCGGTGCGCCCATTCCTGCATTTCGGTTTTCGGATCGCGGCGCGGCGCATTTGGCCCGGATACGCGCGAGGCCCAATGGCGCTTGATAAACGCGCGCGCCGCCTCGACTCCACCATCAAGATACAGTGACGCAATCAGCGCTTCGACGACATCCGCGCGGACATTGATATGCCGTTTGTCACCAGGATTACCGAGATCGGAACCTGCGCGAATAACGCGCGGAAG
>JANPEK010000121.1:0-3141 GCA_031422915.1 Phyllobacteriaceae bacterium | reverse complement strand
GCGGCCGTTTTTCGACGAGCCTGAGCGGCTCGACATGCGGCTGGATACGCTGATTCCTGACAGCGCCAACAAGCCGTATGACATGAAGGAACTGATCTTCGCACTGGCCGACGAGGGCGATTTCTTCGAGGTGCAGGAGGCATTCGCGCGCTCGATCCTGACCGGCTACATTCGCATTGAGGGACAGACGGTCGGCGTTGTGGCAAACCAGCCGATGGTGCTGGCGGGGGTTTTGGACATTGATTCAGCGCGCAAGGCGGCGAAATTCGTGCGCTTTTGCGATGCGTTCAACATTCCGATCCTGACGCTGGTGGACGTGCCCGGCTTCCTGCCCGGCACAGCGCAGGAATATGGCGGCGTCATCAAGCACGGCGCGAAACTGCTTTTCGCCTACAGCCAAGCGACCGTGCCGATGGTGACGCTGATCACCCGCAAGGCCTATGGCGGAGCGTACGATGTGATGGCCTCCAAGCACATCGGCGCCGACATCAACTATGCCTGGCCGACAGCGGAAATCGCGGTGATGGGGGCGAAGGGCGCGGTGGAGATTTTGTACCGCTCGGAACTTGGCGACAAGGACAAGATCGCGGCGCGGACGAAGGACTACGAGGCGCGGTTTGCCAACCCGTTCGTGGCGGCGGAGCGCGGGTTTATCGACGAGGTGATCATGCCTCACTCATCGCGAAAAAGGATCGCGCGGGCGCTTGCGGCGTTGCGCAAGAAGGATAAGCAGCAGCCTTGGAAGAAGCATGATACGATGCCGTTGTGAGTGGGGGAATGGCTGATGGCATGACGTAGCATTAACACTTTTCTATGTGGATAGACGCCGTGTTTGATGTAAGTATTTACAACTTTGCGAGTGGATTTGCAACGTGAAATAGGCTCAGATCATCAAACGAGGCAAGACTATGTTCGGAAAGTGGCTTCAGAAAAGAAACGATAGATTTGCAAGAAAAATGATTGAGCTCACGGTAGCCAGAATTAGCCCTCGCGATCTGTCCACCTACGAAAGTGCGGCTTTTTGCGGGCTGGCCGCTGCGGAACTTGCCAGAAAAGTTGCGATACGTTCAATCGGTAAGATTTCAGAGCCAAATGATCGCCTTCTGGCCGCACTCTTCGCGGTCGTGTACGCAAATCACTTTTCACAACTTTCTGGTGCCGATTTGAATGAATCCACCTATTTCGCTGCGAATGAAATGCTTGGTGAATTCTATTTTCACGATCATGAAACTTTAGCGTCGGCCTACGCCAAGCTATTAATAAGTCATAGAGAAGCGTTCGATGTAATTCTTTCGGGGGGTGTCCGATGGTTGAAGTCACCAACACCTTCGGTTTTGGCCAATATTTCAGACACATTTCAATTTATGCACACCGGTCTAACAAACCCTTGGAAAGAAAACCCTCAGCCTGATGAACCTCAATTTCAATTTTAGACTTAAATTTTGGCGATGTTGAGTTTGTAATTCAATAACACCGCCACAGAATTTCGATGAAAGCATACGATGCCGTTGTGAGGGCAAAGACAGCGTGAAAATAGTGATTCAGAGACTTCCTCAGATGATTCGACGGGTGCGGTTGACAATCACACAATTTTTTCGGGGAGTTCGGTGTAGTAGGAGTGCGGGATGCCAACCGTCTTCCGCTGGCGGAGCTGCCGGTTCTATTTCTGGAGCCATGAGGGCAACGAGCCCCGTCATGTCCATGTTGATTGCGCGGAGCGAACGGCGAAAATCTGGCTTTCGGACCTCAAAGTCGCCAGAAATCACGGTTTCAATAGCGCTGAAATCAAGGAACTGATAGAGCAAGTGCAATTGCACCGCCACGAAATTCAGGAGATGTGGGATGCCCATCTTGGATGACAGACTTCGGGAACTGGTCAACATCCGGTTCGAACCGAATGTGATGGTGCTTGAGTTCGCTGACGGCGGCTCGGCGAGCGCGCCGTACTGGTGGTATCCACGGCTCCTGAACGCCACCGACAAACAGCGCCGGAACTACCGGATATCAGGTGCCGGAATCGGCATCCACTGGCCTGATGTCGATGAGGATTTGAGCATCAACGGCATTCTGGAAGGGCGCAAAGCGCCTCGCGCGATCCGACCGCAGGCTGCTGCGGAATAGCAGATTGGTTGTCACCGGCCATGGAACGTCGCGAGCGTGACTTCCCCTCTCCGGTTTGCTTGCGCAAACCCCCTCTCCCCGGCGGGGCGAGGTTAAACTTGAGCGCTGCGGCTTTAACCTCGCCCGCTTCGCGGGAGAGGGGCTTCGCGCAGCGAAGCGGAGAGGGTGAGTCGCGATAGCAAGGCGCCGCAACTCAGAAACTGAGCGCCGCAAACCCAATCGCCGCATACCTCGCGCCTGCTATGAACAGCGCCCAAGAAATAAACATCGCAGCAAAGACGGCGTAGTGCACAAAGCCCGCAACAAGCCAGTTTTGGCCCGGATCGAAGGTCTCCGCCGCCTTGCCGAAATACATCTGGCTCAGATAGCCAAGCACGAGCGCCACGGGGGCGAGTGCGGCTCCGAATGCAAACAATTGCATGGCAAAAATCAGGGTGTCGGACCGCTGCTTGAGATTGCCGATAAAGGTGATGACCGAAATCGTCGCCGCGCCGTTCAGGAAGAAGATCATCTTGATGGCTTCGATGGCGAGCTTGATACCCTCGGTCCAATGAAATTTCGCCTGTTCCTTCATGACTGACACCTTGAGCGGGTTATGCCTTCTTGCGTGGGTCCAAGCTTAATCGCAAAGCCCTTGATCAACCAGCAAATATTGGCTTTGCCGCTTCCGCGCGGCAAAGAACATCTGCCGACAAGCCAGAGAACCCTTCGCGCAAACTCCCGCCATGCGCAATTCGACTGGCAAGCTGCCGCGATTTTGAGCATAAGAATACAAACATCGTTCACCCGAAAAAGTCTCCCATGCAAAAACACCGTGGTCTCCCCGAATTCATGTACGGCACCAACCTGCGCATCGCCATCCGGCGGGATGCGAAGGAGGTTACGCCTTTGCGGCGGCGGGAGCGGGATTGGAAGCGGCCGCCGGAGCAGCTTCAGGCAGACGAGTTTCTGATCGGGTCGCTCTACAAGCTCTACAAGGACCAGCCGTTTGTGCGGGGCAATATTGATGCCGGGCGGCTC
>JANPEK010000120.1:0-13902 GCA_031422915.1 Phyllobacteriaceae bacterium | reverse complement strand
TGCCACCGGCGCGATCACCGGAATCATTTCCGAATGCGCCAGAAGATCGAGCAGCTTGCGGTCCACCTCAACAGGTTCGCCGACAAAGCCAAGGTCGAGCACGCGCTCTATGTTTGAATCCGGGTCCTTGAATTTCTTGTGCGCCTTTTCGGCAAACACCATGTTGCCGTCCTTGCCGCAAAGGCCGATGGCCCACTCACCCTCGGCATTGATCAGCGCCACAATTTCCTTGTTGATAGAGCCAGCCAGCACCATCTCGACAATCTCGACCGTCTTTTGGTCGGTGACGCGCAGGCCGCCCTCAAACTTCGATTCAATCCCCATCCGCGCCAGCATCGCGCCAATCTGCGGCCCGCCGCCATGCACGACAATCGGGTCAATGCCGGATTGCTTCAACAGCGCAATATCGCGCGCAAAAGCGCGGCCGAGCGAAATGTCGCCCATCGCATGCCCGCCATATTTGACGACAATCGTCTTGTCCTCATAGCGCTGCATATAAGGCAGCGCCTCAGCCAACAGCCGCGCCTGAGTCTCGCCTTCGCTTACCGTGATGGTCATTGCCGTATCCTAGAATTCTGCTGCGACGCTCCATAGGAAAAAACCGTGGGCAGGGCAATTGTTTCCGCTTGTCTGTCATCGCCATTTTGCAATCCGTATGGCAGCGTGATCAAACTTCCACACAAACGCTTGGACCATCATGCCAGCCACAAAAATCATCGTCCTCACTGACATCCACATCATGCCGGACGGCGGCAGATTGATCGGGATTGACCCGTCCGAACGCCTTCGGTTGGCAATCGCCCACATCAACCGCACGCAATCCGACGCCGACCTCTGCATCATCACCGGTGATTTGACCCATCGCGGCGATCCGCAATCCTACGCGACGCTGAAGCGCCTGCTGGCGGACTTGAAAGTCCCGGTCAAAATCCTCGTTGGCAATCATGATCTGCGCGAAAACTTCGTTGAAGCCTTTCCAGACAATCCACGCGACGAAAACGGTTTCGTCCAGTTTGCCCATGATAGTGCCGGCTACCGCCTCATCGGCCTCGATTCACTCAACGGCCCGCCCTATGAGTATCCAAACAGCCACGCAGGCGTTCTATGCGAAAAACGTCTCGGCTTTTTGGCGGATGCACTTGCAGGCGCAAACGGCAAGCCGGTCATCATCTTCATGCACCATCCGCCATTCGACACGCTGTTTCCGGGCATGGACCGTATCAAGCTGCACAATCACGAAGAATTCCGCACCTGCCTTGCCGGCCACGACGTGCGCCAGATCGTTTGCGGCCATGTACACCGGTCAATCAGCGTCTCGTGGAACGGCATACCGGCAACAGTCTACAAGAGCCTTGTCGATCAGATGCCGTTTGATCTGGTGACCGTGGATTCATCGCTTGCCATTCCCGAGCCGCCCGCTTACGGCGTGATATTGCTCAACGGTGGCACGGTGCTCTGCCATTCAGTAGACTTCCTTTCCGAACTTCCGGAAGGCGAAGCAGGAATTATCGGGCATACATGACCGCTCTTGCCCACGAAAACTTGATTTTGCCATACTCTCTGTCATGGTCCAAAAATATGAAACCACATCACGTATTGGCTGTTGAATGAGCGCTGATGAACTTTCCTCCTTGCTGCCGCGCATCGCGCTCAAGGACAGGGCGGCATTTGACCGGCTCTATGCCGTTGCTTCGCCGAAACTTTTTGGCGTCTGCTTGCGTATTCTCTCTGAAAGGAGCGAAGCGGAAGATGCGTTGCAGGAAGTGTTCGTGAAAGTCTGGTCCCGTGCCGACCGCTACGCCCAAAGTGATGCGTCCGCGCTTGGTTGGCTTTGCGCCATCGCCCGAAACCACGCCATTGACCGCATTCGTGCACGGCAGAAGCCTGCCCAGCCGATCGAAGCTGCTTTTGACATCGCCGACGCCGCACCCGATCCGGAGCGGCAGGCCGTCAACAGCGGCGAGGGACGCCGGATAGACCGCTGCATGCAGGAATTGGACCCGGGCAAGGCAGACGCGGTGAAACTTGCTTATGTCGAGGGCCGTTCCTATGAAGAACTGGCGGCGCACTTCAACGTGCCGCTCAATACAATGCGAACTTGGCTGCGCCGCAGCCTGATGAAACTGAAAGAGTGTCTGGAGCGATGAGCAGCGTAGACAAAGAGATGATGCCGGAAGACGGCGATGATCTCCTGGCTGCCGAGTATGTACTCGGGGTGCTGGAAGCACCCGCACGCCGCGCTGCAGAAGCCCGCATCGCCGATGACCGCGCGTTTGCCCGCAAGGTCGACACTTGGGTCTCACAGCTATCACCGCTTGATGACGAGTATGCGACAGTCACGCCACCCGCGTCCCTAAAAGCTGCGTTGGACAAGCAGCTGTTCACGTCCTCGCAGGCAAAGGCCCCCGGCCTGTTCCAGAGTCTTGCGTTCTGGCGCGGCCTGTCGCTCGCCTCGTTGGCGCTGGCCGCCATTGTTGTCGTACCGCAAGCGCTACGCCGCGATCCGCAGATTGCAAAAGTCATGCCCATCGTCGCGCCGATGCAGGCGGACACCGGCGAAGTGCGCTTTGTCGCGCTGTATGAGCCCGGCTCAGACGAAATCCGCGTCACCCGCGTCAAGGCCGACAAGGCTGGAGACAGGGACTTCGAGCTCTGGTTCGTCGACGGCAGCTCCGCGCCGGAATCCATGGGCGTGCTGACCAATGCCGAGTCTTTGACGCTCAAGGTGAAGCCCGAGATAGTCGCCCGCATCAATGCCGGCGACGCCTTCGCAGTGTCCGTAGAGCCGCTCGGCGGCTCGCCAACCGGCAGCGCCACTGGCCCTGTCATTGCAGTGGGCGTCTCAAGGTCAATCTGACGGGTATCAAATACCGTTTGTCCATCTCTCTGCACGGGCGTAATATTAGCCGGTCAACAAACCTTTATAAAAATGGTGACTGGCATGCGCATGAACACCGGTCTTTGTCTTGCGGCCCTTCTGGTCGCATCGCCGCTTAACGCGCGCGCCGAAGAAATCCGCATGATCGGCCAGTCGGTCATGTATTCGAGCAAATCCATTCTTTCCAACGTCATTGATTCCCGCACCCACCGCACACTCATCAAGGCAATGAAGTCGGTCAAGCTGGAGCAGCCATTGATGCACCGTGGCACATTCACCGTGTTTGCACCCGATGACGCCGCCTTTGCCGCCATGCCGGAAGCCCACACACCGCAATCAATTCTGCGCATGGGCCGTGACGAAATTGCGCGCTTGCTCTCCTGTCACATCGTTGCCGGAAGCGAGATGGCCGGAAAACCCTTGTCAGACATTGTTGAGGACGGTCAATCTGTCGAACTGCAAACCATCGGCGGATGCATTCTGACTGTCAGCCGCAAAGGCGGCAGGTATTTTGTCGGCGTAGATGATGGTATAACCGCTGAAATTACGGCGTTGGACGTGGCCCAGTCGAATGGCATGCTCGAAATTATCGACACGGTCCTGCATTCATCAAATTGATTGTGCCTGATTAATTTTTGCGGAATTTTTCTTTAAGTTTTTTGAAACTATTTGCCCAAGGGTCGCGTTTCCTCATCGACCCTCGCAACTGCAGGGTAAAGATCACCACCATGGATCACAACGAGGAGTATCCACATGTTCAAGAAGTCAATTTTCCTGTCCACTATCGCCGGAGCAATTGCTCTGTCTTCTGCCGCTTTCGCTGAAAACCCGATGGTTGGCGGCGCAGCAATGTTTGCCGACAAGAACATCGTCGAAAACGCCGTGAATTCCAAGGATCACACCACGCTCGTTGCAGCAGTAACCGCAGCTGGCCTGGTTGACACCCTCAAGGGCCCCGGCCCGTTCACAGTGTTCGCTCCGGTCAACGCAGCGTTTGATGCCCTGCCAGCCGGCACCGTCGACACGCTCCTGAAGCCGGAAAGCAAGGACATGCTGGTCAAGGTTCTGACTTGCCATGTCGTACCGGCCAAGGCAATGTCAGATGCAGTCATGAAGATGGTTGCTGATGACGGCGGCGCGCACAAGGTCAAGACCGTTGGCGGTTGCGAGCTGACGCTGAAGGCCGATGGCGGCAAAGTCACCGTGACCGATGAGACCGGCGGCGTTGCAAACGTCACCATCGCCGATGTCGAGCAGTCAAACGGCGTGATCCACGTCATCGATAAGGTTCTTTTGCCGAAGTCGTGATTTCCCGTTGATCCAGCGGTGACTGTATAGAAACCTCCATACAGTAACCGTGCCGCCTGCGGAGCCCGTTTTGCAGGCGGCGTCTAACAGAAGAGGTTGTCTCAAAATGACCCGTCGCTCCTTCCTCACGTCTGCTGCCTTCGCAATTGGTGCGATTTCCGTGCCAACTCTGTTCGGAATTCGAGCAGGATTCGTGTCCGTTTCGCGGGCTTCGGAAGGCAAATTCGAGGTCGAAAAGACCGAGGAGGAATGGCGCAAGATTTTAACGGAAGCGCAATTCCAGGTGCTGCGCAAGGAAGACACCGAGCGCCCGTTCACCAGCCCGCTCAACGACGAAAAGCGTGCAGGAAACTTCCACTGCGCCGGCTGTGACCTTCCAGCCTACGGCTCCTACGCCAAATACGATAGCGGCACCGGCTGGCCGAGCTTCTACGAATCGTTGAAAGACGCGATCGGCACGCAGGAAGACAAATCGCTGTTTGCATCACGCACGGAGATTCACTGCCGTCGCTGCGGCGGCCATTTCGGCCATGTCTTCGACGATGGCCCCAAGCCTACCGGCATGCGCCATTGCCTCAACGGCTTGGCCCTCACCTTCAAGCCTGCTGCGGCTTGACCGGCGAGGAATCAATCGCCTTGAATATGGCTGCGTGAACACCCTCCAGCCCGGCATTCTTTTCCGATGAAGTGACCAGCACTTCAGGGTAAGCCGCCGGGCGTTTGCGGATTTTCTCCAGCGTTGCCGCCACCAACGGCTCAATTTTCGAGATGTGCAGCTTGTCTGCCTTGGTCAAAACGATCTGGTACGACACCGCAGCCTTGTCCAACAGCTTCAGCACATCCTCATCATTGGCTTTGACACCATGGCGCGCGTCGATCAGCAAGAATATCCGCTTCAGCGAAACACGCCCACGCAGGTAGGAAAAAACCAGATCGGTCCACTTGTCGACCTGTTCCTTCGGCGCTTCTGCATATCCGTACCCCGGCATGTCCACTAGCGTCATCGGCGGAAGATCATCCATCGAACCGGAGTATCCGTCCGGCACAAAGAAGTTGAGCTCCTGCGTCCGGCCCGGCGTGTTCGATGTGCGCGCAAGGCCGTTTTGCCCAGTAAGCGCGTTGATCAGCGAAGACTTGCCCACATTCGACCGCCCTGCGAAGGCGATCTCCGGCGGCCCCTCCGGCGGCAGAAAATGCATCGCCGGCACGCCCTTGATGAAAATCCATGGGCGTTGAAACAGCAAATGTTGTGAAGGCGTGAGAGGTGATTTGGCAATTTCGGTCATTGGTGATGCTCTACAGGGGATTGGCCTGACAAAAAAGCCCCGCCGAAGCGGGGCTTTGGTTGTCGTACTGAGACAGTCTAAGCCGCCGTTGGCTTCTTCTTGAACAATTCCACCAGATTGTCCCAAAGCTCGATCTTCGCGCCATTGCGCTTCATGATGTAGCCCTGCTGCAGGATCGACAGGAAGTTGTTCCAAGCCCAATAGATGATGAGCCCGGCGGGGAACGTCGCCATCATGAATGTGAAAATCACCGGCATCCACGTGAAAATCGCAGCCTGTGTCGGATCCGGCGGTGTCGGATTCATCCGCATTTGCAGGAACATCGTGATGCCCATCAAAAGCGGCCAGACACCGATCAACAGAAACGCCGGCACAGCAAATGGCAGCAGGCCGAACAGGTTGAAAATCGAAGTCGGGTCCGGTGCCGAAAGGTCGTGAATCCAGCCGTAGAATGGCGCGTGGCGCATTTCAATCGTGACGTAGATGACCTTGTAGAGAGCAAAGAACACCGGGATCTGCAATAGCACCGGCCAACAGCCTGCGACAGGGTTGATCTTCTCGGTCTTGTAAAGTTCCAGCATCGCCTGCTGCTGCTTCTGGCGGTCGTCTTTATACTTTTCCTTGATCTCCAGCATTTTCGGCTGCGCCGTCTTCATGTGCGCCATTGAGACATAGGATTTGTTGGCGAGCGGGAAGAAGATCAGCTTGACAATGACGGTCGTCGCGAGAATGGCGAGACCGAAGTTGCCGAACAGCTTGTTCAGCCAGTCCATCAACAGGAACATCGGTTTGGTCAGGAAATAGAACCAGCCCCAATCCATCATCAAATCAAAGCGCGGTATGTTTTTCGTGTCGCGGTAGGCATTGATAATGCTGACTTCCTTGGCACCGGCAAAAAAGCGGGTTTCAATGGATTGCGTCTCACCGGGTTTGACGACCAGCGCGTCAGACAGATAGTCTGCCTGATAGCGGGTGCGCCCGTCAGCGAAATAGGAGTAGCGCGGCTGATAGCCGAGCTTGTCTGACGGAACCAGAGTTGCCGCCCAATACTTGTCGGTAAAGCCAAGCCAGCCGACAGTGCCCTTTTCCGGCTTCAATTCCCTGTCTTCATCCAGCGTGGAAAATGTTGCCTCCGTAAGGCCACTTACAGCATCAAACCCGATGGCACCTTCATGCAGCACATAGACCGATGCAGTCGTCGGCTTCTGATACCGGATAACGCGGCCATAAGGCATGACCTGTGCGTCAGTTGCGCCGCCGTTGGTGATCGCATCGGTGATCGTGAAGAGATACTCGCTGTCAACGGCAATCGTGCGCTTGAATGCGACGCCCTTCTCGTTGGTGTAGGTCAGGATCACCGGCATGTCTGGCGTCAGCTTTGAATTGCCTTCAACCACCCAGAGCGTATTCGGCCCCGGTAACGAGCCCAGCGATGTATCGCCGGTGAAGCCGATTTCGGCAAAATAGCCTTGCGGAACCGGCGACGGCGCAAGCAAATGGATGTTCGGCGACGTCATTTCGACCGTCTCGCGATAATTCTTCAACACGACATCGTCAAACCGCCCGCCCTTGAGATTGATCGAGCCTGAAAGGTTTGGCGTGTCAAATTGCACGCGCCCGTCCTGTTTCAGCGCGGCGTCAAGCGTGATGTCGCCTGCAGGCACAGCCTCTGCGCCGACCGGCGCTGTTGATCCGGCCGGAGCCGCTGTCGTGCCGCCCTGCGCCACTTTCGTCTGCTCCGCCACGCGTTGCGCCTCAATCTGCGCCTGCTGCCGCTGCGATTCGATCTTCGGGTTCATGTAGAAAACCTGCCAGACCATCAGAATCAGCACCGAAAGGGCAATGGTGATGTAGAAATTGCGATTGTGCTGCATGGATCGTTCCGGTCTTTAGGGGCGGCTCTTCAGTCGCTGTTTCAGTTCGCTTACAAGGCGATGGAAGGGAAGGCCGACAAGTTCGGCCCGCGCGACGATTACATAGTCAGTCGATGGCGACATGTCGATGGCTGCATGGAGGCGGATTGCTTCGCGCAGGCGTCGCTTTATGCGGTTGCGCTGGGGTGCGTTGCCGCACTTTTTGGACACCGTCAACCCAACCCTTGGCTCAGTGCCGCCGTCGCTGCGCTTGTTCTGTTCGATCAGGAAATGCGGACCGCGCAGTTTCTTGCCACCGCGCACAGCCAAGAAATCGGGCCGCTTTTTCAAGCGGCCCGGCTTCAATTTTGTTTTTTCACCGGCCAAAGCGTTTGCAAACCGGCTGGAGGACTGACCGTCAAGCTGAAAGCTTGGCGCGACCGCGACCGCGGCGGGCAGCGATGACCTTGCGGCCACCGGTTGTTGCCATGCGCGAGCGGAAGCCATGGCGGCGCTTGCGGACAAGCTTGGAAGGTTGGTAGGTGCGCTTCATTTGTTTCAATACCGCGGAGTGCGGCCCTTCTTGGATCTGTTTTACAACAGGAGCGACTGGACCAATCGCCACGCAAAATACATCGCGCGCCGGGAGGTCAGGCCCGAGCGTGCGCGGCGTATAGAATGAAGGTGGGCATGAGTCAATTCATCCAAACCCGATGATCAATTCTTGGCATGAATAACTTCAACTAATGGTGAGTGCGCCTTGGCCCAAGGTCAACACGGGGTGAGCGCGGCAGATTTGGATTGAATTGAACCGGCGACAAGCGCAAGTGAACGGCCAGATACTCCGATGTCAAAGGTCCACCAACTTGAACGACGATTTCAGATCCGAGAATGCGACTGTGCTCAAACCATCCAGCAACAGCGGCGTGGCAAAGTTCGCGCCGCTTCTGGTCCTGGTCGCCGGTCTTGCCGCAGCCTATGCTTTCGGCCTGACAGACTATCTGTCGCTTTCTTATCTTGGCGAGCAGCAGGAAAGCCTCAAGGCATTTGTATCAGCCAACGGCGTCACCGCGTCGTTGATGTTCATGCTGCTCTACATCGCCGCCGTGGCGCTTTCACTCCCGGCTGCGTCCGTGCTCACAATCTTCGGCGGTTTCCTGTTTGGCTGGCTGCAGGGCGGCGCAATGGTGGTCACAGCCGCAACAATCGGCGCGACGATTGTTTTCCTCGCCGCAAGGTCGGGTTTTGGCGGGTTTCTGCGTGATCGTCTGGGATCGAAAGCCGCGTCCTTTGCCGAAGGTTTCCGCAAGGATGCCTTTGGATATTTGCTGGTGCTGCGGCTTGCGCCCGTGTTCCCGTTTTTTCTGGTGAACATCGCCCCGGCACTGTTCAATGTGAAAACCCGCGACTTTGTGCTGGCGACGACCCTTGGCATCATGCCCGCTACATTTGCATTTGCATGGCTCGGTGAAGGCGTCGGCAGCGTGCTGGCGGTCGCAAAGGCAAGTGGACAAAGTCCCTCCATTTCGCAGCTCGTTACGCCACAGATCACTTTCGCCTTTGCGGCAATCGCAATTGTCGCGGCAATCCCGCTTGTGCTGAAGCGCTTCAAACGCTCAAACTGAGCCACAGGAATCATCCATGACCGAGACGCTCACTCCCGACATCTGCATCATTGGCGCCGGTTCCGGCGGATTGACCGTGGCAGCAGCCGCAGCCTCTTTCGGCGTGTCAGTCGTGCTGATCGAAAAAGGCAAGATGGGCGGCGACTGCCTGAATTATGGCTGCGTCCCGTCCAAGGCGCTTCTCGCGGCAGGAAAACAGGCGCAGGCAATGCGCAACGGGGCCAAATTCGGCGTCGCACCTGTCGAACCGCAGGTCAATTTCAAAGCTGTGATGGCGCATGTGAAATCCGTCATCGCCTCAATCGCGCCTAATGATTCTGTTGAGCGTTTTACCGCGCTTGGCGTTCGTGTCATAAAGGCCGAGGGCAAATTCAAAGACGGGCGCACGGTTGTCGCCGGTGATATCACCATCAAGGCCCGCCGCTTCGTCATCGCCACCGGCTCTTCCGCCTTCATCCCGCCAATTCCGGGCTTGGAAGACGTTGACTACCTGACCAACGAAACCCTGTTCGAACAGGACAAGTTGCCCGCGCATCTCGTCATCATTGGTGGCGGGCCGATTGGCATGGAGATGGCGCAGGCGCACCGGCGTCTGGGAGCCGAAGTCACCGTTATCGAAGCCTTTGCCGCGCTCGGCAAGGATGACCCTGAAGCTGCCGCAGTCGTCCTTACTGCATTGCGAGCTGAGGGGATAAAAATACTCGATAACACCAAAGTTACTGCCGTCGAAAAGCGCGGCAAAACCGGCATTCGCGTAAGCGTCGCAGGGCCGGACGGCGTGGCAATGGTCGATGGTACGAAACTGCTGGTCGCCGCCGGCCGCTCGGCCAACGTCAATGGCATGGATCTGGAAAAGGCCGGCGTCGTCTTTGACCGTCGCGGAATCAAGGTTGGCGCAAATCTGAAAAGCAGCAACCGCCGCATTTACGCCATCGGCGATGTCGCGGGGTCGTTGCAGTTCACCCATATGGCCGGATACCATGCAGGCCTCGTGGTCCGCTCAATTCTGTTCCGCCTGCCGGTCAAAGAAAATCGCGCCATCATTCCTTGGGCAACATTCACCGAGCCGGAATTGGCGCAAGTCGGCATTACCGAGGCGGAAGCAAAAAAATCAGGCGCTGCATTCCACGTTCTGCGCTGGCCGTTCGCCGAAAATGACCGCGCCGAAGCCGAACATAAAACCGCAGGCCTGATAAAAATCATCACCAACAACAAGGGTCGTATTCTTGGCGTGTCGATAGGCGGCCATGGCGCAGGCGAAATGATCAACATGTGGGCGCTTGCTTTGTCGAAGGGCATGGGCGTGCGCGACATCGCTGGGTACGTCGCGCCCTATCCAACCATGGCAGAAGCGGGTAAGCGCGCGGCGATCACCTATTACGCTCCGCTGGCGCGAAGCCCGCGCCTCAGAAAGCTGATTGGGTTCTTGAGGATTTTCGGTTAAGTTGCACGCATGACGGATCTTCAGCCAGCCACCGCCGACAATTCCGCCCGCGAACCCGGGAAGATAAATTCGTCGCGCTCGCTCTCATCCAAGGTGCTGGTGCTGACCGTCACATTTGTGATGATTGCCGAAGTGCTGATATTTGTTCCCTCGGTTGCCAATTTCCGCATGCGCTGGCTGCAGGACCGGGTGAACACCGCAGGCGTTGCGGCCGTCGTCCTCGCCAATGCCGATGCCGAAAGCCTGTCCCGCAAGATGCAGGACGACATCCTGATGGCAACCGGTGCCAAGGCCATCGCGCTGCGCGAAGCGGGCGTGTCGCGCCTGCTCGCGGTCGAGGAAATGCCGCCGGAAGTTGACCGGCATATCGACCTGACACAAGCCGGTGTGCTTGAAGCAGTCGGCGGGGTGTTCGACACGCTGATGAATGGCGGCGATGACACAATCAGGGTGTTTGGCCCGGTCGGCACCAGCGGCAAGACCGTTGAGATCATCCTGTCAGACAAGGGTCTTCTTGATGCGCTTTTGGTCTATGCGCGCAATGTCTTCCTGTTGTCGATCATCATATCGCTGTTCACGGGAGCGCTCGTTTATCTTGCGCTCCGCCGCCTGATGATTGTGCCGATCCGTGCCATGACCGCGAACATGCTGCGCTTTTCCGCCGACCCTGAAAATCCGTCAGGGATTCTTGTTCCAGCCATGCGCAACGATGAAATCGGCGTTGCCGAGCATGAGCTTGCGGCCATGCAAAAGGAATTGCAGCGCACACTGTCGAGCCGCAAACACCTTGCCGATCTGGGTCTCGCGGTCTCCAAAATCAACCACGACATGCGCAACATGCTGGCCCCGGCGCAGCTACTGTCAGACCGCTTGACGGACGTGGAAGACCCCGCAGTGCGCAAGATCGCCCCGCGGCTCCTGCGCGCTCTCGACCGCGCCGTAACCTTCTCCGAAAGCGTGCTCGCCTATGGCAAAGGCCACGAGGCCGAGCCGAAATTCCGCATCGTGCCGGTAAAACAACTGGTCATCGAAGTCTGCGAGTTGCTCGGCATTGATGAGGTGGGTGTGCATGGCGTGGAAGCCGTCAACATGGTTCCCGATGATCTGTTGGTCGATGCCGATCCAGACCAGCTGTTCCGCATCATCGCAAATCTGATGCGCAACTCCGTGCAGGCGCTGGCCTCGCACGACGGCCCTGTGAAACGCATCATCTTGACCGGCGGCCGCCTTGGCAGCGTCACGGTCATCAGCGTTGAAGACACAGGCCCCGGCCTGCCACAGAAAGCGCGCGAGAATTTGTTCGCCGCGTTCAGGGGTTCCACCCGCGCTGACGGCACCGGCCTTGGCCTCGCCATCGCCCATGAACTGGTCACTTTGCACGGCGGCACAATTGAATCGCGCGAAGACCGCGAGCGCGGCGCGCATTTCGAGATACGCATTCCGGATCGCCCGGTGAAAATCACGGATTGGAAAAAGCGCAAGGACAGCGCAGTCCCGTCATGATGTCTGCAATCCGCTTTTCGCGTTGTGGCGCAGCGCGCAGCCAAACGGCACTTTTCTCATCATCCGGCTTGCTTTTGCCATCCGGTGCCATTAGGAAACCGACCAGCGTGAGGCAATGCCCGCGCAACAGTGCGCGCCCTTAGCTCAGCTGGATAGAGCACCAGACTACGAATCTGGGGGTCAGGAGTTCGAATCTCTTAGGGCGCGCCATTTTTCTCAACTCAATGCCATGAGCTTGAAGGCCCTGTCACTCGATGATTTTCCAGTAAGAGTCCTTGCGAATGACAAGTCCGTCGCGAAAAGTGTAGAAATCGCATCCGCGCACAGTAACGTTCTCGCCGTTGACCTTGGTGCCGGTGAGAAGCCATTTTGACATTCCGCAATCGCCAGAGGCGAAATGTTCGAGGTCGCTGTAATGCACATCAGGGGTCGATTCAAAACGGCTCATCAGACCCTTTTTGACAAGCTCGATACCTTGGTATCGCGTTCCGTGCGGCTCGGACCCACGCGGCATGTCCAGCGTGCAATCAGCTGCGAAAAACTGCAAGACACCGTCAATGTCGTGCATGTTGAAAGCCGCGGCCAGTCCGTGCAACGCCGCCAAAATTTCTGCTTCATTCGTCGTTGACATTTTTTGTTCCCGGTTCTGTTGGTGCCAAAAACATCGATGCGCTGCCACACGGCACGCACGGCACAACATGCACGTTCCGCACCGCAACCTCATCAGCGTTTTTCATTTCGCGCCGCTGAAAATCATGCCGGATAAACGCCTTTCAAACCACCCTCTGCATCCAAATGAACAAAATCCGCCCGACATCCCGCCCTTAGATTGCCAAGCTCTCCGCTGCGCTTGATCGCGGCGGCAGGGGCAGATGACGCCATCCGCAGTGCTTCAATCATGCCGCCGTCCAAAAGACCGGACGCAAACTGGACGCACGAGATCATGTCAATGTCCGCGCCCGCCAGCGTCCCGTCTGCCAAGGTCAACCTGCCGCCTTGACGCAAGATTTTGCGGCCGTTCAACGTGAATGACTGGATATCACTGCCCACCGTCGACATCGCATCCGTGACAAGGAAAATCGAGCCCGGCCCCTGCTTGGCGCGCAGCGCCGCCCGCATTGTCGCCGTGTGCACATGGTATCCGTCGGCAATCAGCCCTGCGTAAACCGAGCCCCGGTCCAGCGCCGCGCCGGCCAGTCCCGGCTCGCGGTTGCCCATTTGGCTCATCGCATTGAACAAATGCGTCACCATCGTCGCACCCGCATCAAAACAGCGCATCGCGGTGTCATAACTGCAATCGGAATGGCCGATGCTGACAATGATCCCGGCCTTGGCCATCGCCGCCATCTGCTCAAACGTCACCGATTCCGGCGCGACCGTCGTCAAAAGCGTCGGCAGTTGGTCTTTGGCGGCCAGCAATTTGGCAAGGTCATCGCCGGTCATCGTGCGGATCAATCGCGGATCATGGGCACCATTGCGCTTCTGCGACAAATGCGGGCCTTCAAGATGCAGCCCTGCAAAACCGGCAACGCCTTGCCGCTCAGCTTTGATCGCAGTTTCGACAACCTTGGCAGTGCTCTCCAGCGTATCTGTAATCAGCGTCGGCAGCAGCGAAGTCGTGCCAAACTGCCGGTGCGCGGCGCAAATGGTCGCTATATCTTCAACCGACGAATTGCCGTCCAGCATGATCCCGCCACCGCCGTTGACCTGAAGATCAACAAACCCCGGCGCAATCAACCCCGCACCGAGATCGGTCACAGGCACTCCTTTCGGGAGGTCCGACAATGCAGCGATGGCCGTCACCAGCCTATTCTCGATAATCAGAGCACTCGCCTGATGCATGAACACACCATCGAAAATCTGGTCGGCGGCGTAGCAGACAAGGCTCATAGGGTCTCCGTCACCTTGCGCAGATGCGCGGGCCTATCAGGGTCAAGGCCCCGGTGGCGGGACAGCATTTCCACGAAACCATAGAACGATGCAATCTGCACCAGCGCATCGGTCA
>JANPEK010000119.1:0-76687 GCA_031422915.1 Phyllobacteriaceae bacterium | reverse complement strand
GAGAGGGGACTGCTGCCGCGATCGACACCGTGCAGCATCGCAAACATCACCGCGACGATCTTGCGGAGTGCGTCGCTGTTGCGTTCGATTGCGCTGTTCCAGTCCATTGAGCCTGCCTCGTGCGCGCCGGGATTGACGCGGGGGCATTATAGGGTTGGGTTTTTGAGAGGGGGATAGATTTATTTTTGGCGGTCGCTGCGTGATCCGAATTGCGGAGACAGTGCAGCCAATTGCTGCGAAATTGTTGGATTATCGGCGGGTGTTGTGGATGGCAATTGGCTGCACAGTCACCGTAATTCCCAGTCACCGTAATTCTGCGACGGATGTTGTATGTGGCAATTGGTGGCACGGTCAGCGTAATTCTGTTGATTGGATGACTTGGCAGCGGTGTTTGGCTGTCACCGAAGTCTTGCGCGCCCTGCCCCGTCTGACCGATGCGAACGGTTCGGCGTGCGTGACGTGCGAGACGTGTTACCTCAAATAATCCCGAGGCGGACCGCCTTTACTGTTGCCTGTATCCTGTTGACGGCGTCGAGTTTGCGGCAGCAGGTTGCGAGGTAGTGGTTTATTGTGTGCTCTGACAGCGCGGTGATCTGGGCGATTTCGCTGCTGGTTTTTCCTGCGGCTGCCCATTTGAGGCATTCGGTTTCCCTTGCGTTCAAGGTTTCAGGTGGCCTTGATTGTCCGGTGTCAGTATGGCTGAAAGCCAGGTTTGAATGCATGATTTTGCCCCCGTGGATCGCGCCGAATCAGTTGGAAAGGACTGCGATACAGCGGGGTAGCAAGCAAACAAATGATAGTAAACCAATGGTTGCAGTTTAATGTTCTGCACCTTTTGGTTTAGCTACGGGCTTGTCATCGCTCAAGATTCTTTCCTCGACAATCTTCTTGCGAACTTCGGTCCGGCTGAATATGTCGAATTGTAAAATCAAGGCTTGGCGGAAGCGCTTGCCGCCTGTCGCTTGGTTTGAAACTGCCAACATTTCATCGGCGATCGATGACATGTCCGGCGTTTTATCGTTGCTGCCGCTGAAAAGATCGCTGTTGAACGCTACGGAATTGATGGCGTCAGCCAGAATGACTTCGTCGGTGATGCCGGCCGGATTTTCCACCGACATGTCGGTTTCAAGCGCGAACCTGAAAATGGCAAAACCCAGCTGGTCTTTGCCACGGATGACGGAACTGGTGAAGATATCAGGGGTGAGATAGACGCTGTCTGCCGGGCTGTATGTGGCGGCGGCTTTTGTCGCCTGCGCCGTATCAGCTTGCCGCTGCGTGATGCCGAAGTTGACGCCGGCCAGTGTGCCGGATGCGGCGAAGATGATGGCAAGGAGTGGTCTGATCATTTTCGCCGGGCGAAATGGTCGATTTGATAGGTGCCATCGTTGCCGCCTTCAAGCGAGGCCGACATCAGGATTTCTAGCACTTCGCGGACAGCTTCAGCGGAGGCACTGCAGTAACTCATGTTTTCCTTGATGGCCGACGACATGGTCTTCAACCGCGCCATCATGCCAGGCTCATGACTGGCGCTTCCCGCCTGACTGACCGCCATGTTCAGATCATGCAGCAGCCGGTGCTTTGTCAGATTGTTTTCACGGATTTCGGCGTCCCTGAAACTTCTGATGCTGATGTTCTCGCTGGCCAGAAGAGCGGTTATTTTGTCTACGACGCGGGCAAGGGACGCGGTGCCGGAAGTGCTGTGATCTTCCATCATTCTGCGCCGCCGGGTTTCGTGTTGATCAACTTGTGCTCCATGCTTTTGCCAACGGATTCGGCAAGGCCAAGGCGCATGCCGGACGAGAGGGCGTCGGCCAGCTCATCGGACAAGAGCGATCCCCAGTATTCACCGGCCAGACCGGACTCTGCGCCGCCAAGGCTTTGCTTGGGAATGATTGCGCCCATAAGGCTTCGGACAAGCATGGCTTCAAGCTGTTGAAAGGCCTCGGTGGGTTTTGCCGAGGTGGACTGCGACAATTTGGATGCGCTCAGTTGCTGGGGCGCATCGAAAGCCACCTTGTTTGGGCGCACACTTTGGCGCGCAGGGATCGGGGGCGAGACGCCGGCCAGCCGCGTCGCTTCCAGAACAGGGATTGAAACTGGCATCAGCGGACCTCTGGTTTTGCAACGCTGCAAAAACTGCCTCGGGCGGCAAGGAATGGCGCGACGAAGCGTTACCTTTCGGCTAGTCCAAAATGCCCCGTCTGCCTTGTCCAAGGCTGACGTCGTTGCGGTAATTGCGGGCGATGAATTCGGATACTTCGATCTCTGCGGTTTTCAGGGCTTCTGATTGCTGAAGTTTTCTGAGCCGGACCCGCAGGTCGCTGGCGGCCTTATCGAGGTTTCTGACTTCGGAGTTGACTGCATCAATTTCTGACGTCAGGCGCGTGATTTTGGTTTCCAGATCATGGCGATACTTCACATGATAGCCGTGGAAGATGGACAGGTTCATGTCCATGCGCAGGTATGTGTTGTCGATGTGGTGGACCGCTTCCCTGGCTTGCGTCCTCTCCATGGAGTGCGCCGCGATTGCCTGACGTCTTGATTTCTTTTCACTCTCCAGAAAATCAATCAGGCGCATCAGCTTGGATTTTTGGTTGGATACGCTGTTCATCTCACAGCGGCATTTCAAAATGGCCCTGAGCGGCGAGGGAAACCAGCGCCGGGATTAGGATGTAAATCAACAGCAGCGCGCCGAGCAGAACGCCGGGCGTGGCGATGAAATAGAGCGGCAGGTTCGGGATCAGCTTGTTGAGCAGCGCGATGAAAATGTTGGTCAGGAGCGCATAGGCAAGAAACGGGCTGGCGAGGCTGAAGGTGACCAGAAAGCAATCCGACAGGAAGCCGACGAGGTTTTTTGAAATCGCGCCAAAATCGGGCAGTGCCCCTGCCGGCGCCAGCGAGAAGGAGCGCACGAGCGCGCGGATCGCCTGATGGTGGAAATCCATGGCAAACAGAAGAAGCATGGTGGCGGACGAGACAATGGAGGCGAGCGCAGGCTCCATGTCATTGTCCATGACCGAGGGCACGAGCTGAGCACTGATGCCGACGGCCGTTGAGGCGGCGTTCATCATGAAGCTGACGGCGAGCAGGTAGTAGCGTGCGCCGAGCCCGATGAGCACGCCGGTGATTGTTTCTGACACAATGAGACGCGCCAGATGCCAGAGCGACCGGCTTGCTTCTGCCATTGCCAGCGGTGGGAGCATCGGCAGCAGCGCTGCGCTCAAGGTCAGGACGAAGATGATGCGGACCTGTTGCGGCACGCGTACTGACGACAGGCCGGGCAGCACGAGAAAGCAGCCGGATATGCGCGCAAAACCAATGATTGCCTGAACCAGCTTTTCGTCGGCCCACTCAATCAAGATATGCCGCCCAGAACTTGCAGCTGAATGCCGCGGGCAATTTCTGCATGGCTGAGAACCGGCTGGCCGGGCGCGAAACGCTCGATAATCATGCGCACATAGGGGCGCGCGTCCTGGTTGGCGATCAGCGCAAACATCGTCCCGCCATCAGAGTGTTTGGCGATCGCACTTTGGGCTTCCGAGGCGAATTTCTCGAGCTGGCGGGGGTCCATCTCGAACTCGATGATTTCACCCTTGGCGTTTTTCCTGAGCGATTCATGGAAGGCGAGATCCCACCTTGGACCAAGGCGCAGGATGCTGAGCACGCCGGCGTTGGCGATGTCGCCGCATATCTGCTGGGCGATGCGCGAGCGGACGTGCTCGACGATCTTTTCCGTGCGGCGAAGATGCGGGGCGACCTCGGCGATGGCCTCAATGATGAGATGCAGATTTCGCACCGAGACACGCTCGGACAGGAGCATTTTCAGGATGGCTTGCAGGCCGGGATAGGTCAGGTGGGTGGTGCAGATTTCGTCTGCCAACTTGCGGTATTCGGGCTCGAGTCGATCCACCAGGGCGCGCATGTCGCGGTAGGACAGGAGCTGCGACAGGTTGGTGCGGATGACTTCGCTGAGGTGGGTCAACATGACGGAGAGATTATCGACATATTGCAGGTTCAGCCGCGTCAAATCGCCGGTGAACACGGACGGGACAGACAGCGCCTGCATGCCGAAGGCCGGTTCCTTGACCAACTCGCCGGGAATATCGGGAACCGGGCCATTGCCGATCAGCGCGAGCACCTCGTCGAGGCGCATCTCATAAGACGCGATGGAGGTGCCGTGAATTTTGATGTGATAGGATTTGGCAGCGATCTGGAAGTCTTCGCTGACTGTGACTTCTGGAATGACATAGCCGTATTCTACCGCGAATTTCCGGCGCATCTTGCCGAGGCGAACGGTGAGTTCCTGCCGCTCGGAGACGAGTTTTGAGGCCAGTTGCTTGCCCAGCACCAGTTCGACTTCAGATGTCTTGAGCATCTGTTTGACCGAGTCCTGTTTGGCCTTGTCGGTGGCGTCACGGTCATCGGCCTCAGCTTGCGCAACCTCGCCGTCGGCAATTTTGCGCAGCCGCTGGATGTTGTGGCCTATAAATGCCATGAGCGCGCCGATGCACAGGAATGGCAAGGTGGGAAGGCCGGGCATCACGGCAAGGCCGACCAGCAGCATTGCCGCAACGAAGAGCGCGCGCGGATAGCCGCCGAGCTGCTTGAGGACGGCGCTGTCTGCCGAGCCACGGGTGCCGCCCTTGGAAACAATCAACCCGGCTGCAAGCGAAATGATAAGGGCGGGCATCTGGGTGACGATGCCATCACCGACCGACAGTTTGACAAACACTTCGGCGGATTCCGCGACTGTCATATCGTGGCGGATAACGCCGATCAATATGCCGCCGACGATGTTGACGCCGGTGATAATCAGGCCGGCAATCGCATCGCCGCGCACGAACTTTGACGCACCGTCCATGGAGCCGAAGAAGGCGCTTTCCTCTTCGAGCTCGCGCCGCCGGAACTGGGCTTCTTTTTCGTCGATGGTGCCTGCAGACAGGTCTGCATCGATGGACATTTGCTTGCCGGGAATTGCATCGAGGGTGAAGCGCGCGCCGACCTCGGCGATGCGGGTCGAGCCTTTGGTGATGACGACAAAGTTGACGATGATGAGGATCGAGAAGACCACCACGCCGATGAGGAAATCGCCGCCCATGACGAATTGCGAGAAGCCGCTGATGACGTGTCCGGCGGCGTGGACGCCTTCGTGGCCGTTGGCAAGGATGACGCGGGTGGTGGCAATGTTGAGCGACAGGCGCAGCATGGTGGTGATGAGGAGCACGGTCGGGAATGCCGAGAAGTCGAGCGGGCGCGTGATCCAGAGCGAGACCATCAGGATGAGGATCGACAATGACAGCGAGAGCGCCAGGCCAAAATCGATCAGGAACACCGGGATCGGCAGGAACAGGATGCTGAGAATGAGCACGATGCCGATTGCGAACGAGACATCAGTTGACCATGCGGCTTTGGGAGTTGGGGCGGCCGATTGGATGGTCATGCGGATCCAGCGATATCGTTTCTTCTCATCACGATAGTTGGTCAGCCTTGCGCCAAACCGGCTGGATCCAGGGTCAGAAGCCTGTCTCTATGCGGTCAAAGACGACGGTGACGAAGACATTGAGCTGGCCGCCCATGAAGTTGGCGAAGAGGGCGGCGGACATGAAGACGATCATGATTTTCGGCACGAACGTCAGTGTCACTTCCTGAATTTGTGTGAGAGCCTGAAAGAGGGCGATGATGATGCCGATGATCATGGCCGGGAGCACTGCGGGGATGGATGTGATGAACACGGTCCACATGGCGAACTGGACCAAATCCAATGCGTCAACTGGGTTCATTGCGCGATCACCACGCGGGCGTTTATCGCCAACTCGCTGCCATCCGAGAGCTTTGCCAGAATGCCGTCGCCTGTGAAGCGCACGCTTTCGACCGTTCCGGTGCCCAGACCATCAAGCGAGGTTACTTGCCGACCGATCAATCCGATGCCTTGCGAGATTTTGGAATCCTGGATCAGCTCGTCAAGTTTCTTGTTGGCGTTGATGGCCTGTTCGACGTTTGAGAAGGTTGCGAGCTGCGCGACGTATTCCGTGGAATCCATCGGCTTGGTCGGGTCCTGATTTTTCATTTGGGCGACGAGCAGCTTCAGGAACGACTGGTAATCGAGGTTGGACTTTTTCTGTGTCTCGCTTGTGAGGGCGGCATTTGTGACTGCTGACAGTGTTGATATCGCTGACATTTATCTAGCCTTTGGCCATTGCAGATGCAGGTTCCATTGTTGGTTTCGTGTGGGAGATCGTGTTGGGCCGTGCGGGATTGGGCCGGACAGCGGGTTCAAACTGCGAGCCAAATGTTTTGCGGATGCCCCGCAAGGCGTCAAAAAGGCAGTCTTCATGGACGAGCCGGTCGATGTTTTTCAGCTCAGCTGCAATGTCGCGTTCCGGCTGGGTGGCGATGAGGGTTGTCATGTGGGAGCGATACAGGCTGAGCACGGCGGTTCGGGTGCCGGGATCAATCAGCAGCAGTTGAATGAGATAGTAGAGTTGGCGGATTGGCGTGTTGGCGTCTGCGGGTTGCAGGACGTGATTTTCCATCAGGAAACTCACGTCGTTGAGAAACTCCATGGATGTTTTGCGGTCGACGCGGATGACGGCACCGTTGACGTAGATTCTCTCATTGGCCTTGAGCGATACTTTCAGCGTTGTCTTCACAACAGACCATCCCTGATGATTTCAGTGACCTCAATGATGTCGGTGAAGTCCGAGATGTTGCCGTTGCGGATGGCTTCGAGGTCGCGCAGTATCCATATGCCGACGGATATCAGATCGGCGCGCACTTTGCCGGGGAGTGCGTTTTCGCGCGAGGACAGATCTTCAAGGAACACTGTCCATATGCGCGATGCGAAATGTATGGCTTCAATGGCGGCGCGGGCCGAGCCGGCGGACCCTTGCGCTTCCTTCATGAGATGGATTGACCGGCGCAGAAGTTCGCGCTCGCGCGAGCGTGCGTCCACCAGAGAGTCTGACTGGGTGTCGGCATAATTGAGACGATAGTTCAAATGCTGTCGCTCCTTTTGAGGTCAGGGTCTGGACCTATTAATTTTGGTGAAATGGCAGGCAACTGACTTTAATCTGCCGCGTCAGACAGCTTGAACGGGCCTTGGCCCGTCCTGCACTGTCTCCCTTGCATATTTTCGCCATTTGCCTGCCATTTCATCAAAATTAGTAGGTCCAGACCCTAGCGCAAATAGTCAAGAATGCTGAGGCTCTGTATCTTCTGGGTGAGCGCAAAAGACGTCTCCAACCGCGTGACAAGTTCATTCAGCCGCACTGCTGCTTCATGTGGATCGACACCGGTGATGTCCTCTGCCATGCCTGCGAAAAGATCGCTCTGGGCAGACAGGCGGACATCGGCATCGCTTAGTTGCTGCTGGGCAAAGCCTGCCCTGCCCTGCAGCTCTGCCAGAGCGGAGACGGACGACGCACTCTGTTGCAGTGCGATGTTTACGACGGATTCTTTGGTTGCCTGATTGAGGGAAGTGTCAAGAAAATTTGCTGACAGTGCGGCGGCGTAGAGGGATTGGCGGAGGCCTGTCTCATTGGCGCTGAGGGATGTCTCGATGGTACGGGCCAAAGTGATGCGCGAGACAATCGCCTCGTCGGATGCGTTTGAGAGTGTGGATGACCAGCCCGCCCCGAGGAACATCGGCTCGATGTCTGTTGTGACGAATGCGCTGAAGGCTGACGGGGTGATCGAGGCCGCCAAAGCATCCGTTTTTGCAAAGCCGAAGCGGCTGATAAACGCGGTATCCATGGCAGGGCCTGCCGGGATTGGACTGGTCTGGTTGACCGGCGGTTGATCGGTGTTCAAGCCGGAGAAGATGTATTGGCCCGATACGGTCGTGCTCAATGCTGAGCCGATTGCGCCCAGCTGCGACATGGCAGATTGGGCAGCCAGCGCCATGCCTTGGGCATTGCCTTTGGCGGCAGCAAGACTGTCGAACAGGCTTTGCGTTGACGAGGCGACAGACCCAAGCGCCAGCTGGGTTGCGGCAAGGCGTGTGGATGCTGATTTGTTGGTGTCGAGAATGGAGTCAATCCGGTTGACTTCGCGCAGGAGCGCAATCGGGGTTGATGTTCCCCTGCCGAGACGCTCCGCGATGTCAGCATATCTGCCGGTCTGGACTTCGATTTGGGCAACAAACATTTCGCGCTGGGTTGTTTGTATCGACCGCAGGAGCGCGGATTGAATGACGGTTGTTGAAATGCCTGAGATCATGGCGGCTAGCCCACCGCGTCGAGAAGGTCTTGCAGCATTTGGTCTGCGGCATTCAGAAGCCTGGCGGATGCCTGATAGGCCTGCTCGAACTCGCCAAGGCGCGCCATCTCGGTGTCGATGTTGACGCCTTTGGTGTTGGACAGGCTGTCTGACAGCATGGCGTGTTTGGCTTCAGACTTGATGGCTGACTGTGCGGATTGAGATTTCAAGCCGGCAAGCCAGCCACTCGACTGGACCGAGAATGCCGAAAGACTGGCTTGTGCAGCAAGCCCGGCGCTCACGTCGTACGGCTGTGCGGTGTCAAATCCGATGGACAGATTGTTTAGTCTTGCAGAGTAGGACGCCGAGCCGTTCAGGTTGGCAAGATAGGCGGGGCCATTGGCACCGCCATCGCGCAAACGAAAAATGTTGCCGCCACTTTGCGGGTCGTAGGCCGGGTTGATGATGATGCCGCCTGCAAGGCCGTTGCTGACCAGGCCTGCGGTGGGAAATGCCGGGCCGCCGGACCAGGCGAACAGACCCTGCAGGGGCGCGAGCGCGCCGCCTGCCACATCCGTTTCGGCAAAGACCGAAATGAGTGAACGGGCGAGTTCGTCCATCTGCTTTTGAAGCGTTGGTGCGACCGTGTCCCGAAGGCGCAGCAGCGCGTCTAGCGAGCCTGAAGCTGAGGCGGTGTTGCTGTTTGGCAGCGACAGCTTGATGACGTCAACGTAGACGGCGTTGCCGCTTGTGCCGGGTTCAAGCGCAGTCTGGGCGGTGAAGCTGACCGTGCGCGGTGCCGTTTCAAAAAGCATGGCGCCTGAGGCCGTGACCAGAACCATATCATTGTTGGAGCGGACGAAGGATGACACGGGGACAATCTGCGAGATCTGCGACAGGACGGCGGTGCGGCGGTCGAGCGCGTCGTTGACATCGGTGCCGGATTGGGTGCCTAGGCGGATACTGTCGTTGAGGGTTTTGAATTCTGACAGCATGGAATTCAAATCATCGACCGCTTGTGCGATGTCATTATCGACGCTGAGGCGGAAGTCCTGAATGGTGCGGGTTGCATCGTTGAGGCCAGCGACCATGTCCCTGGCGTTAGACAGGACCGCGCCTGCGAGAAGTGGATTTTCCGGATTTGCGCTGTAGGTTTGCAGGCTGGACTGCAAGGCGGTCATGTGTGCGGAGACGGTCAATTCACCGTCGCTGTCCGCCAGAAGGCCGCTGAGAGTTTCGACCAAACGCGCGTGCACTTGTTGGCCCGAATTGACCGAGACGGCTCCTGCCAAGGCGCTTTCGAGCCTGAGGTCGGTGATCCGCCTGATGCTGGTCGATGTTGCGCCCGGGCTTAAGGAAATGGTCCGGAGCTCGCGGCGGGCGTAATCGCTGTTGCCAGCCTCATTGACATTGCGCGCCAGAACGCCGGTTCTCGTGGTCATGTTGGACAGCGAGTTCTGTGCAATCTGGATGACGGAGGACAATGACATCGGGGCAGCCGGGCTTTCGTTTTACAGGGGAGTCATTTCGGGACGTGCGCTGAGAGATCGTCAGCGCTTGAGATTGATTGCGATTTCCGTCACTTCGGAGCCGGTTTGAAAGACTTTGGAATTGGCCGAGTAGCCTCGTTGCGCCTGGATCATGACCGTCAATTCCTCGGCAATATCGACGTTGGATTGCTCGAGCGCCGAGGAAATGATGCGGCCGGCATTGCCTTCGCCGACAAAGCCGAGAACCGGGTCGCCGGAGTTGGCGCTGACGGTAAATGTTGTGCCTGTCGATGCTGTCAGTTGGTCAGGACTTGTGACAGTAGCGACCGGTATACGGTAGACTGCGCGAAAGGAGCCGTTCGTGTAGGCGGCGTAGAGTGTGCCGTCGCTGCGGACTTCGACGTGGTCGATTGCCGACGGCGCGCTGCCATCGACCTTGGCATCGGCAATGAGGAAGCCGGTGCCCAATTGGGTTGTCCCGTCATGTCCAGCGTCAACGGACTGCCGCCGGGTATGGTGAAGGCAATTGAAGTCGGGGAAGCGCCGGTCAGTTTGCCGTCGGTGGGAGAGAACGACAGTGTTGTCGTTGCCAAAGCCGGGCTTGCATAGGGGAACGGAGCACCGACTGCGGCAGCTCCAGCCTGATCGTAAACCGTGACTTCCCAGGTGTTTGATGCGGACTTCGACATGTAAATATCGACAACGCGGGAGTTGTCGAGGTTGTCGAATGTGGTCATCGAGGTTTTTTGCGAGTAGGTGGACGCTGCCGTGTTGGCTGACGGCAGGGGTGCTGGAACCACGGTCGCGCCTGCCGGTAGATTGACAGCAAATGTGCCGGACGTGGATGGCACGGCGACAAGATCGATGCTGGCGACATTGACGTTTTCGAGGCCGCCGTAGCCGTTGGCGACATTGGGAATTTGGCCGTTGGTTATCGGGTAGCCTTGCAGATAGAGGCCGGCGCTGTTGTAGAGATCGCCGTTGCCATCGGGCACAAATGAACCTGCCCGCGTCAGGAGCGGGGTGTCAGCCTCATTCTTGACGACAAAGAAGCCATCGCCGTCGAGCGCAAGATCGGTTGACGAGCCGGTGAAGCGGAAGGTGCCTTGATCCGAGATGGTTTGGCGGACGTGCGGGATCACCGACCCGGATTCATAGAGGCTTGCGGTGCTGGAACTGCCATTGCCACCCGGGGCGACCAGAGACGTGAATTCGGCACCGGCACGCTTGTATCCATCGGTGTCTGAATTGGCGATGTTGTCCGAAACGGTGGTCAACCGGAACGCTTGGGCGGCCATGCCTGAGATGCTGGTGCGCATCATTCCATATATGCTCATTGCATGGCTCCGGGGTGTTCGTTGACGAAGGATAGAGGGCGGACCTTGCGTGAGACTTTCCCATCAGCGGAGAGCCGCACCTCCATCCACCGCGTCATGCGGCCTCCTGCTCGGTGAG
This sequence comes from Phyllobacteriaceae bacterium, assembly GCA_031422915.1. Classification (GTDB taxonomy): domain Bacteria; phylum Pseudomonadota; class Alphaproteobacteria; order Rhizobiales; family Rhizobiaceae; genus JANMEX01. The sequence continues at coordinate 65,546 of JANPEK010000119.1, read as the reverse complement.
CAGGCGGTAGCCGAGGAACCGCTTGGAATCGACGAGATCGAAGCCGAGCCGTTGCTTCATTTTCTTGCGCAGCTTGCTGATGTGGCTTTCGATGACGTTCTCGTCGACCTCGTCGTCGAACAGGCCGTAGATCGCGTTGAATATCTGCGATTTGTTCACGCGCCTTCCTTTGACCGATGCCAGATATTCGAGGATCCGGCGTTCGCGCCGCGGCAGCGGAAATGGCTCACCATCGATCTCCGGGTCGCGGCCATCCGAGAATACGCTCAATCGGCTTGACGATTGGGTCTGGCCGTCGGAGTCGGAGCGGCGTCTGATCGCGGTGATGCGGGCGAGGATTTCGCGGATATGCACCGGCTTTCGCAGCACGTCATCAAAGCCGGTTTCAAACAGACGCAGCGTATTTTCGAGCGAGTTCTGCTCGACAAGCGCGATAATGGGAGCGCTGGTTTTTCGCTTCAGAAACGAAGGTGAAAATTGCCGGTTGTCAATGTCGCCGACGAGGCAGGCGCCGACGCTTTCAAAGTCACCATCGATGGAGGTATCGAACCATTCCTTGAATTGCGTTGAGCTGAAGCCGACCGACGAAAAGCCTTCCCGCTTTAGTTGTGCCTTGTAGCCATCAACCACAAGATTTCTTTCATCTATCAGCACGATCATCGCGAATCACCTCGTATCATTCATTAAGAATGTGTGTATTGAGGTAACTCCCGGTGGAATCTGCGCCAACTGCGATTTTTCGCATGCGAGAAGTTATAGTACTTATGGTTGTATTTTGGGGAGCAGTGCGTCGACCATGCCAGCATCAGGTGCTGTGCGCATTCGGGAGTTAAGCTTGGAGCAAGGAAGGCGGACTAGCTGATTCTTTTGAATTGGATGCCGACATTGCAAGCTGACAAAATTGTGCAGGGCAGTCATGCTTCAAGTTGCCGTTAGTGGTTTCATTGCCATCGCGGCGATCGTCGCTGCCTATAGCGGTTACGACATGTATGCCGCAAGGATGGCCCAACCGGTATCAGTCGAAGCTGCTAAGTCTGAGGAACCGGCGAAGACAGATTACATCACAATCGAGATATTCAACGGTGGCGTTGTCACCGGCTATCTGTCGTTCCGCGCAGTTTTGACACTGCGCGATCCTGCTGCCATTGGCATGGCGGTGTATCATATTTCAGATGTTGCGCATCGGGATCTGGCAAAGCTCACTCAGCTTGTCCCGCTTCCGCTTACCAATGAGGCCGCGACGCAGTTGCAGACATTCTTGTTTCCGGCGCTTCAGAAGAGAATGGGGCCGGCGAACATTCGCGCGCTTGAGGTGGTTGATGTCGCGTTTGACAGGCGGATTCAAACGGATGGTGAGCAGAAGTGAAAATCACGATGCGTAAACGCCGCTGGACAAAACAGGGATTACAGACATGAGCAGCATACACACGAATGCATCGGCGATGACCGCATTGCGCACCTTGCAAAACACCAATGCGGAATTGCAGCAGGTGCAGAGCCGGATATCGACCGGGTACCGCGTGGCCGAGGCCAAGGACAATGCTGCATACTGGGCGATTGCCACAACGATGCGGTCAGACTTCAAGGCGCTGTCAACGGTGCAGGATGCGCTGGGGCTTGGATCGGCAAAGATTGACGTGACTTACACTGCGCTCAACAGCGCGATTGATGTGGTTGACGAGATCAAATCCAAGATCGTTGCCGCGCGGGAGCCCGGCGTGGACCGGACGAAGATACAGGATGAAATCAGATCGATGCAGGATCAACTGCGCTCCATTGCAGACTCGGCCTCGTTCTCCGGCGAGAACTGGCTGTCGGTTGATTCTGCAAGTACGGGCTATGTGCAGGTCAAATCCATCGTCTCATCTTTCACGCGGACGGTGACGGGTGTGCGCGTCGAGACAATTGATATTGATACGTCGGCGCTGGAGCTGTTTGATGCAGCCAATCAGTCCGGCCTTGCCGACAGCGTGTTCACGACCACGGGTGCCGGGGCGCAGACTGTTTCGCTGACGACGCTCGACGTCACTGCTGTGGGTGTGGACAACACGGACATCGACGACATGATTTCCGCCGTAGATGCAAAGCTTGCGCAACTGGCGTCTTCCACGTCCGAGACCGGGGCGGTGAAGAAGCGCATTTCTATCCAAGGGGACTTTGTGAAGACACTGCTCGACTCCATTGAACTCGGGATCGGGACACTGGTTGATGCAGATATCTCAAAGGAGTCCACGCGTTTGCAGGCATTGCAGACGCAGCAGCAACTTGGAATTCAGGCGCTGTCGATTGCCAACGCTTCGGCGCAGAATATTCTGGCGCTGTTCCAGTAAACCAATTTCCGGTTGGCTGCTTGAAGTGGCGGCCTGAAACCTGTGGCGATTTCAGCGTTCGATCTCGCGGATCAGCACGGCGAGCGCCTGATAGAAATTTTGCGGGATGATCTGATCCACCCGGACAACCTTGAACAGCGCGCGGGCGAGGTCAACTTGCTCAAATACCGGGACGGCATGGTCGGACGCGATTTCGCGGATGCGCAGCGCGATCAAATCCGCACCCATGGCAACGACGACTGGCGCAGCATCACGGGCGCGGTCGTATCGCAGCGCAATGGCGATGTGTGTCGGGTTGGCGATGATCAATGTTGCCGTTGGCACCGACTTCATCATGCGGTTGCGCGCGCGGCTTCTGCCCAGGGATCGCAACCGGCTTTTGACAATCGGATCGCCCTCCGCCTGCTTGATCTCGTCCTTGACCTGCTGCAGCGTCATTTTCAGATCGTTGAGCCAGTTTTTCCGTTGCCAGACGAGATCGACCGCCGCGACGGCGACAGCTGCGATGCACACGGCGGCAATCATCTGCGAGATCAAAGATGCGATGGCAACCGGCGCGGCATCGGCGCTCCGGCGGACCATGATGGTCACTTCCCTGATGGTGTCGTCCATCTGAAATGAGAAAATTGACAGAAAGAGCGCGACTTTCATCAGCGACTTCAAGAAGTCGAAATAGTTTTTCGCCGAGTTCAACCTTTTCCAGCCTGCGGCGGGCGATACCCTTGAAAACTTCGGGGCGATCCGGTTTGAGATGAGCCTTGGTTGATTTTGAAGAATGGAGGACAGCAGGCCAGAGACGACCAGCGCTACAAAAAATGGCGACAAGACAATGGCAACACCGGAAAAAAGCTGCCAGATCAGTTTGAACATTTCCGGATTAGAGACCGGCTCCTGCCTGACATTTGAATCAACGGCGGCGTGGAGAATTGTTGATATCTCCATGGAGTCCCCATTGCCGAAGGAGGCGTAATAGGCCCATAAGACAACTATTGAGGCGACCAGCGGAACCTCACGCGAGAAAGGCACATTACCTTCGTCAAGCGAATCGCTGACGCGCTTGTCTGTCGCGGTTTCGGTTTTGCTGTCCTTGTCTGTGTCTTCCAAAGCGCAGCCTTTTCTACATCAAGCGGCAAGCGGGGCTGTGGCAAGAGGTTCGGCAACGAGCTCGATCCGTCCTTGCGAAGCAAGACGCATGACTTCTGCGACAATTTGTCTGCGGGCTTTGGCGATATCGGCAGGGCGAGCTGTGGTTTTGGACCGCAGATCATTTTCAATCATGCGGCGCGAGCGCTGGCCAATGCTGGAGAGCGCAGCTTCCGCGATGTCGGGCGGCGCATCGCGCAACGCGAGCGTCAGCATATCAATGGGTACCAGGTCAAACACGGTGGCGCGCGCGGTTTTATCGAGGTTCGGGATATCCTCAAACCGGAATAGCATCGACTTGATGCCGCTCATGATTTCGGCGGTGAGCATGCCTGTCATGTCGTTCAAATATGATTCGGATTCAAGTTGGTTCATTTCATTCAAGATGGCTGCAACGCCTGCACCTGAGTTTTTTGTCTTGCCCGGCTTGGTTTGCCCGAATTTTGCGATGAGCGCGCTTTCGACAAATTCTTTTGCCACTGGCGGAACGTCGGTGATGTCCATCAGACGCGCCAGCAAGGGCAGTGCGACAGGGCGGCCCATAAGGGAGATGATTTCGGAGGTGCGCGACGGCGGCATTTGCGAGAGAATGTAGGCGGCGGCCTGCATGTGTTCGGTGGCCAGATAGTCAGCAACCTCTTGTGGTTCAGCCTCCAGAAGCAGGTCCCAACCTGATTTTGGGGCGGGGTCAGTTTGGCCGGTTTCGCGCTGCTCTGCGGCATTGGCTTCACTTTGCGAAACAGCTTCGCTGAGCTGATCGAACGAGTTCAAAATTCCGACACCATCGACAAACTCCTTCTCAAATTGCGTGATGATGTCCTGCAGGTCTTTTTGGTCGATTTTTTTCATTAGCCTTGCGTTGGCCAACAGCGCGTCAATCTCTGACTTTGCCAGAAACTTCAAAATGTCTGCGACAAGCGGCTGCTCGGTGGCGATGACAACGGCCACTGCCATTTGCGCGGCGGAGTATTTGGTTTGAATGTCCATTTGCAAAGGCCAACTGTCTGGATCAGGAGATCACGCTTGAGATGCGAAAGCCGAATGTGTTTGACTGCTTGTCGGCGATAACCAGTTCACCCCTGGCGATCTTGATGCCATTGACAACCAGATCAAGCGGGTCGCCGACAATCCGGTCAAGTTTGAGCGTCGAGCCTATCTTCAGGACGGACAGCTCCGCCAAGGTCAGCTCGGTTGATCCCAAAATGACATTGACCTCCAGCGGAATTTGGAGTGCGGCACCGCTTGAAGACGCATTGGCAGGCTTAACTTCATCTATCCGGCCGGAAGCAGACACCCCTGCCCGGCTGGATATTCCGCGCAGCTCTTCAATCGCCCGGTTCAATTCTTGCTCGGCGTCTTCCGGCGCATCGGCTGGCAGCGCATTTGCCTGGCCTTGCTGGTCTTGAGCGGCTGCGGTCGTGGTCATTTCAACGTCTCGATCCATTGTGGTTTGACTGCGTGGATTCGGCGGCTTTTGATGCGACCGTGCACGTTTGCGTTACCCGGATCGAATAGGCCCCGCCTGAACGACCGATCTGCCCGGCGAATATGTCTTGTCCCTTTGCAATTGCACGGGCCTCACCGAGCCCCGCCTGTTCCATGCCAATGACATCCCCTTCACTGAGTGAACGAATGCGCTCAAGTGTCAGATCGGCAGCTCGGACGAATACGTCCACCTTGACTTTGGTCCTGCCAAGTTCCCGGACTTTCGAATGACCAGCGGCATAGACAGCCAATTCAGTGTCCTGCTCCTCTTCAGAATTGATTGCCAGACTATGCGTGGGAATGGCGATTGACAGGAGGGCGGCTTCCGGCGACTGCGCTAACGCGACCTGCGCGACGTAGAGTTCGGTCGCTTCAGAAAGCTGCCATTGTGCGGTGACGCAAAGACGATGGCTGGACATAGTCAGACTTGAAAGCGGCTGCAGTGTCTCCATGAGCGCGGGGGCGATATGTGCGAGGTAATGCAATTCCATGCTGGTGATGCGAGATGGTCGATCCGCAGGTTCAAACGGTTCTGGAGCACCAAGGTAACCGGCCAATGAGCTTCCTATGAGGTTGGCATTCAAGGCGAGTATCGCGCAGAGTTGGTCTTGTTCGGCAGAGACAAATTCGATGATGACGGCTGAAGGTTCGGTGTCTGTCTGCCATTCGGCTGTTGATTGAACTTTGGAAGCGAAGGCGCAGAGTTTGACAGTGTCTTGGCTGCCGAAAAGCACGGATGTCAATTGTGCGACCATTACTTCCACAGCACTCGCAAATGCGGAAAGCTTGTCATCTCCGTCTTTTTGGCCATCTTTTTGGCCGGCCAGAATGTCAGCCCAATCAACAGGGTGAATGATCTCGCCCAGGGTGCCTTCAAGCATGCTCATGCGGTTGCATTCATGGTTGCCTGCTCGACGGCGTCAAGAGTCGGGCGGTCGTAGGCCGAGATCGCTTTGCGGCCGAATTCGAGCGCGATCTGCGGCAGGGAGCCGTTCATGTGGGCAATGAGCGCCTGTTTGGCGACGAAATATTCACGAAGGTTTTTCTCGCGCACCACCTTGATCTTGGTGGCGACGGGACCGATCACCGAATAGGACATGAAGATGCCGAAGAACGTGCCGACAAGGGCCGCGCCAATCAGCCCGCCAAGAACTTCCGGCGAGGCGTCGATGTGGCCCATGGCTTTGACGACACCCAGAACGGCCGCAACAATGCCGAGGGCCGGCAGTCCGTCACTGACCGCTTGCAGCGCGTGGTAGGCTTTCAGCTTGTCGTGGCGGATTGTGTGGATCTCTTCCTCCATCAAGGACTCAACCTCATGCGGGCGGGCATTGCCGACCATGATAAGACGGCAATAGTCGCAGATGAAATTGCGCAGGCCGACCTGATTGAGAACTCGCGGGTAGGCCTGGAAAATTGTCGATTCCTCCGGGTTGTCGATGTGGGTTTCCACCTCGTTTTTCGGCTTCTCTTTCAATGCTTTCAGAAGGCTGTAGATCAGGCCGAGGAGATCGAGATAGTCCTTCTCTGTTGGAACCGAGTTCTTGATTGCTTCCACGAAGCCTTTGCCTGAATCCTTTACCACCGCGATCGGATTGGCGATCAGAAATGTGCCGACGGAGGCGCCGCCGATGATGACAAACTCCCACGGCTGATAGAGAACCATAACATTCCCGCCCATCGCCATGAAGCCGCCGAGCACGCAGCCAAGGGTCATGATCAGGCCGATGATAATTCCCATAAGTCACTGTTTCCTCAAGTGTTGCAGCAATTGGCTAAGGTGTCAGACTTGCGCGAGGCTTGAAGCCGGTCGTTCAAGTATCTCGTCCTGCGTTTCCAGCACGAGCTTCGCGCAAGGTCGCGTGTGCAAACTGAGCACGATGAGGCAACGCGCATGACGAGCACTTTCACAAGTTATTCCCTGATCGCGCGGGACTTGCAGCGGTCTGAAACGGTGTTGCGCAGACAGCCGATGATCCAGCGCGAGTCGGAATACTATCTGGCGAAAATCGGGTCGGTGAAAACGGTTGACGCGTTTGTATCGGACAGGCGGCTTTTGACGTTTGCCATGTCTGCATTTGGTTTGCAGGATATGGCTTATGCGAAAGCCTTTATCCGGAAAGTCCTCAATGAGGGTCAGGATGCACAGGATGCATTTGTCAATCGGCTTGCCGACAAGCGCTATCTGGAGTTTGCCAAGACATTTGATTTCAAGAACTATGGCGCGGCGACGACGGCGTTTGATTCCGTGCAGAAGGGTGTTGTGGACAAATATGTCCGGCAATCATTGGAGACGCAGGCAGGCAGCGACAATGAGGGGGTGAGGCTGGCGCTTTACTTTCAGCGCAATGCCGCAAAGCTTACCTCGGTGACCGAGATTTTGGCGGACAGGGCGCTGAATGAGGTTGTCAAAACGGCGCTTCGTTTGCCCGATGTCTTTTCGCTGGTCAACATCGACAAGCAGATTCAAACGCTTGAGAGCCGTATCGATCTGGCGGATTTCAAGAACCCTGCCAAGCTCAACCAATTCCTCAAGCGCTTCACGACGCTCTGGGACGTCGACAACGGCGCGCCAACGGGCAGCAGCGGCGGGGTTGCGTCACTATTCGGGCAAACGGGCCAGGCCGGGGTGTCTGACGCGCTTATGGCGTCGCTTGCAAAAATCAGGACGCGGGTCTGAAATGGACATCGGGCTTCATGTTGCCCTGTCCGCGCAGATCGCTGGCGAGCGGCGTCTGGCGACGATTGCGGATAATATCGCCAACAGCAATACGTCGGGGTTTCGCGAGATTGGCATCAAGTTTTCCGAGCAGCTGGACGGATTGTCGCGGTCTTCTGTGTCTTTCGTGACGCCGGGACTTGCGTCCTTGTCGGAACGCCAAGGCCCGCTGACGGAGACCGGAAATCAACTTGATTTTGCGATCAATGGAACCGGGTGGTTTGTGGTCCAGAGCGCGGCGGGGGAGGCTGTTACCCGGGACGGCAGGTTCCAGATTGATCCAGACGGGTCTCTGGTCAGTCTTGACGGTGACCCCGTGCTTGATCAGGGTGGATCGCCTGTGCAAATCAATCTGGCGTCAGGCCCGGTGCGCGCGGATGCAGCCGGGATATTGCACCAGAACAATGCGATCGTTGGCAGCGTGGGTGTGTTTGACGCGGACGTGCCGGATGAGACTTACCGGTATGGCTCGCTGGCGATACTGCCGGAGGGCGCGGCGACACCTGCGGCAGACAGGGATGATTATAGCGTTGTGCAAGGTTTTGCCGAGACGTCGAATGTCGATACAGTCGAGCAGATTGCACGGCTTATTTCTGTGCAGCGGAACTTTGAGAGCGTTGCAAATCTGATCCAGCAGACCGAGTCTTCGCTCAATCAAGCCATCCAGATGCTGAGCGGAAAATGATGCGCATGGACGGGCTTGAGGGGCTTAGGCGCGCTTCTGCCGCAGTTGCCGCAGGCACGCCGATGCTGTTGCGTGGTGGGAGGATTACGGCTGTCAGGCCTGACCTGGTCCGGGTGGCCGGCATCCAGAGCGAGGCTACCATCCATGGTCGTGTTGTGTTCAACGCTGCGGGATATGGCAGCTTCGGCAATGTGGTGCAGATCAGCGAACAGGATGTGCTTGTCGCGCCGTTTGACGACACGCGCGAGCTTAGAATTGGTGATCCTGCATATTTGCACCCGTTGGAGAGCGATGGCCCGTCGGACCACTGGCTGGGGCGCGTGTTGAACCCTTTGGCGGTGCCGATTGATGGCGGGCCTCCTCTCAAGACGATGGCGCGCGAAGCTGGGACTGATGGGTCTGGCGGGCGTATTCCGGCGTTGCAACGGGGCCGGGTTGAAGCGTCGATCAAGACCGGTATCCGGGCGATCGATATCTTCACCCCGATTTGCTACGGGCAGCGGATTGGCATTTTTGCAGGCTCGGGCGTCGGGAAATCGACGTTGCTTGGCATGCTGGCGAAGACTGATGCGTTTGATTGCGTGGTGGTGGCGCTGGTCGGCGAACGTGGCCGCGAGGTGCGGGAATTCATTGAAGACGCGATCGGCAAGGCGGCGATGACTAAAACTGTTGCGGTGGTTGCGACCAGTGACCAGACAGCGTTGATGCGATTGACAGCGCCGCAGCTTGCGATGCGGGTGGCTGAATATTTTCGCAATCAGGGCAAGAGGGTGTTGTTTCTGCTCGATTCCGTGACGCGATTTGCGCATGCTTTGCGCGAAATTGGCGGGGCGGCGGGCGAACCGCCGGTGGCGAGGGGCTATCCTGCATCCGTATTTGCTGAACTGCCGAAACTTCTGGAGCGTGCAGGGCCCGGCATGGAGGGTGGCGGTTCGATCACGGCAATTGTCACCGTGCTTGTCGATGGCGATGATCAAAATGATCCTGTTGCCGACGCGATCCGGGGCATTCTGGACGGGCATATTGTGCTTGACCGCGAGATTGCCAACCAGGGGCGCTATCCGCCGATCAACCTGCTTTCGTCATTGTCGAGGCTTGCGAATCGCGCCTGGACGCCCGAGCAACAGAAGCTGGTGCTGCAACTGCGCAGCATGATTGCGCGGTACGAAGATACGAAAGATTTGCGCATGCTTGGATCATGGAAGGCGGGGGACGATGCACTTCTCGACAATGCAGTCGTGACTGTGCCCGAGATTTATGCGTGCATGATTCAGTCTGCACAGGAGGCGCAGTCGCACGATTCCTTTGGCGCGCTGCTGGCGCATTTGAGGCGGTCCGTCCATGAAAAACCTGAGATCGAATAGCGCTCGAATCGTGCGCCAAACACGCTCAATATTGAGCAATGTGTTGTTTTTCGGTAGCCTTGGATGCGGGACGATGGCGAGCGCGGCGTTGCCATTTTACATCCATTTTCATCCCGAAAAGTTCGGGCCACCACTGATGCAGTTTTCGGGAGAGCTTGAGCGCGATCCTGTTGCCGACGGCGATGTCGAGAGGCAGATCGCTGCGGTGCTGAAACCCAAGTTGCAACTCGACAAGATTGTGACAGGGTCGATCAGGGGCCGCGTTCCAGAGCGCATTGTGAACGTGTCCGCTGACCAAGCCTTCCCGGGCGATGATCCGCACTCACCTTTGACATTGGAGATTCTTTTTGTGAGCGCCAACCGCGCGTTGATTGTTGATGGCGGCAAGGTTGAGACTGTCAGGGTGGGATCAAGACTTTCGAATGGTGCTCAAGTCGAGGCGATTGTCCTGTCGAAGGGGCGCTGGTCGATCAAGACTTCAGCGGGCGAAGCTTATGACTGGGTGCAGCGAAAATGAGCGGTATCGCACAAGTCCTGCACAAGGCAGCAGACTTAAGTTTGTGCGATTGGAAGGAGCGCACATGCAAAGCACCGGCATCTTCGCCTTGGCTAGTCAGCAGGCCAAATGGCTGGCTGTGCGGCAACAGACGATTGCCGAGAATGTCTCGCATGCAAATATTTCCGGCTATGTGGCCAAGGACGTTGTGCCGTTCAAGGCGATGCTTGAGCCGGGTCCTGCGCGCTTATTGACCACTGATAAGCGGCATATGGCGAGCGTCAATTCGTATGACGGGATTGCGCTTGAGAAGACGACTGGTGCTGGCCAACAGGTCAGTGTCGAAACTGAAATGATGAAGACGACCGAAGTTAGAAGCCAGTATGAGCTGAATACCGCCATTGTCAGCGCCTTTCACCGGATGATCCTGACAGCGGCGAAGGTTTGACCATGGACAGTCTGGTTTCGTCTATCAAGATTGCCGGTTCGGGAATGGCGGCGCAGACGCGGCGCATTCAGGTTGTTGCCGAGAATATTGCCAATGCAAACTCGACGGCAACGGTAGCGGGCGGCGATCCCTATCAGCGCAAGATCATCAGCTTTGTTGAGGAGCTTGACCGCAAGACCGGCGCAAATCTGGTCAAGACCAGTGAAGTGGCGCGGGACAATTCGCCGTTCAGGGCAGAGTTTGATCCCGCAAGCCCGTATGCGGATGAGTCCGGATTTGTCAAACTTCCAAACGTCAACGCCATTATTGAAATGGCAGACATGCGCGAGGCCAACCGGTCTTATGAGGCAAATCTGCAGGTGATCAAGCAGGTCCGCGATCTGATTTCGATGTCGGTTGATTTGTTGAGGGCGACATGAGCGTTTCGGCAATCACGTCAGCAATCAGCAGTCTTGTTGAACAGGGCCAAGCGCGGGTCCAATCCGGCAAGAGCATCGGTGCAAGCTTCAGCGATACTCTCGAGGCGGCCGGTGCGCGGGCCATCGGGGCAATTGAGAATGCGGAGATGCAATCGATGGCGGCGCTTGCGGGACAGGGATCGACGCGCGACGTGGTGGATGCTGTGATGTCAGCGGAGCAGTCGCTGCGCGTTGCAACAGGCATTCGCGACAAGATTGTCTCGGCCTATCTCGACCTCACCCGCATGGCCATTTAGGGGAACACAATGCGCGCACTCTCGATTGCAGCAACCGGCATGAGCGCCCAGCAGACCAATCTGGATGTGATTGCCAACAATATTGCCAACATCAACACGACCGGGTTCAAGCGCGCCCGCGCGGAGTTTACGGACCTGCTCTATCAGACTGAGCGGCAGAAGGGTGTGCCGTCGCGCTCGAACCAGGACATCATACCTGAGGGCGTGCACATCGGGCTTGGCGTGCGCAATGTTGCGGTGAGAACCATCAACACGCAAGGAACGCTGCAGGCGACATCCAACCAGCTTGATGTCGCGCTGACCGGCAATGGCTGGTTCCAGATCGAACTGCCGAGCGGCGAGACCAACTACACACGCTCCGGTGCCTTCAACACCAATGCGGAAGGCCAGCTTGTGACCAGTGACGGCCACAGCGTTGTGCCGTCGATCACTGTGCCGGCGAACACAGTCGAGGTGATATTCAATGAATCCGGCCAAGTGTTTGCCCGCGTGGCGGGGCAAACCGACTTGCAGGAGCTTGGCCAGCTGACACTAGCGAATTTTCCGAACGAGGCCGGACTCATTCCGACCGGCGGGAGCCTGTTCGCACAAAGCAGCGCGTCTGGAGCGCCGACTGTTGGCGTGCCGGGTGACGCAGGATTTGCGACTGTCAGGCAAGGATATCTGGAAGAAAGCAATGTTGATCCGGTGAAGGAGATCACAGAGCTGATTTCGGCGCAGCGCAGCTATGAAATGAACTCAAAGGTCATTCAGGCGGCTGACGAGATGTCAGGTGTTGTCTCGAAGGGTATCCGTTGATGTCTCCAATGCGGACAACGGTCTTGTCGGCCATGGTCTTGTCTTTATTCGCGTGCGCTTGCATGGCGGGCGAGACTGCCGCGGTTGTTCGCAGCGCGATCTATCCGGGTCAGCAAATTGACGCTGCAAAAGTGGCGATGATTGATGCGACCAACTGTGCGCATTGCGTGCCGGGTTTTATTCGCGATTCCAACGCGCTGGTCGGCATGATTGCGGTCAAGACCATATTGCCGGACCGGCTGATTTATCCGGAGCTGTTGCGCAAGCCTGCAATGATCAAATCCGGCCAGCAGGTTTCGGTGATATTGCGCCACGGTGCGCTGTCGATATCGATGCGGGGCGAGACACTGGCGGATGCAAACATCGGTGACATGGTCGCTGTGCGAAACAAGGCCAATGGGGCGGTTGTCACCGGAAGGGTCGGGCAGGACGGGTCGATCCTCGTGGACCCGTCATGAAGATTGCGCTGACTGTGCTGACCATCATTTGGCTGACGATGCCGTCGTTTGCGGGTTCGCGGATCAAGGATATCGCTTTTGTCCAGAATTCGAGGGACAATCAGCTGATCGGCTATGGGCTGGTGATTGGGCTGCAAGGAACCGGCGACAGCCTGCGCAACTCGCCGTTCACTGAGCAGTCAATCCGGGCGATGCTTGAAAATTTGGGCATTGCATCGACCAACGGGCGGCCACGGACGCGCAATGTTGCGGCGGTTATTGTTACCGCCAATCTTCCGCCATTTGCGAAATCCGGATCGCGGATCGACATCAACGTGGCATCGCTTGGCGATGCGACGACGCTGGCTGGCGGGACGCTGGTGGAAACGCCGCTGCGCGCGGCCAACAACAAGATCTACGCGGTGGCGCAGGGTGGGCTGATTGTTTCAGGCTTTCAGGCCAGCGGGCAGGCCGAGAAGATTTCGCAAGGGGTGCCGACCTCTGGCCGTGTGCCGAATGGCGCCATTGTCGAGCGCGAAGTGCGGCAGATGAGTGAAGACCAGAAGGAGTTCACTTTTCTTTTGCACAATCCGGATTTTTCGACGGCTGTGGCGGTTGTTGACTCGATCAATGCCTTCACGAAGGAAACTTATGGAGCGGCACTCGCATCCGAGGTGGACGCAAGATCAGTTATTGTCAAAAAGCCCCAGAAGGTAACCTCCACACGCTTCATTTCCCAATTGGAGCGGCTCAGTGTGGAGACCGAGGCCCCTGCCCGCGTGCTGGTTGACGAGCGCACTGGCACGATTGTCATCGGCAGCGAGGTTAAGGTGTCTGCGGTGGCGGTGTCGCACGGGGCGTTGACTGTGCGCGTTTCGGAACTACCGACTGTGTCGCAGCCGGAAGCGTTTTCGCAAGGACAAACCACCACACAGCCAGCGACAATTATCGAGGCTCTGCCAGGTGACAGCGCGTTGTCGCTGATCGAGGGCGTTGACTTGCAGACGTTGGTGGACGGGCTAAACCGGATGGGGGCAAAGCCCTCTGACACGATTGCCATCCTGCAGGCGATCAAGAGCGCCGGGGCGCTGCAAGCCGAGCTGGTGTCTCAATGAGAAGCTGTGAATTGGTTGGATTTTTCGTTGTGGCGGCTTTGATGAGCGGCGTTGCCCAGCCAGGTTTTGCAAATGAACAGAAGGCCCAGAGTACGCACGTGGCAGAAGCCGCAACGACGAAAGCTGCCCCTGAGCCGGACGGGGTGACAGCCGGTGGCGACGAAACGCTCGATCAGAAAGATGGCAAGACCAAGGACCTGTTTTGCGAAAGCATTGTCGATGAGGCTCGGGAGCAGCGGTACTATTTGATCGAAAAGCGCTTGACCTTGCTTCTGGTGGAAACCGACAAGCGGATGGTGGAGGTGCGGGCAAAGAAGCGAGAGCTTGAGGCTTGGGTGCAGCGGCGCGAGGCCTTTGCCGAGCAGGCCAGTGGCAAACTGGTGGAGATCTATGGCGGGATGAAGCCCGAAGCGTCTGCGGCGCGGCTGGAGAAGCTCGATACCGGCCTGGCTGCGTCGTTGTTGCTGGCGATAGCGCCGCGCCAGGCTGGCGTCATCCTGAACGAGATGGACGAGAAAGTCGCCGCAGACATTACCGCGATCATGGCCGCCTCGGCACGGCGGAAGGATCCGTCATGATTGGCCGCCGATATCCCTGCCTGATTGCCATGAGCGCGTTGCTGGCCGTTGGCGGCTGCCAGACAGCCATCAAGGACATCGGGCATGAACCCGCGATGAGCGCACCTAATGCCAGCTATGCGATTGGCGTTGCGCCGAATGTGGCGGCAGCTGGATTGAGCGCGCCCGTGAATGCGCATTCAACCTGGACAGACGATGCCTCGTTTCTGTTTGCAAGCAAGAGACCACCGGTGCTTGGCGAAATCCTGACGGTTCAGGTTTCGATCAACGACAATGCGCAAGTGACGAACAAATCCAACCGCAACCGGAACGGCAAAAAGTCTCTTGGTGTGGCCGGATCGTTTGATCTGGCTGGTGCGGGCAGTTCGGGCAAAATGGATGCGTCGTTGAACAACGCGACGGATTTTGCCGGATCAGGCGGCACGACGCGCTCTGAATCAATCAACCTGCAGATTGCGGCTGTTGTGACGAGCGTGCTGCCAAACGGCAACTTGCTGATCAGCGGCTCGCAGGAGGTCCGGGTGAATGCCGAATTGCGGATTTTGACCATTACGGGCATCGTCAGGCCGTCCGACATCCAACCGGACAACACGATCAGCTACGACCGGATTGCCGAGGCGCGCTTTTCTTACGGCGGGCGGGGCCGGATCACGGAAATGCAGCAGCCAGCCTATGGCCAGCAGTTTCTTGACCTTGTGTCGCCACTCTGAACGGGATTTGCCATGGCCAAAACTGAACCCAGCCCGCCGGAGAAAGCTGCAAAAAAACTGCCGATGAAGCTGGTGCTTGCGGTGGCTGTCGTGCTGGCGCTGGTCGGCGCGGGGTGCGGATATCTGGCGGGTTATTTTCCGCTCTTTGCTGCATCAGCCCCGCAAAAGGCCGAAGCATCTGCAGGTGAGGCGCATGCGGCACAATCCGAGGGAGAGGCCGCAAAGGGCGGCGGCGAGAGCGAGGGCGGACACTCCACCGGCGAGGGCGCGGCAAATGGCGGCGGAGTTGCCAACACTGTCTATCCGCTGGACCCGATTGTCACCAACATAGCGATGCCAGCGGATGTCTGGGTGCGGCTTGAGGCTGTGGTCAAATCATCAGAGCCACTGGGAGCGGAGATTCCGCAGCAAATCCATCAGGATATGCTGGCGTTTCTGCGATCAATGCGCCTGAGCGAACTGACCGGGTCCAGCGCGTTCATTGACCTGAAAGCTGAACTACTGGCGCGCGCGAACACCCGCAGCCATGGCAAGGTCGAGGCGATCTACATCAAGACGTTTTTGTTCGAATGAAACGGTTTGTGCTTCCCATCTTGTTTTTGATTGTGTTGACGAACGCATCTTTTGCGCAGACGCCGAGCATTTTTGATCTGATTCCTGAGAACAGCGCGAACTCCTCCGGCGCGATTATCCAGCTTTTCAGCCTGTTCACCGTTCTTGCAGTCGTTCCGGGGATCCTGATTTCGGTGACGTGCTTCAGCCGGTTCATCATCGTTGTTTCGATCCTGCGCTCTGGGATCGGGCTTCAGACCACGCCTGCGAACATGATCCTGATCAGCCTTTCGCTGTTCCTGACCTTCTATGTGATGTCGCCTGTTCTCGACAAATCGTGGACACAAGGCGTCCAGCCTTTGATTGAGAAAAAGATCAGCGAGCAGGAGGCATTTGCGAAGATTGCTGAGCCATTTCGGGGATTCATGATGGAGAATGTGCGAGATAAGGATCTCGATCTTTTTGTTGATCTGGCCGAAGAGCGCGGCATTGACATTCGCGCTGGCGACAAAATTGCCTATCAGGTGCTGGTTCCGGCATTCATGATTTCCGAATTGCGGCGCGGGTTCGAGATCGGCTTTCTGGTGATTCTGCCGTTTCTTGTCATCGATTTGATTGTTGCGACTGTCACCATGGCGATGGGCATGATGATGCTGCCGCCGACCGTCATTGCGTTGCCACTAAAGATCATGTTCTTTGTGCTGATTGACGGCTGGCATTTGCTGGCCGGGAGCCTGGTGCGCTCGGTTCATTGACGATGTGTTATCCATGCGCATCAAATCTCGCACGATCTCGGCAGATTCATCAAAGCTAAATCTTTTCGCGATACAACTCTGGCGATCACAGCGAAGTATCGTCTCGATACCGGCATGATGCCAATTTGCTGCACCGGTAAGTCCGGTATGTCCCTCTTCGTATCCAGTTCAAAGGGACCATAATGTCCAGTATCATGACCAACACCGCCGCAATGACGGCACTCCGGACGCTTCAGCAGACCAACAAGGCGCTTGAAGCCACACAAAACCGCATCTCGACGGGCTACCGCGTTGCCGATGCCTCCGACAACGCCGCCTACTGGTCGATTGCAACCACAATGCGGTCTGACAACAAGGCGCTGGGCACAGTGCAGGATGCACTCGGGCTTGGTTCGGCAAAGGTAGATACAGCCTATACAGGTATGAATGCTGCGATCAACGTGGTTGATGCGATCAAGACGAAGCTTGTCGCGGCGC
Source organism: Phyllobacteriaceae bacterium (assembly GCA_031422915.1). Lineage (GTDB taxonomy): Bacteria > Pseudomonadota > Alphaproteobacteria > Rhizobiales > Rhizobiaceae > JANMEX01. Next base: position 48,739 of record JANPEK010000119.1, on the reverse strand, counting down.
GCGAACCGGGCGTTGACCGGGCCAAGATCCAGGAAGAGATCACGCAGCTTCAGGGTCAGTTGGAGAGCATAACAACGGCGTCATCATTCTCTGGCGAGAACTGGCTTTCGGTTAACTCTGCCGCGCCCGGGTACCTCGGAACAAAGTCGATTGTTTCGTCGTTTGACCGCTCATCGACAGGTTCGGTCTCGGTCAACACAGTCGACATCGACATCACTGCCACTGAGCTTTTCGACTCGGCCGATCAATCCGGCATTCTTGACACGGTATTCACAACAACGGGTGCTGGAGCTGTGACTGTTTCGGTTTCCAATCTCAACATCACGACGGTGGGTATTGATAACACCGACATTGACAACATGATTTCCAACGTCGACACGGCGATTCAGTCGATGGCGACAGCTGCGTCAACGCTTGGTGCTGCCAAGAGTCGGATATCGATCCAGAAAGACTTTGTCGGCAATCTGATGGATGTGATCGAGAGCGGAATTTCGACGCTTGTTGATGCGGACATGACGAAGGAATCGACGCGGCTTCAGGCATTGCAAACCCAGCAACAGCTGGGCATTCAGGCTCTTTCGATTGCCAATTCCGGCGCACAGTCGGTGCTGTCGCTGTTCCGCTGATCTTGAGCGGTTGAAATAAAAGAGGCCGGGAATTTCCCGGCCTCTTTTTTTCCTATCTCGGCATTGGCGTCAGACGGCTTCCACCTGCTGCACTTCGGGCACAAAATGGCGCAGGAGGTTCTGGATGCCATGCTTCAAGGTGGCGGTCGAGGACGGACATCCGGCGCACGCGCCCTTCATGGACAGGAAGACCGTGCCTTCCTTGAAGCCCTTGAAGGTGATGTCTCCGCCATCCTGCGCCACGGCGGGTCGGACGCGGCTTTCGAGCAATTCCTTGATTGTCAGGACGATTTCCTTGTCGGACTCGTCGAAGAACTCGCCATCCGTGTTGCCAAGCGAGGCAACGGCGCTGGCGGCCATGACCGGTTGCCCGGCCATGAAATGCTCCATGATTGTGCCAAGTACAGCCGGCTTCAGATGTTGCCATTCGGGGCCATCTTTGGTGACGGTGACAAAATCATGGCCGAAGAAGACGCCGGAGACGCCGGGAATTTCGAAAAGGCGGGCAGCAAGCGGCGAGCGCTCGGCGGCATTTTCGGCGTTGGGGAAGTCTTCGGTGCCTTCCGGAATGACGATTTTGCCCGGAAGGAACTTCAACGTCGCCGGGTTGGGCGTGGCTTCGGTTTGGATGAACATTAAATCTCTCCTGCCGTTCGAGGCGGTCAGTTTGGAATGCTCCTTAAATAGACCTATCGGCCTGTCGCTTCAAGCCACGGATTCGATGTCTTCGTCGCTCAATGTGTGCGGGACGATGGTGACCGGTATCGGGAACGCTGCGCCGCGCCCGGCGACGGCCTGTACCAGCGGTCCGGGCCCCTCTTTGGAGCCGCCAGCACCAAGAACCAGAATGGCAATGTCCTGGTCCGATTCGATCAGCTTGTGAATTTCGTCGGTCACAGTGCCTTCGCGGATCACGATTTCCGGTTCGATTTCGTAAAGATCGCGCATTTTTTGGGTGTGTTTGCTGATAATTGTTTCTGCCCGCTGCATGGCTTCGGCACGCATGATCTTTTCGACACCCATGAATTGCTGGAAGTCTCCAGACTCGATGACGAAAAGGAATACAAGTGTGCCGCCAGTGGATTTGACGCGGCGCGAAGCGTAGGCCACTGCCCTTTCGCACTCCGGCGTTTCGTCAATGACAGCAAGAAACTTGCGGCGATGCCCGGATTCGCGGCTGAGACGTTTTGAGACCATTCAATCAATCTGCCATTCAAATCGAACGCGGGCAAGATGCCTGCAAATTCGAGTTAGCGGAGCATGCCAAGGATGTCACGCACATCGCGCATTGTGCTTTCCGCAATCACGCCAGCACGCTCGCCGCCGTCTTTAAGCACCGCGTCGATGTGGCCGGGATCGGCGATCAGGCGACGCATTTCTGCGGCGATCGGGGCAAGCTTGTCGACAGCAAGATCGGCGAGTGCCGGTTTGAATTGCGAAAACTGCTGGCCGCCGAAGTCGCGGATGACCTGTTCGCGGCTGATATCGGCCAAGGCAGCATAGATGCCAACAAGGTTGTCGGCTTCCGGGCGTGAGGCAAGACCGTCTTCGTCCGAAGGCAAGGGCTCAATGTCGGTTTTGGCTTTGCGGATTTTTTTGGAAATGGTGTCCGCATCGTCCGTCAGGTTGATGCGGGACAGATCTGACGGGTCAGATTTTGACATTTTCTTCTGGCCGTCGCGCAGGCTCATGACGCGTGTCGCCGGGCCTTCGATGATGGGTTCGGTCAGCGGGAAGTAGCCGCTGAGCGTGTTGTCTCCAACCGCCATGGGCACGCCGAGACCAAGCTCGGCAATGCGGTCCGAGAAATCATTGTTGAATTTCTGGGCAATGTCGCGCGCGAGCTCAAGATGCTGCTTTTGGTCGTCACCGACCGGCACATGGGTGCCGCGATAGACCAAGATATCTGCTGCCATGAGTGCCGGATAGGCGAAGAGGCCAACGGAGGCGTTCTCGCGGTCCTTTCCTGCCTTTTCCTTGAACTGGGTCATGCGGCTCAGCCAGCCCATGCGGGCGACGCAATTGAAAATCCACGCAAGTTCGGCGTGCTGCGGCACGCGACTCTGGTTGAAGACGATGTGCTTGCCCGGGTCGATGCCGGCAGCGAGAAAAGCTGCGGTGACTTCACGCGTTGACCGGGCAAGGCCGGCGGGGCCACCCCAAACGTCGGCAGATTGGGTAATCGCGTGCAGGTCCACCACGCAATAAATGCAATTGTGACTTTGCTGCAGGGCAACGAATTTGCGGATCGCGCCGAGATAATTGCCAAGATGAAGGTTGCCGGTCGGCTGGACGCCGGAGAAAACGAGGGGCGTGAACTGTGTCATGACTTTTCCGTCAGCTGGTGGAGGGCTGGAAATAGAGCGGGGCTTATGGACGACCTGGGCCGTTCATTCAAGCCCATCCGGGGGTGGTGGCGCTTCAGCCGAAGAACCGGGTTTGCGCTTCAGATTGCCGGTTATCATTCGAAGGCTGGCGCCGCCTATGGCAAAGGCGGTGGTGAAATAGACCAGCATGGATAGGAAAATCAGGCCGAAAAGCGCTGTCACCTGATCCCAGATGGAGGAATTTGGCTGAAGCCAAGGGGAGGCATGCTTTGACGCGTAGTTGACAACGGCGGCCATGACTGTGGCTGCGATCACCAGTCGGACGATCCGCCAGCCGAAAGCGTTCTCCCAATGCCAATGGCCGCGCCTCAAGAGCGTCGTGAACAGCAACGTCACAGTCACCCAGCCGGACACAACCTCTGCCGTGGCGATGCCGCGCTCTGTGAAGAACGGAAACAGGCTGAGAGCCAACGCGCAGTTGATAGCGACCGCAATGCCGGTAAAGCGCATCGGAGTTTTGGTGTCTTCGCGGGCGAAAAAGCCCGGATTGAGCGCCTTGATCATCACGAAACCCGGCAAGCCCAGCCCATAGATCGCCAACGTTGAGGCAACGTTGGATGTCATGGCAGATGTGAAGGCACCATGCTCATAGACAACGCGGATCATTTCATCAGACAAAACCCAGATCGCTGCTGCGGCGGGCAACGTCAGGAACAGGCCGAATTCCATTGAGCGGTTCTGGATGTTTGCGGCCTCGGCGTCTCTGCCACTGCGCAGCGCCCGCGACAACTCGGGCAGCAGCACTACGCCGATGGCTATGCCGACAACACCAAGCGGCAGCTGATAAATCCGGTCGGCAAATTGCAGCGAGGCAATGGCTCCGTCCTTGGTAGAGGCGATCATTTGGCCAACCAACTGGTTGATCTGTGTGATGCCGCCAGTAACAGCTGCGGGAACTGCCAAGACCAGCAGCCGCTTGACTTTTGGTGTCAGGCGCGGACGCCTGAAGCCTATTGACATGCCCGCATGGCGCACGCCCGCGTAGAGAACGGCCATTTGCAAAATGCCTGCCACCAGCACCGCCCACGACAAGTATTCTGCCGTCACTTCGGGTGCCGCCGAATACCATATTGACCACGCCAAGGCGCTGATCATGGTGGCATTCAGGAACACTGGCGCGATGGCTGCTGCGAAAAAGTGGTGCAGCGAGTTCAGCATTCCCGACAACATGGCGGTGAGCGACATGCACATCAGGTATGGGAACATGATGACCGCCAGCCGCACCGTGACGTCGTACTTGTCGCTGGCCGTATCAAAGCCCGGCGCAATGATCGTACGAACGATCAGTGGCATTGCCAGTTCCATCGCGATTGTGATCAACATCAGGACAGTAAAAAGGACGCCGAACACTTCTTCCGAAAATCGTTTCGCTGCATCATTGCCACCTTCTTCGATTTCGCGAGCGAAAAGCGGCACAAATGCTGCGTTGAACGCGCCTTCGGCAAACAGGCGGCGGAAGAGGTTGGGGAAGCGGAATGCGGCATAGAATGCATCCGCCATCGGCCCGGTGCCGAGCGCCGTCGCCATCAATGTTTCACGGGCGAAGCCAAAGAACCGGCTGATCAACGTTGAGCCGCCAACCGTTGCAAATTTCCGGACCAGACTCATGAGGGATCTGCGTTCATCATGCGGCTACACTTTGCGATTGCGGTAATAATGTCATCAATTTCTTGATGATAGCGTTGACCCTGCTCTGCGATGTGATCTTGGCACCCGTGAGATCGGTGACGTAAAAAGCGTCGATCACCTTTTCGCCAAACGTCGTAACATGGGCAGAGGCAATATCGAGATTGAGGCCAGAGATCGCCGCCGTGATTTCCGACAACAGGCCCGGGCGGTCAAGGCCTTCGATTTCGATCACCGTGAACTTGTTGGACAGTGTGTTGTTGACATCCACCCTGGGTTCAATTCGAAACGTCTGGGCTGTGCGGCGCGGTCTTGCGCGTTTTGCCAACACGTCGGGCAGTCGCGTTTTCCCTGACAGAACGTCTTCGATCATGCGTCCGACAGACGTGGCGCGGCGGGTTTCATCGGTATCGAGATTGAACTCGCGCGAGATCAGGATCGTATCGAGTGCGCGGCCATCCATGGTGGTGAAAATCTGGGCATCGACGATGTTGGCACCTGCGGCAGCACAGGCACCGGCAATGATTGACAGAAGACGCGGGTGGTCCGGGGCGAGCACTGTGATTTCTGTGACGGCTTCAAACGTGTGTGTTTTGACCATCGTATCAAGCCTGCGACCGGATTTGCTGGCGCGGCGGATGAAATCGGCGTGGCGAACCTGATCGTCAAGGGAAACAGTCAAAAGATAGTTTTGGTAATGCAGCGCGGCGAGTTTCGAGCGTTCAATTTCGCTCCAATTCGTCAGCGCGTTTTCGAGTGTTTTGCGCGCGTGATCAGTCCGTTCCTTGCGCGGTAATTCGGAGAAGCCGCCGGTGAGGAACAATTCGGTTTCATAAAACAGCGTGCGCAAAAGCTGGCCCTTCCAGCCATTCCAGACGCCCGGGCCGACGGCGCGGATATCGCACACTGTCAGAACCAGCAGCATTTTAAGCCGGTCCAGTGTTTGCACCTTTTCGGCAAAATCGAGGATTGTCTTGCGGTCATTGAGATCACGAGATTGGGCGACCATGCTCATTGTCAAATGTTCTTCGACAAGCCAGGCGACGGTCTCGGTTTCGCCAACGGTCAAGCCGAAGCGGGGGCCGACCCTGCGGGCGATTGCTGCACCGGCCATCGAATGGTCTTTTGGCTGGCCTTTGGCGATGTCATGAATGAACAGCGCAATGTAAAGCAGTTTGCGCTCGGTTTTGAGCGAGGGCATCAGTGTTGCAGCAAGCGGATGGTCTTTGGCGATGGTGCCCTTTTCAATGCCGGACAACACGCCGATGCAGCGCAGAAGATGCTCGTCCACGGTATAGTGGTGATACATGTTGAACTGCATCATGGCGACGATCTTGCCGAAATCGGGCACAAAGCGGCCGAGCACTCCCGCTTCGTTCATGCGTCGCAGTGCCAGCTCGGGATTGTTTTCTGACGACATGATTTCGACAAACAGCCGGTTGGCTTCCGGGTCATGCCGCAACTCCGGGCCGATCAGGCGGAGCGAACGGGTGACTGCGCGCATCGCATCCGGGTGGAACTCGAGCCCGAGCCGGTCCACGAGGTGGAACAGCCGGATGAGATTGACCGGGTCGCGGATGAAGGCCTGATCATCGGCGATATTGATGCGGCGATGCTCGATGATGAAGTCAGGATAGCCCGAGATTTTCTTGCGGCGACGCGCGAACGCGGAGAATATCCGGTTCAGCCCTGGCACATCTTTCGCCTGCACCTCTTCGAGAGCCGAGCAAAGAATGCGGGTCAAGTCGCCGACGTCCTTGGCGACCAGAAAATAGTGCTTCATAAAGCGCTCAACGCCGGACATGCCTGGAGTTTCGCGATAGCCAAGGCGCAAGGCTATCTCGCGCTGGATGTCGAATGAGAGGCGCTCCTCAGCTTTACCGGTGTGGAAGTGCATATGGCATCGCACGGCCCAGAGGAAATCTTCGGCCTTCTTGAAACGGACATATTCGTCTTGCTGGAAGACGCCTTTGGCGACCAACTCCTGACCTGTCTGGACGCGATAGTAGTATTTTGAAATCCAGAACAATGTTTGCAGGTCGCGCAGACCTCCCTTGCTTTCCTTGATGTTGGGTTCAACCAGATAGCGGGATTCGCCTTGGCGTGCGTGACGTTGGTCGCGTTCGACAAGCTTTGCATGAATGAATTCAGTGCCGGTGCCCCGCACAACTTCCTGGTCAAACCGCTTCATCAACGTGTCGAAAGCCTGCGCATCGCCGAGGATCAGGCGTGCTTCGAGTATGGCGGTGCGCACGGTTATATCAGACTTGGCCATACGGATTGAGTCATCGAGGCCGCGTGTTGCGTGGCCGACTTTCAAGCCCAAATCCCAGAGCGTATAGAGGATGAACTCAACAACCTGCCCGGTCCTTAGGCTCTGCTTTGCAGGGAGCAGAAACAAGAGGTCGATGTCAGACCCGGGCGCCAACGTGCCCCTGCCGTAGCCGCCCACTGCAACCACGGCAATCCGCTCTGCTGTTGCGGCATTGTTTGATGGATAGGCGTGAGCCAAGGCAAAGCGGAACAGGGCGCTGATGATTACGTCCATCAGACCTGACAGGCGCATCGCGCAAGTTACGCCGCTGCCATCTTCGCGCAGCAAGGTTTCAGCGTTGCGACGACCCTCGATCAGCCCGGTTTTGAGGATTTCGATGACTTGCTGGCGAAGCGTGTCTTTCGACATCCCGGATTGAATTTTGGCTGCCAACTGATCGAATGACGCATCAAGCGCTTCGTCGTTGATGATCCTGCCAAGCTTTAGGGCATGCTGCATTCTGATGGTCAATCCGCGCCAAATCGCGCGCTGTATAACGGGTTTTGCGCGGCTGCGATATACGTGAGATGGGTTTGCGCCGTTACTTTCCGGCAAGCGCTTTCAGCCGGTACAGGGCCTCAAGCGCCTCGCGTGGTGTCAATTCATCCGGATTGACTTTTGCAAGCTCGGTGAGCGCGGGATTGTCTTTCGCCTTCTTTGGCGGCTCCTGACGCACACTGACGGAGAATAGCGGCAGATCGTCGATCAGCTTTTCGGCCTTGCCCGCTGTCTCGCTGGCCTCAAGCTGATGCAGCACCGCTTTGGCGCGCTCAACCACAGCCTCCGGCAAACCGGCCAGACGCGCGACTTGCACACCGTAAGACCGGTCGGCAGAGCCTTTGGCGACCTCATGCAGGAACACCACATCGCCGTCCCATTCCTTGACCCGCATGGTGACGTTAGCCATGCGCGGCAGGCGGGCCGCAAGTGCGGTCAACTCGTGAAAGTGGGTGGCAAACAGCGAGCGGCAACGATTGACTTCGTGCAGATGTTCGACTGATGCCCACGCAATCGACAGGCCGTCGAAGGTTGCCGTGCCGCGGCCGATCTCATCCAGGATGACAAGTGAACGGGGCCCCGCCTGATTGAGAATGACGGCGGTTTCGACCATTTCGACCATGAATGTCGAGCGGCCACGGGCGAGATCATCAGACGCGCCAACCCGCGAGAACAAACGGTCGATGATGCCGATGGTCGCTGAGCCTGCCGGCACGAACGAACCGGTTTGCGCCAGTATTGCGATCAAGGCATTCTGGCGCAGGAAAGTCGATTTGCCGCCCATGTTCGGGCCTGTCAGCAGCCAGATTGCGCCTTCGGTGGCATCCGATTCTGACGACAATTTGCAATCGTTGGGAACAAACGGTTGGGCAGCGGCGCGGCGCAAGGCCTGCTCGACGACCGGGTGGCGGCCTTGCACGATCTCGAAAGCGGTTGAATCTTCTACAATTGGACGGCAGTAGCCCTCGCTTTCGGCCAGCAACGCAAAGCCTTGGCTGACATCGATCACCGCCAATGCCGATGATGCCTCGCGGATAGCGTTGGCGCCTTCCACACAGGCGGCGGCAAGCGCTTCGTAGACGCCGAGCTCAATCACCAGCGCTTTGTCGGCGGCCGAGGCGATCTTTTCTTCGATTTCAGCCAGTTCTGTTGTTGTGAAGCGCATGGCATTGGCCATGGATTGGCGATGGATGAAGCGAGCCTTGGCTTCAGTCGTGCCGTTCATCGTTGCAGCATGGTTCGCCGTGACTTCGATGTAGTAGCCCAGAATGTTGTTGTGGCGGATTTTCAGCGAGCGGATGCCGGTTTCATCCTGATAGGCGCTTTCCATAGTGGCAATCACTTTGCGCGACCGGTCACGCAGGTCGCGCAGAGAATCGAGCTCACCGTCATACCCCCTGCGCACGAATCCGCCATCTCGCTTCATTAGCGGCAACTCTTCGGCGAGCGCTCCTGCCAGATCATTGGCCAGTTTGACCGGCAAAGCATCCAGAGCCGTCAATGCGCCACGCAGTTCCTCGGGCAACGGAATTGTCTTCAGCAGAACGGCGTTTTCCTGACCCGCTTGAATGCCGCGGCGGATCATGTCGAGATCACGCGGTCCGCCCCGGTCCAACGCAATGCGTGACAGAGCGCGTGGCATGTCCGGTGCGTGGCGCAAATGGTGACGCAGGCCCTCCGCGAGACGGTCATTGGCCATCAGAAAGCTGACGGTGTCCAGACGGGTATCAATGGCGTCAACGCTGGTCAGCGGCGACATGAGGCGCTCTGCCAAAAGGCGTACTCCAGAACCAGTCACGGTCCGGTCAATGGCCTTGAGAAGGCTGCCCTGCCGTTCGCCAGACAGTGTTTTGGTCAATTCAAGATTGGCTCTCGTGGCGGGGTCGATGAACAGTGTTGAGGCGTTTTCCTCGCGCTCGGGCTTGGCCAGCGGCGGGCGGCTGCCGATCTGGGTTTTTTCGACATAGGCGATGGCAGCAGATGCCGCCGCAAGTTCAGCGCGGGAGAACGTGCCGAACGCGTCGAGCGCAGCAATATTGTAGAACCGCAGCAGGCGCGCTTCAGCGCTTGCGCTGTCGAACAGCGAAGACGGTTCCGCACGGACGATCCTGCCCAGAAGATCGAAGGCGGGGCGCAAGTCCGGATCGTGAAACAGGCTGTCCGACACGATAAGCTCGCGTGGATCAATGCGCAGCACATCCGGGACCAGCCGCGCGCTTTCCGTCGGCGAGACACGAAAACTGCCGGTGGAAATGTCAATCCATGCCAGCGCCAGAGCGTTTTTCTCGCCCTTTAGACGAGCCAGCGTCATGAGATAATTGGCTTCGCCTGGCGCAAGCAGCTTTTCCTCGGTTATGGTGCCGGGTGTAACCAGACGCACGACATCTCGCTTGACGACAGATTTTGCACCACGCTTTCTGGCTTCTGCCGGGTCTTCCACCTGTTCGCAGACAGCGACGCGGTAGCCCAGACCGATCAGTTTCTGCAGGTAATCATCTGCCGCGTGCACTGGCACTCCGCACATGGGAATGTCTTCGCCAAGATGCTTGCCGCGCTTGGTCAGCGCGATGCCAAGGGCGCGCGAGGCTTCGATGGCATCATCGAAGAACAACTCATAGAAGTCACCCATCCGATAAAAGAGCAGCGAGTCAGGGTTTGACGCCTTGATCTCGATGTATTGTTCCATCATCGGCGTGGCGCGAAAAGGCGTAGCTGAAGGAACTGCCCCTTCAGCATCGTATGCTTCCTGTCCACGAAACCCGGTTTGCAAACTCATATTCCTGCGCTCTGCGATTGCGTCTTGTTAGCAGCAATCAACAGTTTGCGCAGGTTTCCTGCATGACGGTATCAGCTATCCACAGGAAGAGGTTCAGATGAACCTGTCAGCATCGACGCCAAAATGGGAGACGTAACGGGTGGCGATCCGCTCGACTGGCAGCACAACGAAGACGTCCGTTGTTCCGAACGCTTGGTCCACGACTGCGCCATCGCCAAAGCTGGCACCAACGCGCAGATAGCCTTTGATCAAGGGCGGCATGGCGGCGAGTGCGGCTGACATGGACACTGCCTCGATTGGCATCATGTCCATGTCAACGCGGATGTCCTGATGGGCTTGAACGAGCCATGGCCCTTCAGCGCGGGCATGGTGGTGCAGGAAAGACAGCGGCAGCGCGTGGGCGGCGGCAACCGTGCCTGAGAATGACGCGCAGCCGCACATGATGTCGATGTTCCATGCGCGGCAGTAGGCCCAGATGCCCTGCCACAACAACTCAACAGTCCGCTTGCTGCGATATTGCGGCATGACACAGGAGCGGCCGAGCTCAAGAATGCGGCGATCCGGCATGCGGGCGCGCAAGGCAGCCATGTCGAACTCGCCTTGCGAATAAAAGCCGCCCGCCTTAGCCGCGCATTCTTCCCGCAGCAGCCGGTAGGTGCCGACGATTGCATTTCCCTGATCAATATCGAGGACGATCAGATGATCGCAAAATGCGTCGAAGCGGTCTTCATCACGTCCGCTCGAATTGTGCTCGCAATCTGCGTGAAATACGCTCGAACGCAGTTCCTGCGCCGCTCCGATTTCGGCTTCGCTGGCTGCAAGACGCACCTGCAAATTTGCGATTCGACCGAGCAAAGGCGGCTGGAAATTTGCCTCAAGAGCAAGCCCACTTTGCGACCCTGTAAACGACTCACGGATGCGTGGTTCCATCGTCATGTCACTCTCCCGTCGAAGTCAAATACGGGTTGGGAGATAGCAAAGCAATGCTACAGCTTGATGACGCGGACACGCAGACGCTTATGCCGCAGCGGCGGCTTCCTCCACGAGAAAGACGAGGCGGGCCGGATCGACGGGCTTGGTGATCATGCCGTCGCCCCCGACGGCACGCACAGCCTGCTCGACACCCATCTGACCGTCGGCCGTCAGAGCCAAAATCGGCACATGCTTGCGACCTTTTTCGTCTTCGGCGGTTCTGATGGCGGAAATTGCATCGAGACCGTCCATTATGGGCATGTGCAGATCCATGAGTACGACATCAGGGGTGTGCTTTGGTTTGAACACTTCGCCGACAGCGGAGCGGCCATCGCCGACGACGGTCACTGAATGGCCGGCGCGGGTCAAGGCAGACTTGACCAGCAGGGCATTGATTTCATTGTCTTCGGCGACAAGCACGGAGAGTTTTCGAGACGGGTCCTGATTTGCCGCGGCTGCATCGGTGCTCGCGTCGCGTTTGGCTGCCTGTTTGCCGGAAAGGACGCGCACCAGACTTGCGCCCCGAACCGGGCGAACCAAAAAGGATTCGAAACCAAGTGCCGTGAAGGACGGCAGTGCTCCACGTTCACCCGGTTCGATGAGGATGATCCTGCGGGCAAAACGCTGGAGGTTTGCGTTTGACTGCGTGGCTCGTGCGGACTTCATGTCCAAGAGCAGGATTGTCGCGAAGTCAGGCTCTGAAACGCCATCCCAATGGATCGCGGTTCCGCCGTTTGTTGCGATGGTTTGGCCGAGAGCCGTGGCTTCCAACGCTGATTCCATCCGGATCATGCATTGAATGCCGGTTAGCTTTGCTTTGGACGGTGAAGGGCTTGGCGACAGGCTGGGCAGGTCAATGGTAAAACTTGAGCCGGAGCCGATTTTGCTTTCGACCTCCAAGCTGCCCCCCATGGCGGCTACAAGGCGACGGGTGATCGAGAGGCCGAGACCAACGCCGCCATGGCTGCGTGTGGTTCCGGTTTCCACCTGCTCAAATTCTTCGAATATGCGGGTGATGTTGTCTTCTTCAATGCCTTTGCCGGTGTCTTTTACCGTGAAGCGGACAGAACCCTGTTGCGCAGTTACCATTAGCGACGCGCCGCCGGTTTCTGTGAACTTGACGGCGTTGCCCAGCAGATTCAGCAGGCTTTGGCGCAGCCTGTTCGGGTCTGAGACGATTGTGACCGGCACGTCCGCGCCTATGTGCGTGGCGATGCCGATGCCTTTGCCGTGGGCGCGGGCGGAGACAAGCTCGACTAGGCTCTCGCAGAACGGACGGACCTCAACATTTTCCGGGCGGAGGTCGAACTTTCCGGTCTCGATTTTTGAGAAATCCAGCAAGTCCTCAATAAGATTCATCAGAGAATTGCCCGACGCGGTCACGGCATGAACGTATGTGCGCTGCTCTTCGCTGAGTCCGGTATCGGCCAAGAGTTTTGCCATGCCATTAATGCCGTTCAGCGGGGTGCGGATTTCGTGGCTGACGGTGGCGAGGAACCGGGACTTTGCCTGATTTGCCGCTTCTGCGCGTTCACGGGCCTCGATCAACTGGGTCTCGCCGACTTTACGCTCATGGATGTCGCGCGCGACAGCGCGGAAGGCCTTGCCGTCTTGGCCTGTCGATGTTGGCAACTCAATCCATGAATACCAGCGGCTGCCAATGCGCACATCGACGGGCATTGAGGTGCCGCGATTGCGTCCGCGCGGCACGTCAACGCCTGCGGCGCGCAGCGTCAAGCCTTTGAGCTCTTCAAACGATTGACCAGCGGCGCTGCAAAAGCTGGCGTTGGCGTGCAGGATAATGCGGCGCGCATCGCAAATGACGACAAGGTCACCGAGTTGGTCAAACAGGCTGGATGCGCGCTCTTCGCCTTCCGATGCCTCCCAGAGCCGATCGGCCATCCGTTCGTTTTCCAGCCGGAGATGCTTCAGGACACCTGATGCCTCACGAAAGCCGGACGCTGCAAGCGTTGCCAACGCAGCGGTTGTGAGCGTGAGAATTACCGCGATAGAAGTAAGAACCGGCGAAAAGCCATCGGTGGTGGCGAGTATCCAGATACCAAGTGCAACGCCGCACAGTGCGGCCGCGGCCATGGCAAGTTCAGGCACGCGATGATGAAATTTCGTGCCAAGTCTGGACGACCATGTCCGGCCCGTCGATGCAAGAATCGCATCGCTTAATTGCGTCATGGAGGTCATATTTGCCGCTGTTTCGCCTGAATCACCCATGAGCAACCAATAGCATCGCCGCATTAGAGAAGGTTTCGGCGAATGGTTACAATTTTAGCGAACTCGAAAAAAGCCAATGCCGCTTCTGAATTATTGTTGGTAATCAACAACCAAGCGTCCCCGCACCTTGCCTTCGACAATTTGGCCAGCAGCCTCGACGAGATCATCAAAGCCGATCGTGGTTGAGAGTGCTTGCAATTTGTCCAAAGGCAAATCTGCTGCCAGACGCGACCAGGCCTCCTGGCGATAGGGGCGCGGCACGTAGACAGATTCAACGCCGCGCAGGATAACTGCGCGCAGGATGAAGGGAGCAACGGACGATGGCAGGTCCATGCCTTGCGCCAAGCCGCACGCTGCGACCACACCGCCGTAGTTGGTCATTGACAAGACATTGGCAAGGGTGTGCGAGCCTACGGTGTCGATCGCTGCCGCCCAGCGCTCTTTTGAAAGGGGCTTTGCCGGGCCGGACAATTCGGCGCGGTCGATGATCTCTTTTGCGCCAAGACCTTCAAGAAACGTCTGTTCCTGCGGGCGGCCGGTCGAGGCGATGACGTGAAAGCCGAGATTGGCGAGGATCGCGATGGCGATGGTTCCGACACCGCCAGCGGCACCGGTGACGAGAACGGGACCGGACGCAGGGGTGACGCCCTGCTTTTCCAGAGCCATGACGCAGAGCATGGCCGTGTAGCCAGCAGTGCCTATCGCCATGGCGTCGTGACCGGTCAGGCCCTGCGGCTGGGCAATCAGCCATTCGCCCTTCAGCCGCGCGCGACCAGCATAAGCGCCGTAATGCACCTCGCCGACGCCCCAGCCGTTCAAAACAACCTTGTCGCCGGATTTCCATTCGCTGCTGTCCGAGGAGATGACGGTACCGGCAAGGTCGATGCCGGGTATCATCGGCCAGCGACGTACGACCGGGGCCTTGCCGGTGATCGCGAGGCCGTCCTTGTAGTTCACGGTCGTATGATTGACGCTGACCAGTACATCGCCTTCCATCAACTCATCGTCGCGCATCTCGACCATGTTGACAGATTGCTTCTTGTTTTCGTCGCGGGAAACCAGAATGGCCTGGAAATCTGCTGACATGGGATCCTCCTCGATTTGACCCAAGAGGATGTTCGCCAGACCGGATTGTCAATCCGGATTTGGTCTACCTTGACTGCCGCGACTGCGGTACCAATCAAGCAATTCCTGAAGAATGATCAGCGCTGCACCGACGGAGATGAATGCGTCGGCAAGATTGAACACGGCAAACGCCCAAGTTTGAGTGTGGAAGAGGATGTAATCGACGACGTGGCCGAACACGATCCGGTCTATCAAATTGCCTATTGCGCCGGCGACGATGAGGGCAAAGCCGATACGCGCGGAGGTCTTGTCAACAGGCGTGCGGCTGGCGAGCCAGACGACGAAGGCGGTGATGGCAAGGGTGATGGCAATCAACGCCAGATCGTTGAGGCCCCACAGCATTGAGAAGGCGATGCCTTGGTTCCATGTGCGATAGAGGCTGAAAAACGGAACGACATCAATCGCCTGCTGAAATGGCAAGTGGGTTTCGACCAGCCATTTGACATATTGGTCCATGACGATCAGCACGGCGGCTAGTGCGGTTAGAAATGGCCAGCGCATCAGAGTTGCCCGCCCAGTTTCAGCGCATGGCGGCGCACTTCGTAGAGAGTGACGCCGGTGGCGACGGCAAGATTGAGCGAGTCAGCCTTGCCGTCCTGCGGGATGCGAATGAGCTTGTCGCAAATTTTGGCCAGTGGCTCTGTGAGGCCGCTTTGCTCATTGCCCATCAACAGCAGCACCGGCTTTCCGGAGTAATCGATTGTCCGGTAATCGACCGAGCCTTTGAGATGGGTGCCGACTGTGAGGCCATTGAAGGTTTTTCGGAAGGCCAGAAACCCGGCCTCATCGGCGCGGTAAAGCGGCATGGCGAACACTGAACCCATTGTGGCGCGCACGGTTTCGAGCGCGAACGGGTCTGTGGTGTCGCCAACCAATATGACGCCGGATGCGCCGACGGCGTCCGCAGTGCGGATGATGGTGCCGAGATTGCCCGGATCGCGCACTCGGTCGAGTGCCAGCCAGACATTGTCCGCCTCGGGCCTGATTGACGAGAGCTGCGCATAACGCTGCTCGAAAACGCCGATCACCGCCTGCGGATTGTCGCGGCGGGTGATCGCACCGATGATCTTCTCGTTGGCCTCAAGCACGAGCGCACCCTTGGCAACGGCGCGGGAGGCGGTTTTTTGCACCAAGGCATTGTCTCTGGACGCCATGGCGATAACCAGAATGGTCAGCTTCCAGCCTTGATCGAGTGCGTCGATGATGAGCTTCAGGCCTTCGGCGACAAAGGTGCCGCTCTCGTCGCGATGCTTCTTCATCGCCAGCGCCTTGATGTCCTTGATCACCGGATTGGCGAGCGAGGTGATCTCCTTGACTTGCCCCACGACTTGGCCCACGCGACCGGTGCTCTCGCTCATCTTGGCACCCAGCGGGAAAACAGCGAGGTGGACAGCGCCCGACCGGCGGACTGTTCGCGCAGGATCAGCTCGCCGGATTCCACCGTGCCGCCCATGCCTGTGAAGCGGTCGCGCACCAATTCGTGGATGGCGAAGAAGGATGCGCGGATTGAATAGGCGGTGAGGATCATGGCAAGCGGTTTGGGTGACAGGATCGCGCAACAAGTTTCGACCATGGCAGGCAAGTGTTCAAACAATTGCCAGACCTCGCCGCCCGGTCCGCGCCCGAATGCAGGCGGGTCGAGGAGGATAATGTCGTAAGTCGAGCCGCGCCGCTCTTCTCGCATCACGAACTTCATTGCATCGTCGATGATCCAGCGGATTGGCTTGTTTGTCAGCCGCGCGATTTCCTGATTTTCGCGCGCCCAGCCGATGGCCTTCTTTGACGCGTCAACATGGGTGACTTCCGCCCCTGCCCGCGCGGCGATGAGTGAGGCAACGCCGGTGTAGCCGAAAAGGTTGAGGACTCTCACCGGGCGTTTGGCGTTGCGGATCAAGTCTTCCATGAACGACCAGTGTGCGGCCTGTTCAGGGAACACGCCGACGTGACGGAATGAGGTGAAGCGGCCAAGATAGGCCATGCCGTCGTGTTCCGTGTTCCATGTTTCGCCAAGCGCTGATTTGGGGAACATCCAGCGGCCCATGCCCTCTTCGTCGGTGTTGCCAGTGAAGACAGCATCCGCTTTGTCCCATTCGCTTTTGGGCAGCGATGGCAGCCAGATCGCCTGACCTTCGGGGCGCTCGATGCGGTACGGGCCGTATTGTTCAAGTTTTCGGCCGTTGCCGCTGTCGATCAGCGCGTAGTCTTTGGTCGCCTTGGTTTCGAGAATCACCGGCAGGCGTTCGGCAGGGCGCTCGCCTTCGCGGCGCGTGAGCAGTTTGGGCGCTGCTGCAAGATTGGGCGCTGGTTCAATCCGGACGGGCCTTTCATTGCGCGCCTCACGGGATAGACCTTGCGCCGGTTTGCGCTGATTGCCGCGGTCCTTCATGCTGATTACCGGTCAGCCGTTCGGCTGCGCGGGCAGGTTTCCCCGGATTGCCGCCTCGCGCGCCTGTGCTTCCTTGCGAAGGGTTGCCACCTCGGCGGCGGCACGGCGGGCATTGGCACGGTGTTGGCCTTGCGCGAGCCAGGTGATTACCGAGCCGAGGATGAGACCGAGAGCCAGACTGGCGAACAAATACATGAAAAGCGGCGCAGAAAAGGTCAGCGCGGGATTGCCGGGCGTGAACGGATCGATAGTGAACGGCACGACATTGCGATTGGCCACCGAAAGGGCAATCAAAATGATTGCCAGCGGGATCATCACGATTATCCAGAAAAACCGGCGGAGCATGCGCTCACCTCAAGGGTCATCGTGACCAAATCAGAAGGCGGTCACAAAGCGCCGTTTAACCGGTCCCGCAGCTCTTTGCCAGTCTTGAAAAACGGCACCCATTTTTCGTCAACATTGACGGACTCGCCGGTTTTGGGATTTCGGCCCGCGCGGGCCGGGCGGTTTTTCACTGAGAACGCACCAAAGCCGCGCAATTCAACGCGGTTGCCCTCCGAAAGGGCGGTTGATATCTCTTCAAACACCGAATTGACGATGTTTTCGACGTCCCGCTGAAAAAGATGCGGGTTGCGGTCTGCAATAAATTGCACAAGTTCGGATTTGATCATGTCGCGTGTCCCTCGCGTCGGTTCCCGTGGTCAGGCGCATTTCCTGCGCCGTCTTTTTATTCAATGCTTTCAATCGCGCCCTGAAGGCGAAGAGTCAACGGCCCATTGTGACACGAGGCCATCGACGAATAGCCGATCTTTCAAAAATTGAAGGTTAAGTCCGCCATTGGCATCATCAAAGCCTGCAAACCGGAGAAGAATCGCTGATATTTCAGATGACAGCCACCATGACGCGTTGTCTGCGGTCGGCGACCATTCGATCACATCAAGTTTGCCATCAACGCCTTTTGATGCAAGCCATTCGATGGCGACGTCTTCGCCGCCAAGACCGTCGATCAACTTGTTGGCCAGCGCCTGCCGTCCAGTGAAGACGGACCCGTCGGCCAGTGCCAGTGTCTGCGCGCGGTCAAGTTGCGGACGGCGCTCGTCGACAATGGAGACGAACCAGTCATAACTGTCGAGGATCATGCGGCGGATCATCGACTTGGCTTCTTCGCTCGCCGGGCTGAAGAAGTTCGGCTCGGCCTTCAGCGGGCTGGATTTGATGGTCTCGACTTTGACACCGGCGTTGGCGAGCAGTTGGGAGAGGTCCGGATATTGGAACAACACGCCGATTGAGCCGACGATTGAGGTCTTGCGGGCAATGATGTGATCTGACGCCACGGCAATCATGTAACCTGCGGAAGCGGCGAGTGTGCCGACCTGTGTTACAACGGGCTTCTTCTGAGCGAGTTCGCGAACCGATTCGTAGAGCGCCTCACCACCAGCGGTGGTGCCGCCGGGGGAATTGATGGTGAGTATGACGCCTTTGACGGCCTCTTCCTCGCCGACCTTTTTGATCAGCGCCAAGAGCTTTTCGTCTTCGGTGATGGCACCTTCGATGCGGATTTTGGCGATGTGCGGGGCCGAATTGCGTGCAGATAGGCCACCATTGGCCGCATACCAGCCGATGCCGCCGGACAAAAGAGCCAAGAGGATTGCGGCTATGCGCCAGAAACCAAGTTTGCGGCGTAGCAACCGCCGGTCTAACCAGTTGTCAGCTGCCTGTGACATTTACAATCCTCAAATTGCCGCAAAGACGGGTGTATAGACCATGAGAGGCGTGCTCTGACAAGCGCGCCGAGTGTTGGTGGCCGGGTTGCAATGCATTGGCAACCCTGCTCCTGTGTTTTGGGTCAAGAACGAGAGATCGCATTCACAGATGGCGCAGGCGGAAACCTCACACCCGACCATTGAAAATTTTCACGCCGCGGCAAACAGGCGCGGCGAGGACGTATTTGCGTCTGCCGGCAGGCACTCGCGGCGGGTGCGCATCCTGAAATTTGCCATTCCGGGCATTGCGCTGATGAGTGCCGGACTGTTTGGCGGCGCTACTTTTTTCCGAAATGAGTTGCCGGTGGCTGTGTCGTCGGACGGTGTGAGCCTATCAGACGGGCGTATCGTGATGGCCAATCCGAAGCTTGACGGGATGACTGGCGACAAGCGGCCCTACAAAATGCAGGCAGAGCGCGCGTTTCAGGAAGTCAAAAAGAACGGTCTGGTGGAACTTGAGACTATTTCCGCCGAACTGCCATTCGGGATCGACACAATGGCGCAGCTCAAGGCTGGCAGCGGGTTCTTTGACAATGGCAACAGCTTGCTTGATCTTGGCAAAGGCATTGAATTGACCACCAGCGACGGAATGGTGGCAAAACTGACTTCGGCGCGGGTTGATATCGGCAAAAACGGCTTGAGCACGACCGAGCCTGTCGATATCACCACGAACGGGGCGCACATCACTGCGGACTCAATGCAGGTGAGTGACGGCGGCAAGCTTTTGGTGTTTGAAAAACGCGTGCGGCTGGTGATAGACCCGAAGAAGATGAAAACCGCCAGTGGCGGGCAAGCATCGCAACAGGCAGAGTGAGACCGGCATGACGAAGAGTATCTTAGGGATTGGACTCGCCTTGCTGCTGGCCTCTGCGCCGGGCGTTGCGATGGCGCAAGCCGCGTCTGAACGGCTGACCGGGATGAAGCTGTCCAATGATCTGCCGATCCAGATCGAGAGCGACCGGCTTGACGTGCGCGAGGCCGACAGTGTTGCCGAGTTTACCGGCAATGTGAGCGTCGTGCAGGACAAGACACTGCTGAAGGCCGGCAAGCTGATTGTGTACTATGTGAAGAACGGCGGATCGGCGACGACCGGTTCGGCGGCGATTGACCATCTGGAAGTTTCCGGCACCGTTTATGTGAAGTCGGAGACGCAGGTTGCCACTGGCGATGCAGGCACGTTTGACATGGCAAGCCAGGTTCTTGTGCTGACTGGCAACAAGGTGGTTTTGTCTGAGGGCAAGAACGTTGCAACGGGGTGCAAGCTCACGGTGTTCATGAAGTCCGGCAAGGCCAAGTTTGAAAGCTGCAAGAGCGGAAGTAGCGGTGGTCGCGTCTCAATCGTTCTTGACCCGAAAAGCAACAAGTAGCGTCCCGCCCCGTGGGGATGTTCAAAAATCAGGCTTCTGACACAAGCGTTGCACCACCAACGCCGTCAAAGAAGTATGAAGGCACGTTGATCGCGCGGGGGCTTTCCAAAAGCTACAAGGGCCGACAGGTGGTCAACAGCGTTTCGCTTGGCTTGCGGGCCGGCGAGGCTGTCGGGTTGCTTGGGCCCAATGGTGCGGGCAAGACGACATGTTTTTACATGGTTACAGGTCTGGTTCCGGTTGACACCGGCACCATTGAAATTGACGGTCATGATGTGACGCAGATGCCGATGTATCGCCGTGCGCGGCTTGGGATCGGCTACCTGCCGCAGGAGGCCTCGATCTTTCGCGGGCTTTCGGTGGAGGACAATATCCGCGCCGTGCTTGAAGTGGTCGAGAAGGACAAGAAGCAGCGCGATGACGATCTTGAGACGCTGCTAAGCGAATTTCACATCAGCCATTTGCGCAAGGCGCCGTCCATCGCGCTGTCCGGCGGTGAGCGGCGGCGGCTCGAGATTGCGCGGGCGTTGGCTTCACGGCCGAATTTCATGCTGTTGGACGAACCATTTGCCGGGGTTGACCCGATCTCGGTCTCGGACATCCAGAATCTCGTGCGGCACCTGACCAGCCGTGGCATTGGCGTGTTGATCACCGATCACAATGTGCGCGAGACGCTTGGGCTGGTGGACCGTGCGTATATCATCCATGAGGGCCAGTTGCTGACCCATGGGACGCCGAAAGAGATTGTCGCCAATCCGGATGTGCGACGGCTTTATCTCGGCGAGCAATTCACCCTCTGATTACCTTGAATGCAGGTTTCGTGCCAGTTTTGGGCATAAAGGCCGGATTCGGCTTGACTTGCAATTGCCATGCCAGTTTCATTCGTCGCGGGAATAACGGGATCGGCCAATGGCGCTTGCGGCGAAACTTGCACTTCGGCAATCACAATCGCTCGTGATGACGCCGCAGCTTATGCAGTCGATACGACTGCTACAGTTGACGCATGTTGAATTGCAGCGGTTTGTTGAAGAAGAGATGGAGCGCAATCCTCTCCTCGAACAGGCTCCCGAAAGCAGCGACACGCTGCCTATCCTTGATAGCCCGCATGTCTCCGGCGGCGAGGACTGGCAAGGTGACCGCGACGCTGACGACTGGGTGCGGCAGGATATTTCATCGGCGGCGGAGCTTGCCGAGACATTTGATGCGCCGGTGGACAATTTATTTCCCGACGACACCGGCGCTGGTCTGGAGCTCAACCCGGACCTTGCGTCCCAATGGAAGTCCGTGGCAACCGGCGGACAGGGCGGCGGTGATGGCGACAGCTTCGACTTTGAAGATGTGCTGGCCATGCCGGTCACGCTGCGTGGTCATGTGGCAGAACAGATTGCGTTTGGATTTGCGGACATAAGCGAACGTGCCTTGGCGAGTGAACTCGCAGACGGCTTGGACGAGAGCGGCTATTTGCGTGTCGATGTGGATGAGGCGGCGCAAAAGCTCGGTCTTTCTGCGGAAACCGGCGAGAAAGTTCTGAAAAAGCTGCAGGAGTTTGACCCTCCCGGGCTGTTCGCCCGCTCACTTGCCGAATGTCTTTCAATTCAGCTCGTTCTGAAAGACCGGTTGGACCCGGCCATGCAGGCATTGATCGCCAACCTCGAACTGTTGGCCAAGCGCGACTTTGCGCAGTTGAAGCGCATTTGCGGCGTGGATGATGCGGATATTCTGGACATGTTGTCGGAAATCCGTGCGCTTGACCCCAAGCCCGGCACCGCTTTTGCCGGTGGAGCGATGGAGACAATTGTTCCGGATGTTTCGGTGCGGGCTGCGGCAGGCGGGACTTGGCTGATCGAGCTCAATCCGGCAGCCTTGCCCCGCGTATTGGTCAATCAATCCTATTACGTAAAGGTATCCCGCAGCGCGAAAAATGCGGCGGACAAGCAATTTCTCTCCGAATGTCTGCAAACTGCCAACTGGCTTACACGCAGTCTCGACCAGCGCGCGCGGACAATTTTGAAAGTGGCGCAAGAAATCGTCAAGCAGCAGGACGCATTTCTGATCCATGGAGTTTCGCGCCTCAGACCGTTGAATTTGAAGACCATTGCCGACGCAATCAAGATGCATGAATCAACTGTGAGCCGGGTCACTGCCAACAAGTTCATTGAGACGCCGCGCGGTGTGTTTGAACTGCGCTTCTTCTTCAGCGCCGCAATAGCAAATTCGGAGGGCGGCGACCTCCATTCTGCTGAAGCCGTGCGGCATACGATCCGTCACATGATTGAAGGGGAATCCGCCAAGGGGGTGCTGTCCGATGATCAAATTGTTGATGCGCTGACCGGGAAGGGTATTGAGATTGCCCGGCGCACGGTTGCCAAGTATCGGGAATCCATGAATATTTCTTCATCCGTGCAAAGGCGCCGCGAGAAGCGGGCGATCGCGGGCGCATATAGCTGACGCCGTGTTTTCCACAGTTCTTAACCTTCATTTGACTTTGAGGACTGCCGCGCCTATACGCCCGCCGACCGTTCGGCAGAGGCGCAACGCCATCGGCTGGACAAACAAATAGGCAGCCATAATGTGAATGCCGTATCCCTGCCGGGATGCGGATTGGAATTGCGCCGAGCGCATACCAATATAAACTGAACACGCCATTCCGGCAGATTCGCAACACAGAGGATAAACACCATGAGCCTCCGCATATCGGGAAAGCACATGGAACTGGGTGACAGCTTCCGCAGCCAGATTTCCAGCCGTATCGGCGACGCCATTGACAAATATTTTGACGGCGGTTTTTCAGGTCATGTTGTTGTGGAAAAGTCCGGGTCCCGATACGCGGCAGATTGTAACCTGCATTTGGATTCCGGTGTTTTGCTGCAAGCTGAAGGTGAGGCTCAAGACCCGCAGATTGCATTTGAGAAGGCTTTTGACCGGATTGAGAAGCGTTTGCGCCGTTACAAGCGCAAGCTGAAGGATCGCCATGTCGAACCCGTGATCACGACTGATATCAGCTACACCGTGATGGAGAGCGTTTCGGACGATGACGACATTGAAGTGGCGGCTGACTATGCGCCGGCAATTGTCGCTGAATCAACCGTGACGCTCAAGACCATGTCTGTCGCCAATGCGGCAATGGAATTGGACTTGAAAGATTCGCCGGTGTTTGTTTTCCGAAACTCTTCGAACAAGCATGTGAACATTGTTTACCGCCGCAACGACGGCAACATCGGCTGGATTGATTCGTCAGCCGTCGCCGCCAGCAACTGAGGCAACGTCCACCGGACCCAGCCCAATTAGGTTTTGATGTGATGGATCTCAGTGATCTTGTAACGCAAAAAGCGATCCTGCCTGCTCTTAAGGCGAGTTCGAAAAAGCAGCTTATGCAGCTTCTGTCAGAGAAGGCATCGGAAATTACCGGGATAGGCGAGCGCGATATATTTGATACGATTGTGCAGCGCGAGAAGCTTGGGTCGACCGGTGTTGGCAGCGGTATTGCCATTCCCCACGGCAAGCTGAAAAACATCAAGTCGATCACGGGTGTGTTTGCGCGTCTTGATGCGGCAGTTGATTTTGAGGCTCTCGACGATGAGCCGGTTGATCTCGTGTTTTTGTTGCTTGCGCCAGAGACAGCAGGGGCTGATCATCTGAAAGCGCTGTCGCGCATTGCCCGTATCTTGCGCGAGCCGGACATGGTGGCCAAGTTGCGTGGCACCAAAGATGCCACGGCGATTTATGCGTTCCTGACGTCGCAGCCCACGAGCCACGCGGCATAGACCATTATGACATCGGCTGGGTCGTAATGCCCCGGTAAACCGAGCGCTGCGCGCAATTTTGGCGCAAGTTTCGATCCGTAGTTTGGTTCCATCCGGAAATGGAATTCCAAATTGCGCCAACAGCTAGATATGTTTTTGCGAAGCCTCACGGCTCTCGGCGCGCGGCGACTGATGACGTTGGCTGCCATTCTCATAACGTTGACGACAGTTATAGGCTTGTCCGCAGTTTATTTGAACAAGCCCGCGTTTGAGACGCTCTACGTCGGCCTTGACCGTGATGATGTTAACCGCGTCGGGATCGCGCTGGCTGAATCCGGCTTTGCCTTCGACGTTGATAACACCGGAACAAGCGTGCTGATCGCAGCCGGTCAGGCAAGCCGGGCGCGCATGATCTTGGCGGAAAAAGGACTGCCTGCAAGTTCCGGTGCCGGATACGAGTTGTTCGACAATCTGGGTTCCTTGGGCCTGACGTCCTTCATGCAGGAGGTGACGCGCGTCCGTGCCCTGGAAGGGGAGATTGCCCGGTCAATCCAGGCTGTTGATGGCGTCAAGGCGGCGCGCGTGCATATCGTAATGCCCGACCGGACGGTATTTCGCGACCGCGAGAAGAAGCCAACCGCCTCCATTTTGATCAAAGCGGACAAGAACCAGATTGCGGACAAGGCCAACGCCATCCGCCATCTCGTGGCAGCAGCCGTACCCGGGCTTTCGAGCGATGATGTGACGATGATGGATTCGGAAGGGAACCTGTTGGCGTCAGGCCAGGACCAGTTTTCCAATGCTTTGTCAGGCGCGCTTGATACGCAGAGGAATATCGAGGCCGATATCGAACGGAAAATCGGCATCGCGCTTGGTCCCCAGCTTGGCGCGTTCAATTATCGTGTCAGCGTGCAGGCGCAGATCGACACGGACCGCCGGACCGTACAAGAGACGACCTTTGATCCTGCGACGCGCGTGGAGCGATCGGTGCAGGTGGTACGGGCGGAGGATTCCTCGACGCAGAAGTCTGAATCGCAAAATGTCTCGGTAGAGCAAAACCTGCCGCAAGCGCAGACTGCCAAGTCATCCGGTCCCGTCACTGACGAAAAAAGCCAGAAGCGGGAGGAGACGACAAATTATGAGATCAGCTCCAAGCAGGTCGCCACCGAGCGCAGCGGCTACAGGATTGAACGGCTTGCGATATCCGTGGTCTTGAACAGGGCAAAAATTGCCAAACTGCTCGGGCCAAAGGCGAAGCAGCCGGAGATTGACGCGCGACTGACAGAAATCCGGAAAGTGGTCATCTCGGCGGCGGGTGTTGACACGGTCAGAGGCGACAAGCTCAACATTTCGGCGCTCGATTTTGTGGATGAGGCGCTTGAGCCGATCATTGATGTCAGCATTTACGATTCGCTTTCCAGATATGCCGGGACTGCGATCAACGCCGGTGCCTTTGTCGTTGTGACATTGCTTGTCTTGCTTCTGGGCATCAGGCCGGCGCTGAAGACTTTGAGCCAAAGCGAGACCGGGGACGGATTTGCGATTGACCAATTGCCCACCGGGACAATGCAGGAGCCAAAGCAAGTGACTTTTGACTCTCTTGCAAGGCCGGACGATGCGGCGACCAAGCGGTTGCGGGAAATCACTGCTGCGGATCCGCAGCGCGCGGCGCAAGTTATACAAAAGTGGCTTGCGGAAGAAGCGGCGTGATGCGTGGTGTGGCGTTAACAGCAAACTTCGTGCCACTGACTGTACCAACAACGGGAGATGCGGGCGATTTCGAGCCGTTGTTCAAAGCGCAGGACGCAGAGATATTCGCACTGGTTGAGTCGGTGCGCGACGCAAGTCCTGGCGATGATCAATATCGTCTTGCTGGTGCAACTCGTTCAACCGCGCCGGAAGCGGCGGGTCGTTTTGGTGACATCATCACACGTGATGCAGAAATTGCCGCCCTCAAAGAGACACTCTTGAAATACGAGAACCAAATCGCGGCATTGCAGTTTACCTGTGACACTCGCCATGAACAGTTTGTTGCGCACGAGCTTGCAACCTTGCGCGATTTGATCGCGGAGATTTGCGACGGATTGTCGACCGCTGTTACCGAAGCGATATGCAGCGAAATGGTGCGCATCGTTGCGCCGTTTGTAGAGCAATCCGTACTGGATTTGTCGGTCACTGAGCTAAGAGCAACAATGTTTGAAATGCTCGACGGCAGTTCCGACGGGTTTTTCCTGATCAGCGGTTCCAAGGAGATTGTGGAGAAATTGTCACCACTTTTTGAGGACAACAAGTTTCGATTCAAGTTGGGTTTTGTGGATTCAGACGAAGTTACAATCGAGTATGACAATCATTTGCTCTCCACGCGCTTTGACCATTGGGCGAAGTTGCTCTCTGCGGGCTTCGCCCAATGATCGACGACGGGAAAGCGCACCAAATCATCATCATCAAGCGTGGAAACGAAGAGGAAGAAGCGCACCATGGCGGCGCTTGGAAGATCGCATTTGCGGACTTCATGACAGCCATGATGGCGTTGTTTCTGGTGCTTTGGCTGATCAACGCTGCCAACGAAGAGACAAAACGTTCAGTCGCCAGCTACTTCAACCCCGTGAAGCTCGTTGATCGCAATCGAAGCTCCAAGGGGATCAACGACCAAAAGGGCGGTCCGACTTCCGAGGCGGAAAGCGGCAACGACGGACAGGCGTCCAAAACCTCCAAGGACAATCCGACCACGAACTCTTTGACCGCTGATATATCGCGCGATGCGGGTGTGGCAGGCGATGCTGCGCTTGAAGCGGCATTTTTTGCCGCGCCGCTTGCCGCAATCGAGACGATCAAGAGCGTCGGGATCATTTCGAGCGCCGATGTGGAAGTCCTCAACAAGGAGAGCCGGACGAACTCAGGCGGCGACTTTGCCGATCCGTTCATGCCGTCTTCGTCTGGAAAAGGCGAAGCGTCCGACGTTGCGACAGGCAAGGCTGTTGGCAAGGCCAAGACTGTTGAGGATGATAAGACCTCAGCTGGTGCCGTGGCTTCCGGGGACGGCGAGGCGGGTGAGAAACGGCCGGACGTCGCGGAGCAGAACGAGATTGGCCTGGGCGCGAACGAGGCTGACCAAGTGATCGACACGCAGCGGCGGGAGTTGGCGGCCAAGGAGCTCAAGGCGGCAATCTATGACGCGCTGAAAAGCGAGACTGACAGCGCCAAACAATTGGAAGCGTCTATCGACGTGAAGGCGACGGATACGGGTGTGCTGATCACTGTTTCTGATACAGTCAAAGACCCGATGTTTGAGATCGGCTCCGCTGTGCCTGCGCCCGCCATGGTGCTGGCAGTGGAAGCAATTTCAAAAACGCTGCTGGCGCGCAAGGGTGGCGTTCATATTTTTGGACACACGGACGGGCGGCAGTTTCGAGGTGAAGATGATGGCAATTGGCGACTGTCGACCCAGCGTGCCAAAGCGACATATTTCATTCTTTTGCATGGCGGTCTGCCGGATAGACGCATTCAAGAGATAGCCGGTCACGCTGACCGTCAGCTGCGCAATATTGCCGACCCGCTTTCAGGCGAGAACCGGCGTATTGAAATATTGCTGGGAACGTTGTGATGCTGCGGACCATTGCAGGTGTTGCGGCAATTGTTTGCCTTCTTCCAACGGCAGGGCACGGACAGAACGGCAATTTGCCAGCCGCAATGCTGAGTGCATTGCATCAGGTACAAGACAATTTTGCATACGGCGATCCGATTGCCGCTGCTGCGCAGACGGAAATACTTGCGCGTCTGGAGCTTGAACTCAGCAAGCCTGTTTCTGATGCAGAAGCAGTGTCCGATTGGGAAAAGACAGTTATCGGCTTTGCCCTGAGTGGCGGTGATGCGGCAGCTTCAAAGGATTTACTGGCAAAAGTCGACAAGCAAAGCCGCTTTTTCGCAGTTGGTCAGGCGACGGAACTCTATGCATCAGGCGATATGGGTGAGGCTGCGCGACGGTTTGCTCAGATTGACCCCCGTTCAATATCGGGCGGACTTACCCCGTACGTCATGCTGGCGCTTGGCACTGCGAGCCTGGACAATGACATCGAGACAGCGAGGCGCAGCTTTGGAACGGTGGTGCTGGAGGCGCCGGGGACGCTTTTAGAAGAGGTGGCGCTTCGGCGACTTTTGGCTCTTGGCCTTGCGAGCGGGGACGAGACGACTTTCCAACGGGTGTCCAATCTCTATCTTCGACGCTATTTTTCGTCGCCCTTCGCCA
Source organism: Phyllobacteriaceae bacterium (assembly GCA_031422915.1). GTDB lineage: Bacteria > Pseudomonadota > Alphaproteobacteria > Rhizobiales > Rhizobiaceae > JANMEX01. The sequence continues at coordinate 20,681 of JANPEK010000119.1, read as the reverse complement.
GCCAGTTCATCGATAGCTATGTTGCCGGGTTGATCCGATTTTTGACAGCAGATGAACTGTCCCAAGCGCTCAAGATCGTCGCGGGACTGCCATCAACCAATCGGCATACCTTGATATCAAGGCTCCTTACCTCGTGTGCAATTGACGGTCGTCTTGACATGCTTCGTCAAATTACACGTGGCTCGTCTGACAGTTTGATGCAGCAAGACGAGTCCCTGAAGAGGAAGTTCAACCTCTATGGACTGATATCCAATATCAAAGTTTTGGAAACACCGGCACTTTTGGTAGCAGCCAAGCGCGACGGTTTTGGTTCACTCGACAAAAGCGACAGTCTTATGAGGGACAAAGCCTTCCATACGCTTGAGCGCATGTTTGATGAAATTCGAGGACAAGGTTTTGAGGCCGATTCAGACAAAAAAATGGCGGTGCAAGATGCCGATCGTACTGTGCCAAGCGCGCCGTTCGGCATATTGATGGCACAGTTGATTGACAACCCGGACGGCGAAGGGGCGCGCAACACTACAAGCGCAATGGCGAGGGCTGAATTCGACGGTTGGTTTTTGGCGCGGTTTGCAAATGACTTGCGTGAGCTAAGCCAGATCGAACACGATGTTGGAACGATTGGCGAATGACCCAAGTTCAACTGCCGCATTGCAAGAGTTCCAACTTGGCTTCGACAGACTTACGCAGACCCGAAGTGCCCGACTCGTCCCGGCCGAGCTTTCACGAGGCTTTGGAGCAGAGCAGCGCTGATGTGGTGGCGATTTCTGAAAATGGCATCGCGACTGTGGCTGCAGCATCGCCCAGAGGCCTGAGTGTCGTGTGCCGTTCAAGTGCCGTATGTCTCGACAACGCTGATCCTCTGGTGCATAGCCGTGCAGATACGGATCAGGCGCTGGACGAACAGAGACAGGACATGTCGGCGCTTGACGTCTTGGCGGGCGTAATTTTTGTTGAAGGCGTTACGCCCCACCGTGGCATTGAGCATTCGTTTCTTGCGCAAGCTGCGCCTGCGCGGTTGTCTCATGTCGTGCATTCAAGAGCTGTTGCAACCAAGTATCCCAGCGAGCTTCCCGCAATTGCCGGCAGAAAATTGGATAAGCAGTCGCGCATTGCTGAACCGGATTTTTCGGTCAAAGCAAATGCAACCGGGCAACTCGACCTGTTTTATCAAAGTACGGCATTCAATTTGCATCAGTCTGTTCCAGACACAAGCAAGGTTGTCCAAATCGATGCAATTAGTCTTCGGTCGAGTTCTCCGGACAGGGCATCGACCAGTGTTACTTCGCCGCTCAATGCCGAAATTGTCAGTGTTAACGCAGAAACTGCCGAAAAAATTACGATCCGGATCACCATGAAAAATGAGGCGATTGGTGTTACGGTCCAAGCCTCCCATGACACCATGCGAAGCAAACTCGAAAGTCAAAGAAGCGCCATCTTGGTTGGACTGCGGGCCGAAAACATTGATGTGTCTTACCTGCAGATAAATCCAATAATGGAGCGTGTGATTAGTAATAGAATAATGGAAAATACCAAGAAAACGCCTTTGACCCCAAGCAGGATTTCAAAAGCGATAGAATCAGAACAAAACTGTAATTCAGACAATGAATTTATTTCACGAATAGTTACGATAATTAGCAAATATGTAAACAATATTGATTGATGTAAAGACAATTTGGAGATTTGAAACGATAATCGTTTTCTAGGCCAAGTTTCTGAACTTCAATGACTTCTCCCAGTCCAGCGCCGTTCGCACAATCAGCTCCAGGTCATTGTGATTTGGTTGCCAGTTGAGCTCTCTTTTCGCGCAGTCCGAATTGGCTACCACCGAGATTGCATCACCGGCTCTTCGCGGTGCGAAGTCCACATCGAAGTCGCGACCAGCTACGTTCTTCACTGTGTTTATGACATCCAGCACTGAGAACCCGCGGCCATAGCCACAGTTGGCGATCAAACTGTTGCCACCTTCGCGCAGGCGCTTGAGCGCCAGATAGTGGGCATCAACCAAGTCTGTGACGTGGATATAGTCCCGCACGCACGTGCCGTCCGGCGTTGGATAGTCTGTTCCGAATACCTGCATCGACTGGCGTTTGCCAACGGCGGTTTCACAGGCAACCTTCAAAAGATGGGTTGCACCTTTGGTTGATTGCCCGGTGCGCCCTTGTGGATCAGCTCCCGACACGTTGAAATAGCGCAGAGCCGTGAAGCTGAAATCATGGGCGGCTGCCGCGTCTTTCAACATCCACTCTGTCATCAACTTGGAGCGGCCATAGGGCGATTCGGGGACAGTCGCCGCAGCTTCCGTGACCAGGTCGCTGCTGACACTTCCGTAGACGGCAGCGGTAGACGAGAAGATGAATTTGTCAATTTTGTTTTTGAGTGCATGCTCGATCAAGAGACGTGATTTCACGGTGTTGTTGTCGTAGTAGGTCAGCGGGTCCGCTACAGAATCGGGCACGACAACCGAGCCCGCAAAATGGATGATGGCCTCAATTTTGTGGCGAGCAAAAAGTGCGCCGACAAATGCGGGGTCGCCAATGTCGCCAACTTCAAGTGCAGCTTCGGGCGCTACTGCCCAGTCGAATCCGGTTGACAGGCGATCCGCAACGACCACCTTCTCACCGGTATCCAGCAGCCTCCAGACCATATGGCTGCCGATGTAGCCCGCGCCACCTGTTACCAGAATTGCCATTCAGGACTCCCGCACTTCCCAAGCTGATATGTCAAGGAATGCCAATATCAACGCAAAAGACAAACAAAACGCCAAGCGCAGTAGTGAAATCGCGCGGACGCGCGGCAGTGCGAAGAAACCCGGAGTCATTCTTCGCGGAAAGCGCGCGAGAAAGAGTCTGTTATCGGGCGGGCGAGATATTCAGCGAATGTTCTGTCACCCGTCGAAATGAACACCTCAACCGGCATACCCGGGAACACCTGATCGGCGGCGATTTCCGGCGGCAATTTGTCGATGCGCAGTCTGACGGCGTAGTACGCTTGCCGCGTCGCTTCGTCGATCAGGCTATCGGGCGAAATGAAGGTAACTTTGCCTGCGACTTCAGGCGTGGAGCGGGCGTTCAGAGCGACGAAACGGAGACGCGCGTCCTGGCCGATGCGAATGGCGTCGACCTCCAGCGGGTTCATTTTTGCTTCAACAATCAAGTCGCTTGTGGTCGGCAGGAGTTCAAGCAGCGTCTCGCCGGGCCGCACAACACTACCCTTGCTGTTGATGTTCATGCGAATGACGATGCCATCAACCGGCGCGCTGACAACAGTGCGATCAAGTACTGACCTTGCAGCAATGATTTGCTCGTCAAAGTCGGTCTCCTGACGCCTGATGTCCGTCAGGTCCTTGGAGGCCTGTTCGATCCGTTGAGTTGCCGCCCGTTCAATCTGTTGTTTGGCTTCGACAATCTGGGTTTTTGCGCTCGCGATGTTTGAGGTAACAGAACCGATTTGACCCAGCAATTCCGCTTGATTGCGCATCAATGCTGTGAATTGTGAGCGGTCTGTCAGGCCCTTGTCCAAGAGCTTCTTTTTGCGCAAGATTTCGTCATCGACAATGGCCAACTGATCGTCAGCGGCCTTTTTCTGTGCGTCCAATCCGGCAATTGATTCCTGAAGGGCCTCTACTCTTTGCTGCAAAATGCCGATTTCAGACTCGTGACGGCGCAGGCCGTTGAGGAAATCATTGGTTTGTTCGCTGACGATTTCAACAATATCCGGATCGGTTGAAGTCTTCAGTGCCGGCGCGAACACCAGTTCTGTCTTGCCATCCCGCTCAGCCTTGAGTCGCTCGGCGCGCGCTTGAAACGACGATTTGGCTTTGGTAAGCCGGTTCAGCTGGGTTTGTGGCACCGTTTGGTCAAGTTTGTACAGGGGCACTCCAGCTTTCACACGTTCGCCTTCATGCACCAGAACTTCCTCAATGTTCCCGCCTTCCAAATGTTGGATTGGCAGGTTTTTTCCGGCAGCCGCAATTACACCTGAGGCAATTGCTGCGCCGTCCAGCGGCGCCTTGACACCCCAGATGCCGAACGCCAGCAAGAACGCAGCAACGGTGGCGTAAGAGACCCACGCAATCTTGCGCGTTGACGTGGGAACGTCACGTGCCCATTCGGAATAGTCTGACGTGGCGCTCATTGGAGTTTTTCCTGAGCGGTCGGGCTCATGTTTGGCAGGGACCGCGGCTGCGCCTGTGCGGCTGCCTGCTGCTTTTGGATGAACTCCCGCAGTTTGGCATTTTGCTTTTCAACGATGATTTCACGCGGTCCGAAGTCTTCAATCTGGCCGTCGCGAATTATCATCAGACTGTCGAGCTTATCCGCGCTGGTTTTGCGTTGCGTGACCATCACCACTGTGATGCGATCGGCTTTTGCTTGCTGAAGGGCTCGCTCCAAGGCCGCATCACCCTCTGCATCAAGGTTCGAGTTTGGCTCGTCCAAAATCAAAATCTTTGGAGTGCCGTAGAATGCTCTGGCAAGCCCGATGCGCTGGCGTTGGCCTCCCGAAAGGGTCATCCCGCCCGGTCCGAGCAGCGTGCCGTAGCCGCCGGGCAGAGCCAGTATCATATCGTGGACTTGCGCCTTCATCGCCGCCGCAACGATGCTTTCATCAGTGCCGTCCGGTGCAAAACGCGAGATGTTTTGTGCCACGGTGCCGGGAAGCAAGTCCGCGTCTTGGGACAAATAACCGATAAACTTCCCAAGCCTGTCGCGATCCCACTGGCGCAAGTCAGCCTTATCGATACAGACGTTGCCCTGCGTTGGCTCTATTGCTCCGCAGATCAGCCGGGCAAGGGTGGACTTTCCGGCACCACTTGGACCTATCAGACCCACGGATGTTCCAGCAGGTATCCGGAAGTTCAGCCGCTTGATGAGCGGCTCTGTAGCTTTCCGGCTTTGCGGCACGTAGATCAGGTTCTCTGCGTGGATTTCACCCACCGGGTCAGGCAGGCCCGTCTTGGGTGTCGAAGCGAGATCGACTCTTGCCAAAGATTTCTTGAGGCGGTCCCATGCCAGCCGCGCGTCAAAAATCTGGCGCCAGCCACCCACGAGCTGGTCGATCGGTTGCAATGCGCGACCTGATACCATGCTGGTGGCGAAGATCATGCCTGCTGTCATCTCGCCGCCGACGACCAGCCATGCCCCAAGACCCATGATGCCTATTTGCAGTAGAAGACGAATTGAGCGGGACAGGCCGCCATACCAAGCGTTGATTGAGGTTGTTTCATCAACGGAACGCAGGGCGTCAGCTTCGGCCTTGCCCCAAATAGCAACCGTATTTCGTGCCATGCCCATGGCACGGATTGTTTCGGCACTGCGGGTGAAAGCCTGTGCCGATGCCATCGCTTTCATTGCGCTTTCTGCTGTTTTCTTGCCTGACTCTTCCACGCCGTGCTGGTTTGCCCAGGCAACGAGTGCAACCAGCACAAGTCCTGCGACAGTCAGTGCGAAGACGTACATATGGATGTAGGCGAGCAAAAGGAGGAACACGGGGACAAACGGCAGATCAAACAGGCTTTGCAAAATGCGTGAACTGACAAAATTGCGCACCATTGCCAAGTCACGCAATGGCTGCGTATCACCCAATTCGGCATTCGGGCTTTGCGCGCCAGCAAGAAACGCTGTCGAGCCCAATTCGCTTTCCAGTCTGACGGCCAACCTGGAGGCATACAGCTGGCGGAAGACTTCGAGCAATCCGAGCACAACAACTGCGGCAAGAGTAATGATGGACAGGAATATCAGCGTGTTAAGGCTCGACGACGGCAAGACGCGATCATAAACCTGAAGCATGTAGATCGGCTGTGTCAGCAAGAGGATGCTGATGACAAACGAAATGACGCCGATGTCGACCATGCCTCGAAGCAGGAATTTTTTGACAATTTCTATTTTCATTCGGATCGCCTGAACGGACTGCGCGCGTATCGCATCGCATTGTTACAGGGCAGCTTCAAGCACAAGAACCTGCAAAAGTTGAAAACTGCTGCTTGCATCATATGTTTTTGTCAATCCAGCTGACCAAGCGATCAGCTGCGGCAGCGATGTCATCCAGCTTTCTGTTGAAGCAGATGCGGAAGAAGTCGTCCGTTCCACTGCCAAAAGCTGCCCCTGGGGCGACGCCGACGTTGGCGTGATCGACCATAGAAAATGCCGCCTTTACGGAGTCTTTGACGCCATTCACCTTGAAGAACAGGTAGAACGCTCCCGCAGGCGGTAATGCCTGCGCTTTGCCGGTTTCCATGAGCGCCTTGCAGAGAAGGTCACGGGCCAGATGTGCACGGTCGATTTGCATGCGGATGAAGTCATCACCGTGATCAAGCGCCGCGACAGCACCCTTCTGCATGAACTGGGCAACACCTGACGTCGAGTATTGGATCAGATTCTCAAACACCTGAGCGAGTTTTGGATGAATGGTCAACCAACCCACACGCCAGCCGGTCATTGCCCAGTTTTTGGAGAAACTGTTGACGAAAACGATCCGGTCTTCCGGGTGCATGATGTCCATGAACGACGGAGCGCGACTATCTGCATAATGGAAAAGGGCGTAGATTTCGTCAGCGATTATCCAAAGCCCGTGTTTGCGCGCAAGCGCCAGGAGGCTGCGCAAAGTATCAAGGTCTGCGGTCCATCCGGTCGGGTTGGATGGGCTGTTGATGAAAATGGCCTTGGTGCGAGGGGTGATTGCTGCTTTCAATCGTTCCAGGTCGATTGACCAACCGTTCGCGCCAAAATCCATTTGAACGGCGACCGGCAATGCTCCGGCAATTCCGGCAGCGGCGGCAAAATTCGGCCATGCCGGGGTCAGGTAGATGACCTCGTCCCCGTTTCCGGCAAGGGCCTGCAACGCCAGCTGGATGGCCTGCATGCCTGACCCGGTGACCAAGAAATGTTCATACGTGAGATTGGTTGCAAAATGGCGATTGTGGTAGCGCGCAAGGGCCTCGCGCAATTCCGGTATGCCGCGCTGCCATGTGTAGAACGTTTCGCCTGCCTTCAATGCATTCATAGTGGCATTGCGGATGAAGTCCGGCGTCGGCAAATCGCCCTCACCGGCCCAAAGCGGAATGATACCTTCCTTGGCGCGGCCACGGTTCATTACGGCGACGATACCGCTTTCGGGTGCCATTCTTGCAGAAGCGCGAAGCGAATCCAAAAGTTCCATTGTCTGTTCCTTATTGCTCCAGCGGTTTGTCGCAAACGTTTCAAAACTACAATGAAAAACCCCGGCGATAGCGCCGGGGTGCAAATGACATTGCAGCCAGATTGTTACTTTGCGCCCTTGGCGAGCAAGTCCCGGATTTCGCCGAGCAACAGTTCTTGCGCTGGCGGTGCTTCAGGGGCAGCTTCGGGGGCTGGTTTCTTCATGCTGTTCATCGCTTTGACGACCATGAACAAAACCCAGGCGATGATGAGAAAGTTGATCAGAAGGGTGATGAAGTTGCCGTATGCGAGCGTGGCACCGGCTTCCTTTGCCTTTTCCAGTGTGGCTTGCTGGTCACCTGCAAGCTGCACAAACATGTTGGAAAAGTTCACGCCACCGGTGATGTAGCCAACGATGGGCATTAGAATGTCGTTGACAATTGAGTTGACCAGACCGCCAAATGCGCCGCCGATGATCACGCCAATTGCGAGATCGACGACATTGCCTTTCATGGCAAATTCTTTGAATTCCTTCAGCATTCCCGTTCTCCGATTTTTGTCCCCGCAGTCCGTGCAGGAGCCCCATTTGCGCAAGCACTATCCTGCCAGCAACGCACGCATAGCACAACCAAAAGTCAAAGTAAGCCTCCAGCCCCTGGTCCCTTGGATCATGAAGTCAATCAAAACCGCGTTGAACTTTTGCCGCGATGGACATTTGGGGCTGGCCATGATTGCGTTGGATCAATAAAAATTGACAGAGAGACGCCGTGACTGAAACCGCCGTACTTGCCAGCGCGATTCTGTACGTACTGCTGCTTTTTGCAGTGGCGAGTTACGGTGACCGGCGTGGCCAGCGCGGGGGCAACAGCCGTCCCCGGCCCTATGTTTATGCCTTTAGTCTGGCAATTTATTGCACGTCATGGACGTTTTTCGGATCGGTAGGGCTGGCCTCGGAGCGCGGCCTTGAGTTTCTAGGCATCTACATCGGGCCGGTGCTGGTCTTCACATTTGGCTATCGCTTTCTGCGGCGCATTGTCCGGCTTGCGAAGTCCGAGCGCATAACCTCTGTCGCTGACATGCTGGCAGCCCGCTATGGCAAGAGCTTTGGCGTCGCTTCGCTTGCTACCTGCATCGCAGCATTGGCAGCGGTTCCCTACATCGCAATACAGCTGAAGGCCATTTCCGGCTCATTTGATCTGTTCACGCGTCATCTTGGCGGGACCATGTTGGCGGGAGATTTTGTCATCGCAGACTTTTCGTTTCTGGTTGCGGTGGCATTGGGTGTTTTCGCGATCCTGTTTGGAACGCGCCATGCTGACGCAACAGAACACCAGAACGGGTTGATCCTGGCCGTCGCGGTTGAGTCAGTGATCAAGCTGACTGCGTTTCTTGCTGCGGGGATCGCGGTCACGTTCTTTCTTTTCGGGGCACCGAGTGAGGCATTTTCGTCCCTTCAAACGAACGCCTCCGCTGTTGCGGCGCTCGACTACCACACGCCTATATCGACTTGGCTCATGCTGATTTGCCTGTCCGGGTTTGCGATTGTGCTTCTTCCCCGGCAATTCCACGTGATGATTGTCGAGAACCGGGATGAACGCGAATTGCGTACCGCCGCATGGTTATTCCCGGCCTATCTGGTTGCCATCAACCTGTTTGTTCTGCCGATTGCGCTCGCAGGTCTCATTCATTTGCCGCCAGGCACACCTGCAGACTTGTTCGTGTTGGCTTTGCCGCTGTCCGCCGATGCCACGTGGCTTTCGCTGCTCATATTCATCGGCGGGCTTTCTGCGGCCACAGCCATGGTGATTGTTGCAAGCGTCGCATTGTCAATCATGATATCCAATGATCTTGTTTTGCCGCTGATGTTGCGACGCTACGCCGGCAAGGAACGAGGACGTGACGAGGATTTGCCTGCAACAATCCTTAACGTGCGCCGTGCCGCTATATTGTTCATCATGATAGCCGCCTATGCCTACTATCGCGAAGCCGCCAACAACTACCGGCTTGCGTCAATCGGGCTCATCAGCTTTGCGGCAATTGCCCAGTTTGCGCCTGCGTTTCTAGGTGGCCTGATATGGCGAAACGCCAATGCGCGCGGTGCCATGCTGGGCATGGGCTCGGGCATTTTGCTTTGGTTCTTCACGCTGCTGTTCCCGACACTTGCAGGAACTGACAACAGTATTGTGAAGAATGGTTTGTTCGGGCTGGCGGCGCTACGCCCACAACATTTGTTTGGCGTTGAGATGGATGCACTCACCCACGGGGTGATGTGGAGTATGTCTGTCAACCTGATCATGTTCATGCTTGGATCATTTTCGCGAGTGGCAACGCCCTTGGAACGGATTCAGGCAGCCGTTTTTGTGCCGCGGGACCTTGTGCCCATGCCAAATCTTCGGCGGCTTGGAATGGCGGTGACTGCGGATGACCTGAAGGCCACGATTGCCCGCTATATCGGGGTCGAGAGAACCGAACGCTCATTCGCCACATTTGAGCGGCGCGAAGGGCGGACCATCATCAAAAATGCCTTGGCCGATCTTGCAACCATACGATTCGCCGAGCAACTGCTTGGCAGTGCGGTAGGTTCTTCTTCTGCACGACTTATCCTTTCGCTGCTCTTCCAGCGAAACGACCAGTCCAGCCGCAATGCCTATCGTCTCCTCGATGATGCGTCAGAAGCATTGCAACAAAACCGTGATCTTCTCCAGATCGCGCTCGATCAGATGGAACAGGGCATCACCGTTTTTGACAGGGAGTTCAGGCTTACGTGCTGGAATCGCCAGTTCAGAACGCTTTTCGATTTGCCGGACGAATTCGGGCAGGTCGGCACAAGTTTGGTATCCGTCCTCTCGCATTTGAAGGCGCGCGGTGACATTACTATCGACATCAGCAACTCAACAATTCACAGGCTGACCCAATTTGGCGTGCCTTGGCAGGTGGACTTGGCGGTCAGCAAGCGGATCGTCGAAATCCGGTCCAATCAAATGCCGGATGGCGGGATTGTTGCTACTTATACGGATATCACGCAGCGTGTGTTGGCCGATGAGGCGCTTAGAAAAGTCAACGAAAGCCTTGAACAGCGCGTGGTGGTGCGCACAGCTGAACTGAGCCGTGTCAATACGGAGCTCGCAAAGGCCCAAAGCTTTGCGGAGGAAGCCAATTTGGGCAAGACCCGCTTCCTCGCCGCCGCTGGTCATGACATTCTTCAACCTCTCAATGCTGCGCGCCTTTACAGCGCTTCACTCAGCGAGAAGCTTGGCAAGGGCGAGAACGAAGATATTGTCGGTAAAATCGAGTCATCGCTCGATTCTGTTGAAACAATCCTTGGTGCGGTCCTCGACATTTCGCGGCTCGACACAGGTGGAATGAAGCCGAATTTAACGACGTTTCCTATCGGCTCGCTGCTCAAGCAGATTGAAACCGATTTTATGCCCTTGGCAAGAAAGAAGGGGCTCAAGCTGGCTGTTGTCTATTCGTCGTTACACATCCGGACAGATAGAAACCTGTTGCAAAGGCTTGTACAAAATCTGGTTTCAAACGCGATTAAATATACACGAACAGGCGGAATTGTGGTCGGTGTGCGGCGGTATGCAACGCATGTCGAAATTCAGGTGCTCGATAGTGGTATTGGCATTGCGCAAGACAAGGCTCGAACGGTTTTCCGCGAGTTTACCCGCCTTGAGGATGGTGCGAGAGAGGCTGAGGGCCTCGGTCTTGGCCTCTCAATCGTAGACCGGATTTCACGTGTCCTGAAGCTGCAACTGACGATGACATCAACTGTCAACAAAGGCACAGTGATGGCATTGTCAGTCAACCCGGTGTTACCAGCAAATGACTACGCCGATACTGCCGTCCGTACCTTTGCCGGAAGCTCAGTCCCGATGCCCGCGCTTCGACTTGTGTGCGTCGACAATGACCGGCGTATTCTTGAGGGCATGCGCTCACTGCTGATGCAATGGGGTTGTACAGTGACAACAGCTACCAATGGACAAGATTCACTGAAGGTCGAGCGGCCAGACGCAGTGTTGGTTGACTATCATCTGGACCAGGAAAACGGACTGCAAGTGATTGCGCTGATGCGCGAAAAGTTTGGGCGTGATTTGCCGGCGCTGTTGCTGACTGCGGACCGGTCGCATGAGGTTCGCACGCTCGCTGACTCGGCAGATGTTATCATTATCAACAAACCGGTGAAACCGGCGTCGCTTCGTGCTGCCCTTATGCGCAACCGCGCGGAAGTTGCAGCGGAATAGGTCAGCTATTGGGCTGGAGCGCGTCAACGCCGATTTTGCCAAGACGGATAACAGCTTGCGTCCGATTGTCGACATTCAATTTTTGCAGAACCGCCGACACATGGGCCTTGATGGTGGCTTCTGACACTTTGAGTTCATAGGCAATCTGCTTGTTGAGAAGCCCTTCCGCCAGCATGCCGAGAACACGCGCCTGTTGCGGCGTTAGGGTTCGTATGCGCTGAATCAAGTCACGAATATCGGGGTCGTTTTCGATGCCCAGACTGACATTGACGGGTGAGACGATTTCACCTGACAAGACGCCGTTGATCGCCAACCGGATTTCTTCAAAGCTGGAACTCTTCTTGATGTAACCCGACGCGCCAAGCTCAATCGCCCGCCTGATTGTGGCAATGTCGTCGGATGCAGATACGATAACGACAGGGACCGCTGGTTGGAGCGCCCGAAGCGTCACCAGCCCGGAAAGGCCACTGGTTCCCGGCATGGCCAAATCCAGAAGAACAAGGTCAATATCCGGCGTATTTGACACAATCTTCTTGGCAGCGTCAAAATCGCCGGCTTCCAATATGCTTACCCCCTCGTTGAGAGAAAGAAGCGTCTCCTTGATTGCTCCACGAAATAGCGGGTGGTCATCGACAACGACGAAGGTCAATCTTGCAGTCACGGAGCCTCCCAGCGTGTGCGCACGGTATTTGGCGTTGACTATTGCCCTTTATCGCCAATGTTCAAGACAAATCTGGCATTTAAGCTCTCATGATGTCATTTCGGGGTGTCCGGTCAACGCGTCGAGCGCATGCGCCGCGCAATTTCCGGCAGGCGCATCACAAACCATGCGGCAGTCCAAATATTTCCTAGGAATGGCAACGGCGCAATCCAAAGCAATGCCGACAATTTTCGCTCGAAAATGGCGATAATCGCAGCCGAAATGGCCAGACCGAGATAGAGGTCTGCAATTGTGACAATTCCCCAAGGGTCACTCGTCAGCCAGTTTCCTGCCTGCCAAAAGTTGCCTGCCTGAATCGCGTAGACAATCAGGATGGTCAGGCAAACTCCAAGAAAAGCGTATATCGCCCGCGTAAGGTTCATGTTTTCTGGGGTCCATTCTCTTCGTCATTGAGTTCCTTGACGACACCCATGAAACGGCGGAAGAATTTTTCCATGTAGCCCATGGTCTTTTCAAACTCTTCGTCGGTCGGAAGACTTTGGTTGCCTGTCAACCCGGATTTTTCCAGCGCACCGAGTTTCGTTTCAAGTGCAGTCAGTCGCTCTTCAAGGCTCGCCATCTGATCATCGATTGCCAGCCGGTCATCTGCAGCAATGCGGCAAACCAGTTGATCTCCTTGCTCATTGCAAATCGACATCTCGCCACTGGACTTATCCATGCGAACGTATCCGTCTGCTGTCTTTTCGAGCGCATAGCGGGTCAGGTCTTCGGCAAGTCCGCCGGACGCTGACGCGGCCAAGGCTGACAGTGTGATCATGAACATGCGCATCAAATAACTCCCATGGTTTATGGTTGTTCAGAAGGCATAATGGCTGACTTCGCCACAAATGCGACATGCGTGTTCAAAACTTTTGTGACAGCCTCGCGGCTGCTTTGTCTTTGGTCAGGAATCCTGCTAGCGGCGACATAATGGAGAAATGACGCATATGAATCAGGTCGTTTATAAAATCATGACAGCGGCGCAATGGGCTGATTTTGAGGCGAAGCGCGTATTTGCGGGCGCTCTAATCGACCTTGCCGACGGCTTTATTCACCTATCTACGGAAGATCAGATGCGCGAGACTGCGGCCAGGCACTTCGCCGGGCAAGGTGACTTGTTGTTGGTGGCAGTGGCGACTTCGGGACTTGGAGACGCATTGAGGTACGAAGTCTCACGCGGCGGGGATGCGTTCCCGCACCTCTATCGACCGATGACTGACGAGGATATTGTCTGGGCCAAACCTCTGCCGCTTGACGCGAATGGTGCGCATCTGTTTCCGGAGTTGGCTTGATGACCGGGCTGTTTTCGGCAGTCTTGAGGCCGGTTCTGTTTGGATTTGATGCCGAGCAGGCACATGGTTTGGCGATCAAGGCGCTGAAAACGGGACTCTTGCCAAGTCCGGTTTGTGCGCCTGATCCGCGACTGCAGGTGAATGTTGCTGGGCTCGCGTTCCCAAATCCGCTTGGCATGGCTGCAGGGTTTGACAAGAATGCTGAAGTGCCAGATGCGCTGCTTCGCCTCGGGTTCGGCTTCGCAGAAGTCGGGACGGTGACGCCCAGACCGCAGGCGGGCAATCCAAAGCCACGCGTTTTCAGGTTGCTTGAAGACAAGGCTGTCATCAACCGGCTTGGCTTCAACAACGAAGGACACGCGGTTACGCTTGCACGGCTGCAAGAGCGAGGCAGCAACTCTGGGATTGTTGGTGTGAATCTCGGCGCGAACAAGGACAGTGTTGACCGCGCGGACGATTATGTACGTGGAATCAACAGCTTCTATAACGTCGCCTATTACTTTGCAGTCAATATTTCGTCGCCAAACACACCCGGACTTAGGGATTTGCAGGCGCGGGAAAGTCTTGCCGAACTTCTTGATCGCGTCATGACGGCGCGCGATGCGATGGCTACGGAAGTCCACAGGGTTGTTCCAGTGTTTCTCAAGATCGCGCCGGATTTGAGCGAGACTGACCTTGACGATGTGGCTGCGGAGCTTTTGGACAAGAAGCTTGAGGGCGTGATCGTCAGCAACACCACGCTTTCGCGCGCTGGAATCGTCTGCGGGAGTCGCTCGGAGACCGGCGGGCTGTCCGGTGTGCCGCTGTTTGAGCGCTCGACCGTCGTCTTGGCCAAGATGCGGCAGCGGATCGGCAGGAACGTCGCGATTGTAGGAGTTGGTGGCGTGAATTCCGCCGAAACGGCGATGGCAAAGATCGAAGCCGGGGCGGATTTGGTGCAGCTTTATACCGGCTTTGTTTATGAAGGACCGGGGTTGGCGAATGCGATTGTTCGAGGCCTTTCATCCGCTTTGGACAAGTCAGGCGCCAAAGCAATTGGCGAGCATTGTGGACGGAAGACCGCCGAATGGGCGGCAAAATCCATCGCCGCTTAGCCGATCAACTGCGCCGCATTGCAATCAGGCGCAGCAGTATGAATGCGGGAATGACGATGGCCGCGCCGAGGATCAGATAGTCGGCAATGTCGGCAAAAGCGGCAAAACCCATGCTCCAAATCCGCTCGAACAGCGTTCGAATCATGCGCACAATATCGAGTGGCATCCAACCGAGCGAGCGCATCACGACGCCGACGATGAGCGAGACTATCGCCAGCTTGACGAAGATGCGGAATGGCGTGTCGCCAAGGAAACCGTTCACGCGGTCAGCCATTTTGGTCTCCTTCAGAAAGGCATGAAACTTGGAGCGGGTAGCGGGAATCGAACCCGCGCGATCAGCTTGGGAAGCTGACAAGCTACCATTACATCATACCCGCAGCGGCCCTAAGAGCCTGACTGAAAATTCACTTTGATGGCCAACTGGGGCAATTCTCTGCGCTTCCGGTGCTCACATACAAGAGTATGCTCCGTTCCGGTTTTCGAGAATCACTCCATTTGACTCATCAAACCGAATTTTGAGCCAGGCTCTTACATCGCCGCGTGGGCGGCGGCTGTCAAGAGTCACAATTTTCAGCGGAAGTGCTTGGAGAGCTTCAAGCCTTGCGCCTGATAGTTCGAACCAAGATCGGCACCATAAAGAGCCGCCGGTTTGCCGAGCATGTGTTCGTAGACCAAGCGCCCGACAATCTGGCCATGTTCGAGAATGAACGGGACTTCGTGGCTGCGCACTTCGAGGACCGCGCGGCTGCCGATGCCGCCTGCCCCGGCGTTGCCGAAGCCCGGATCGAAGAAGCCGGCATAATGGACACGGAATTCGCCGACGAGCGGGTCGAAAGGCGTCATTTCGGCGGCATAGAGCGGCGGGACGTGGACGGCTTCGCGCGAGACAAGGATGTAGAATTCATCCGGGTCGAGGACCAGTTCGCCCGAACCGCGGTCATAAAGCGGCTCCCAGAAATCCAGAACATCATGTGCGGCGCGCTTGTCGACATCAACGACGGCGGTGTGATGTTTGCCGCGATAGCCGATCAGGCGGTCACTTTTGCCGGTAAGGTCAATCGACAGGGCGACGCCGCCGCCGGAAATGTTCGGCTTGTCGTCGTTGACCAGGGTGTCGCTTGCATGAAGCGCTGCAAGCTCGATTTCATCGATTTGGGCACGGCCCTTGCGGAAACGGATTTGTGACAGGCGGGAACCTTGGCGGACGACAATCGGGAAGGTGCGCGGGGAGATTTCGATGTAGAGCGGGCCGTGATAGCCGGCAGGAACCTTGTCAAACTCCTGAGCGCGATCAACGATGACACGGGTGAAAATGTCCAATCGGCCAGTCGAGCTTTTGGGATTGGCGGCGGCGGCCATTTCAGCAGGGAGAGCAAGGCTCTCGAGCAGCGGCACGATGTAGACGCAGCCGGTCTCCAGGACTGCGCCACCAGTGAGGTCGATCTCGTGCAGCTTGAGTTGGTCAAGCTTGTCCATGACCAACTTGTTTGGCCCCGGCATGAACGAGGCGCGGACACGATATGCCTTGGCACCAAGGCGCAGGTCGAGGCTGGCGGGCTGCACCTGATCAGCATCCAGAAGTCGCTCGGACTTCAACGCGCCGGACGCGAACAGGGCCTGAATGTGATGATCGGCCAAAATGCCGGATTTGCGCGCGGACATGACGCCTCGATTGGTTTTGAGTGTCATAGCCGTCATCCGAATTGACGCAAGAGCCGCCACGCAGTAATACACATTTCAGTTCAGTGGTGATTTGGCCGGTCGGCTTGCAGCCACTTTAAACAAGTTGCTAAAGGACCGTGTGGAAACCGGTCATTTGCGCTTGCATGGCCGGTTTTTTATTGAGGAAATTCAAGATGGCAGACCAAAAGGCATGGCGTCCAGCGACACAGCTGGTGCATTCGGGAACGTTGCGTTCGGGCTTTGGCGAAACATCGGAAGCGCTGTTTCTGACGCAAGGCTTTGTGTACGACAGCGCGGAAGCGGCGGAAGCACGCTTCAAGGGCGAGGAGCCGGGGTTTATCTACTCGCGCTATGCGAACCCAACCACGGACATGTTTGAAAAGCGCATGTGTGCGCTGGAAGGCGCGGAAGATGCGCGGGCGACAACCTCCGGCATGGCCGCCGTTTCTGCTGCGATCCTTTGCAGCCTGAGGACCGGTGATCATATCATTGCCGCGCGCGCACTGTTTGGCTCCTGCCGCTGGGTGATCGAGACTCTCGCCCCGCGCTATGGCATTGAGTACACTCTGGTGGACGGGCGCAATCTGGATGAGTGGCAAGCGGCAGTCAAAAAGAACACCAAGCTGTTCTTTCTTGAAAGCCCGACCAACCCGACGCTGGAAGTGATTGACATCAAGGCGGTCGCTGACATCGCCAACGCCTGTGGTGCGATCCTTGTTGTGGACAACGTGTTTTCGACACCGCTGTTCCAGAAACCGTTGGAACTGGGCGCGCATGTGGTGGTGTATTCGGCGACCAAACACATCGACGGCCAAGGGCGCTGTCTGGGCGGCGTTGTGCTGTCATGCAAGGACTGGATAGACAAAAATCTGCACGAGTACCACCGCCACTCCGGGCCCGGTATTTCACCGTTTAACTCTTGGGTGTTGCTGAAGGGGCTTGAAACCCTGCCGCTGCGGGTCAAGCAGCAGACGGAAAATGCTGCGCGGATTGCCAATTATCTGGCAGACCACAGTGCTGTTGCCCGCGTGATGTATCCGGGGCGCGCTGATCATCCGCAGGCGGACATTGTTGCCAAGCAGATGACCGGCGGCTCGACCATGGTGTGTTTTGATTTGAAGGGTGGCAAGCGGGCCGCGTTTGCGTTTGAGAATGCGCTGCAGATCATCCGGATTTCCAACAATCTGGGCGATTCCAAGAGCCTGATCACACATCCGGCGACGACCACGCACAAGAATTTGTCTGATGAAGCGCGTGGTGAGCTTGGTATTTTGGGCGGGACACTGCGTGTTTCGCTTGGCCTTGAGGATGGTGATGATCTTATTGAGGATGTGGCGGAGGCGCTGAAGTTGGCGGCGAAGGCCTAAAGTGCTTCATTGTCTGGCAAGTCGAAGTCGGATTGATCGACATTCATCGCGCCGTGGAAGATGTGCAGGATATCCACGGCTTCTGAAGTTACGCGATAGTAGATGATATAGCTTCCATATGCGCGCTTCCGAACACTTTCGTATCCGGGAACGCGTACGAACCGCGCTGAATGGTCGCCAAGTTTTTTTGCATTCCAAGCGCAAGTTTTTTGAAAATTGCTTTGCCCGCCTCACATTATCACGCGCGATGTATAAAGCGATTGATTTCAGGTTTGCGGTGGCGTTGCCCGAGAATTGGACCCTCATTGAACTTTGGTCCGCTCCATAGCGTCAAGTTTTGCATCCAGCTCGTCAAAGACCTCTTCCATCGGGCGGACCCTCCCCGCGTCTGCGTCCGCCAAACCGCGCTCGATCGCCGCGTGCATGGCTGCCAATCTCGTTTCCCGGTCCTGGATGATGCGCACGCCTTCGCGCAGGACTTCGCTCTTGGAATTGTAACGTCCGGTTTCGACGAGCTGGGTGACGAAGGCTTCAAGTTGGCTGCCAAGTTCTGCGCTGATGGCCATGGTTGATCTCCTCTGACATTTGACTTTCCAATAACAGTTATTGGAATTGCGATCAACGGTAAACGGACTGCGCCTGCAGTATTCGCGAGATCGCGGTGTAGACACACACTGCCGCAAAGGACCATGCCAGAAGCGGGAACCATACTGGCCAGATGCAGGCGGCGAGGAAGACAGCGAGTGTTTCGCTGGCTTCCGCCAAGCCTGTTGTGAAGAAGATGGATTTTTTGCCGCGAGCGGTGCTTTCTTCGCCGCGTTTTGTGGCCAGTATTGCATATGCCAGAAAGCTGGCACCGTTGATGTAGAAACTCAGCAGCAATGCGGCGGCGGGAGCGGCATTGGCCGATGGATCTGCCAGTGCAAAGGCAAATGGGATCATGCCGTAAAACGCGAAGTCCAGCACGATGTCGAGATAACCGCCGAAATCGCTGGGACCATTGGCGCGGGCGACCACGCCGTCGAGACCATCGCACAGGCGGCTGAGCACAATGAGGCCCGCTCCTGTCAGATAGGCGTGCTGCCAGATCGCAAATGCGGCAAAAACGCCAACAAGAAAGCCAAAAGCCGTGACAGTGTTGGCGGATACTCCCTTTTCGGCAATCGCGACCCCAAGTCTCGCCAAAACCGGTTCAATTGCCTTTCGCCCGATACCATCAAACAAGATTGCTTACCTCACCACCGTTACTAGAGCATTATGACTTCAGCTGGAATCACATTCAGCGGGTGCTTTTGCGTCAATACCGGCGAAAAGCCCCTTGAACGCATTGTAATGCGTCCGGCGGGCCTTTCCTTGGTCTTGAAACAAGGTCTTGGGTCTTGCCACAAAATCCCGCCGCTGCCTGTGGTTCCATCTAAAGTCATAACGCTCTAACCAAACGCACTTGACCAGAATTTTCCCGCGCTACAAAACAACGATGTTGTGAGGAAGACGGAAGCGGACCAAATTGTACAGCGCCACCACCCATTTGATTGAAGTTACCGCCGAGCCTTGGTACCGGCCAGACCAGTCTGATGCGGAGTCCGGCCGGCACGTCTGGTCGTACCGGATCACGATCATCAATCATTCTGACAGGTCGGTGCAGCTTGTGGCGCGCTATTGGCGCATTGTGGACGAGAGCGGGCATGTCGAAGAGGTGCGTGGACCCGGTGTGATTGGTGAGCAGCCGATCCTTGGTCCGGATGACAGCTACCAGTATGTTTCGGGTTGCCCATTGATGACATCGTCGGGCACCATGGCCGGGCACTATGAGATGCTTGATGAGGCGGGCGCTCCGTTCCGCGTGTCGATCCCTGCGTTTTCGCTCGATATGCCAGGGACAAGACGGGTTTTGAATTAGAATCACGCGTCCTGTTTGAGGAAATCCGCTGGCGAGAAGACATAATCCGTTGAGCAGAATTCGCAGTTTACCTTGATCTTGCCGTCCTCAATGCTGTCGTTGATTTCCTCGGCGGTGAAGCCCTCCAGAACGCCGCGAATTTTATCTTCAGAACAAGAACACTCATCGAAAACGCGTGTGGGCTCATAGGCGCGCACGCCACGTTCGTGGAACAGTCGGTAGAGCAGCCTTTCAACACTGACATCAGGATCGACAAGTTCTGCTGGTTGGATGGTTGACGTCAGTGCTTTGACCTCGATCCAAGAGTCATCTTCCTGATGATCCCGATTGCCATCATCACCGTCGCCGCCGGACAGGTCACGCTGGCGCATGCGCTCGGTTGAGTCCGGCAGAAACTGGACGATGATGCCGCCGGCACGCCAGCTGGATTTGATCTCGCCGTCTTCCGTTCGCTCGATAAGCTTGGCAGTGGCGAGCCGGACATCGGTCGGGATTTGTTCAGATTGGCGAAAATAGGCGCGCGCAACGTCCTCAAGTGACGAACCGTCCAGCTCGATGATGCCCTGATAGCGCTGCATGAACTCACCTTGATCGACGGTCATGGCAAGGAACCCTTTGCCAAGTAGCTCCTGCGGACTTGTTTTGCCCTCGGTTACTGCTTCTTCAAGACGTTCTGCGTTATAGCGGGCATAGGCGCGGACGGCATGCGGTGTGCGAAAGTCAGCGACCAAGAGTTCTACGGGACCGTCCGATTTGGTCTGCATGATAAATTTGCCCTCGAATTTCAATGATGTGCCGAGGATGACGGCCAGAACCACAGTCTCGGCAACCAGTTTGGCGACGGGTTCCGGATAGTCATGACGTCCGAGGATGCCGTCAAGCACGGGGCCGAGTTGCACGGCACGACCGCGCGCATCAAGCGCTTCGACATGAAACGGGACGACGGCATCATCGCCGGAGAAGGTGTGGGTTTGGACGGCATCGGACATGATCAGCGTGAGCCTTCCAAACACCAGGTCAAAATGGCTTTCTGGGCGTGAAGCCGGTTTTCCGCTTCATCAAAGACCACCGATTGCGGGCCGTCGATGACCGAATCCGTGACCTCTTCGCCGCGATGGGCGGGGAGACAGTGCATGAAGAGCGCATCTTTTGCTGCATGGCGCATCAGGTCGTCGTTGACCTGATACGGCAGGAACACATTATGGCCGCGGGCCTTGGCTTCCTGGCCCATGGAAACCCAGCAGTCCGTAACGATACAATCA
>JANPEK010000118.1:0-3945 GCA_031422915.1 Phyllobacteriaceae bacterium | reverse complement strand
CAGGCCTTGATCGGGAAAATCAGGATAGTGTTTTGGTATCTGCCCTGCCGCCTCACCGACGCAGACGATGCACCAACTGCCCGCGTGGAAAGATAAATCCGTGTCTGAAAATGTGTCGAAGGACGCGCCGTCAACAACCTCCTGCCCAACGCCGATCCATTTCTCGACATCTTCGATGAGTGCCTCCAACGATCGTTTTCTGGATGGCATCACAAGGGTCTCATATCGCGGACAACTTGTGTCATCACATCCGGTTTCAGATTTTTGAATATCCCCAAATCAACTTTGCAACCAACGGCCTGCGACAATTCAATCTCGAATTTTGCCAGTTCAAAATAGCTCAGCACGGCGTTGCTATCGACAACCATATCAATATCACTGCCATCCTTGTCTTCCTCACGCGCAACCGAACCGAATATGCGCGGATTGCTGACAGGGTATTTTGCCACGATTGCCAGCACCTCATCGCGGTGCAGCGCCAGTGCCTCGGACGGTCTCATCCTGCCACCTCTGCAGATTTGCGTTCGATCTGGTCAAGGCAATCCACGACCGCATCAAACGTCAGCAATGTGGAGGCATGTCGCGCCTTGTAGTCGCGCACGGGCTCGAGGAACTTCAGCTCGGCAAAGCGTCCCTTTGGGGCGTCTCCATTTTCCTTCAACATCTTGCGCATAATGTCGCGGACTGAGCGCAATTCATCAGTGCCCGCACCAACAACATGACGCGCCATGATCGAGGCGCTGGCTTGACCCAAGGCACAGGCTTTCACGTCGTGAGCGAAAGCCGTGACCACGCCGTCAGCAATATTCAGATCCACAATCACCGTCGAGCCGCACAGTTTGGAATGTGCGGTTGCGCTGGCGTCCGGATGCTCCAGCCGTCCGATGCGGGGGATATTGCCGGCAAAGTCAAGAATTCTGGCATTGTAGACGTCGTCAATCATGGTCTGCCTTTTTGTGACGCAGTGGAAACAGAAGGTGACGGGCGTGCCCCTTCAATTTGTTGCGCACTGCCTATATATATGATCCGGACTGGAAATTCATCAACTGGCCAAATGGCCAAGATGGTTCAGTGTCTGGCGGGTTATCCCGTCAAGAGCCGCCGGATTGTGATTGTCTGGCGTGGTCCGTTTAACTCGTCCCGCCGTAGAGCGGGACTACGGGAGACGCCAAGATGGATGCGATCGTGACGAAGCTGCAAAGCGGCAATTCCAATTTTTCTTTGAAGACCAATGAAGTTTCCCGCCCCTCGCGCGAAGAGGCGGAGAACGCTGTGCGCACCTTGCTGCGCTGGACGGGCGACAACCTCAACCGAGAGGGATTGCTTGATACCCCTGCCCGCGTTGTCAAAGCCTACAGCGAAATGTTCGGTGGCTATTTTGAAGACCCGGCGTTAGAGCTTGGCCGCACCTTTGAAGAGGTGGCTGGTTATGATGACATGGTTCTCATCAAGGACATTTCGTTCCATTCGCACTGCGAGCATCACATGGTGCCGATCATCGGCAAGGCGCATGTCGCCTATCTGCCGGACGGCAAGGTTGTCGGCCTGTCGAAGATCGCCCGCGTGGTCGATATCTTCGCCCGCCGCTTGCAGACGCAGGAAGCGATGACGGCGCAAATTTCGTCGTGCATAGATGATGTTCTGCGCCCGCGCGGAGTCGCAGTCATCATCGAGGCCGAGCATATGTGCATGGCGATGCGCGGCATCAAAATGCGTGGCTCGACCACCATGACCAGCGCGTTTACCGGCGAGTTCAAGGACAACCCGGCTGAGCAGGTGCGTTTCATGACCATGCTGCGCAGCTGATTTTCGCGTCGCGGCGGATTGATTTTTCATCTAAGCAGAAGCTGCGGTCCGCGAGGGCCGCAGTTTTTTGTTGAGGTGAAGCTGTGACTGACTTTCCTGCCCCGCCAATGGACAAGCATGACCTTGAAGAAGGCGCAGCGTTCACACCGCGCTTTGACGCGCATGGATTGATCACCGCTGTCGTCACCAATATGGCTGATGGCGAACTGTTGATGGTGGCGTATATGAATGCGCAATCCTTGGCGCTTTCGCTGGAAACGGGAATTGCGCACTATTGGTCGCGCTCGCGCAAGGCGCTTTGGAAGAAGGGCGAAACCTCGGGCAATGTGCAGACCATTGTCGAGTTGCGCACCGATTGCGACCAGGATGCGCTGTGGCTGAAAGTGAAGGTCGCGGGCGGTGATGTGACTTGCCATACCGGGCGAAAGAGCTGTTTTTATCGTGTTGTTAACGGCGAAACCAATGGCTGGATGCTCAAAACGGACTGATTCAACATTTGGATAGGTTCGGCGCGTATGGTTAAGGGTGAAGACAGAGGAGTGCGGGATCATGCTCGAATGGGCAACCCGAAAGGCGCCGCAAAGCGCACTGGAAATGTCGAATGAGGCAGGCTTCGCCGCTGGCGGTGCCGGTTCGACGCCGGGTTTTGCAAGGCCGGTCATCGCAAAACCGGACAATCGCGGCATCGCGTTGGCACTCGGCGGCGGTGTTGCAAAAGGCTGGGCGCACATTGGCGTTTTGCGCGCGCTCGACGAAGCCAAGGTACCGATCCGCATGATTGCCGGCACGTCCATAGGCGCGCTGGTCGGCGGTTGTTATCTGGCCGGCAAACTTGATGCACTGGAAGACTTTGCCCGCACGCTGACCAAGAAACGCATTTTCGGACTTCTCGATTTTCATCTCGGCGGCAACGGGCTGCTTGGCGGACTGAAACTTGACCAGAAACTGAAGACGCATCTTGAAGACATCACATTTGCCGATTTGCCAAAGCCTTTTGTTTGTGTCGCGTCCGAGATCAAGACCGGCCATGAAATCTGGCTGTCGAGCGGCTCGCTGATCAATGCGATGCGGGCGTCTTTTGCCCTGCCCGGCGTTTTTGAACCGGTGGTTTGCAACAACCGGCTGCTGGTCGATGGCGCGCTGGTCAATCCGGTGCCGGTTTCGGTTTGCCGCGCTTATGAACAGATGGCGGTGGTTGCGATCAACATGCATTACGACCATTTCGGCCGCGCCGCCGTGGTGCGCCATGACGCCGGTCCGACCGACCGCGAAAAGGCGACGGGCAATCATGGCTACACCGAAACACTCGACCGTGGCCAACGGCTTGGTATTACCGGCACGATGGTTGAAGCGTTCAATATCATTCAGGACCGCATTTCCCGTGCAAAACTGGCTGGCGATCCGCCGGACCTTTCGATTCATCCAAAGCTTGGCGATATCGGGCTAACGGAATTTCACCGTGCCGATGAGCTGATCCAGATCGGCTATGAGGCGACGGTGGCAAAGCTCGAAGACATCGAACGGCTTCAGGCGGCTTATGCTTGAGGGTTGATTTGCTGTAGGCGGTTCTTTTATCCGACCGCATTTGGTCAAGTCTGGGTAGTCGGGACAAGCCCGGTCCTCGGCCAATGTGCCGAGGATGACGAAATTTTGGGAATTTTGTTGTAATTACAATCGCTTGCAAGCGCCAAGACCGGGGACAGTTGCCTTTTAGAGGCAACTGTCCCCGGGTTTCCACCTGAATGCCTCGACGGCGAAATAGTGGACGTCTTTCAACACCGCATCGACCGGGTGAATTTCCCTGCGGCGATATCCCGGTGGTGGTCCGGGGCGGAACGGGCTGATGCGGGTTGGTTTGTAAGGGGCTTTGGAGGAAAGGATTTCGTCGCGGCGGGCGCGCCATCTGGCGAGGCGGCGGGCTTGTTTGGGGAGGTCGTTCAAGGCATGGCGCATGGCGCGGAGGCGGTTGAAGAGGAGGGTTGCGTTGATGGGGGTAGCGGCGAGTGTGGCTTGATGGTGGGCATGTGCTGCGTCGAACGGGTGGACTTCGTGCATCGATGCTGCCGCGTTAAGTTCATTTTCCCAAGCATCTTCGTCGAAATGTTTGAGCGGGTCGATGAGTTGGAAGGACGGCGTGTG
>JANPEK010000117.1:0-20023 GCA_031422915.1 Phyllobacteriaceae bacterium | reverse complement strand
CCGTGGCCGTGACCGGGCAACGGCATTTGCGCCGTCATTTTTGGACCCCGGGCCTTCTCGCACGCAAGAGTCTCCTCAAACGCACTATCCCCCGCACATTTTAGGGGAACCCATCGCGGCCGGAGAGAATGGTTCCATTAGTCCACCCCCACCGAAGCCAGTTCCTTCGCATCAAACCGGATGGACCGGCATGACCTTCCCGAAGGAACACGCGAGGAGATTATGCGGCAATGTTCGGGATGGTGGATAGATTTGGCCAAATATTTTTGCAGAGTCAGGGATTTCAATGGGTTGGGTGGGGTTGATGTGTTGATAGATGTAATCCCAACAGATGAACCCACGCCGTTTCGTCATCGTCGGGACAAGCCCGACGATGACGAACGTTGGAGTTTTCCGCCAAGTGCCAAATGGTTGCAGCTGTCAAGATGGCGGCGAATTTAGTGCAGCGTCACCGCCATCGGGCCACGTCCTGCACCGGCTTTGTACACCACCGGGGCACCCCTCTGTCGGCATTCGCCGACATATCTCCCTCAACGGGAGAGATCATTGGGAACCAGGATTTGTTGGAGTTGAGTGCACTGTCACCGGAATCCTCGAAACAAATGATGCTTGAAACGTTGGCTATTTGGAATGCTGTTATCCTTGCGGCGTCATAATTGGGCTTTCCGGAGTTTTTAATTCTCTGTTTACTGGGTAGTATATCGGCATGTTCAACACGTGGAGGCTGATATGAACAGACGCTCATCAATCCTGCTCGCAGGCTTGCTCGTATTCTCCGTTGCATTGCCTTCCGTGACGACGGCCTTTGCCGATCAGACAATCCTCAACGTGTCGTATGATCCGACCCGCGAACTTTACAAGGAAATCAACACCGTATTTGCCGCCAAGTGGAAAGCGGACACCGGCGAGACGGTCACGATTCAAGCCTCGCATGGCGGTTCGGGCAAGCAGGCCCGTTCGGTGATCGACGGACTTGACGCAGATGTTGTGACGTTGGCGCTTGAAAGCGATATTAACGCCATTGCCTCTAAAACCGGCAAAATCCCGGCCGATTGGCGCTCGAAATTGCCGCACAATTCATCGCCCTACACCTCAACCATCATCTTCCTCGTCCGCAAGGGTAACCCCAAGGCGATCAACAATTGGGGCGATCTTGTGAAGGACGGCGTCGAAGTGATCACGCCGAACCCGAAGACGTCCGGCGGCGCGCGCTGGAACTATCTGGCAGCTTGGGCGTGGGCCAACGGCGAATACGGCGGCGATGAAACCAAGGTGAAGGAATACATCGGCGCGCTATACAAGCACGTTCCGGTCCTCGACACAGGCGCGCGCGGCTCGACAACCACGTTCGCCCAGCGCGAAATCGGCGATGTGCTCATAAGTTGGGAAAACGAAGCCTATCTGGCGCTCGACGAATTTGGCGCGGAAGACTTCGATATCATCATCCCGCCGCAATCGATCCTTGCTGAACCGCCGGTCGCTGTCGTTGACGGCAACGTTGACGCCAAAGGCACCCGCAAGGTCGCCGAGGCCTATCTCAATTTCCTTTACACGGCCGAGGGCCAGAAATTGGCATTGAAACACCATTACCGTCCGTCGTTGCCATTCCTCGTGGATCCGGCAGCGCTTGCAAAACTTCCTCAAGTGAAGCTTGTATCCATCGACGATCCGATTTTCGGTGGATGGGCCAAGGCGCAGCCTTACCATTTTGATGATGGCGGCGTATTCGACCAGATCTACAAGCCGACCAACTGAGGTTGACGCATGAGCAAATCCTTCGCGCAAGCGAAGACCAGTTGGGTGAGGCCAAGCGTCCTTCCGGGGTTCCGGTTGGCGCTTGGTTTTTCTTTGGTCTACCTGACGCTGATCGTGCTGATCCCGCTGGCGGCGCTGGTGCTGAGGTCGGCAAGCTTGGGGCCTGTGGAATTTGCCAGGATTGCCACCGACAGCCGCGTCATCCATGCGCTGTACATTTCCTTCGGCACCGCTTTTGTCGCAGCGCTTGTCAATGTCGTGTTCGGCGTAATCATCGCGTGGGTGCTGGTGCGCTATCGCTTCCCGGGCAAGCGCATCATTGATGCCATTGTCGATCTGCCATTTGCGTTGCCCACTGCCGTTGCCGGCATCGCGCTGACCGCGCTTTACGCCCCAAACGGCTGGATCGGTCAGATTTTCAAACTGGCAGGCATCAAGATCGCCTTCACACCGGTCGGCATCGTCATTGCGCTGATTTTCGTCGGGCTGCCGTTCATTGTCCGCACCGTGCAGCCGGTGATGGAGGAGATCGACCGCGAGGTTGAGGAGGCGTCAGCGACGCTTGGCGCGTCCCGCTTCCAGACCATCAGTCAGGTTCTGCTGCCGGGCCTTGCTCCGGCGATCCTGACCGGCTTTGCGCTGGCCTTTGCACGCGGTGTCGGCGAATACGGGTCTGTGATCTTCATTGCAGGCAACATTCCTGAAGTCACCGAAATTGCCCCCCTGCTGATCGTCATCAAGCTTGAAGAGTTCAACTATGCCGGAGCGACAGCAATTGCCACCATTATGCTCGTGATCTCGTTTGCCATGCTCTTGGTGATCAATCTCATACAGGCCTGGAGCCGCAAGAGGTACGGTTATGGCGCGTGATCTGAATGAAGACCCGCTGCATATCGAACCGCGCCGGGCAACCACGGAACGCCGCCGTTGGCGTGTGATCCTGACAATCATTGCGCTCGCGTATCTCGCCTTTTTTCTTATTCTCCCGCTCGTTGCCGTGTTTGTCGAAGCGTTCCGCAAAGGCGCTGGCGAGTTTTTTATCGCCATCACCGATCCGGAAGCCATCGCAGCCATCAAGTTGACCTTGCTGGTCGCGGGCATTGCCGTGCCGCTCAACCTTGTCTTCGGCATTGCGGCGTCGTGGGCGATTGCAAAGTATGAGTTCAAGGGCAAGGCGTTCTTGACAACGCTCATTGATCTTCCGTTTTCAGTTTCGCCGGTGATATCCGGGTTGGTATTTGTGCTGCTGTTCGGCGCGCAAGGGCTTGTCGGGCCGATGTTCAAATCCTGGGGCATACAGGTGATCTTTGCCGTGCCGGGCATTGTTCTGGCGACGATCTTTGTCACATTCCCCTTCGTCGCGCGCGAGCTGATCCCGCTGATGCAGGAACAGGGCACGGCAGATGAAGAGGCGGCGTTGTCGCTGGGTGCCAGCGGCTGGCAAACGTTTTGGAATGTCACATTGCCCAACATCAAATGGGCGCTGCTTTACGGCGTGCTTTTGTGCAACGCCCGCGCCATGGGCGAGTTCGGCGCTGTATCTGTTGTGTCCGGCCACATCCGCGGCCTGACCAACACCATGCCGCTGCACATCGAGATACTTTACAACGAGTACAACTTCGTCGCTGCATTCGCCGTCGCCACGTTGCTCGCCGCGCTCGCCCTTTTCACGCTGGTCCTGAAATCGCTCCTTGAGTTGAAGTTCAGTGATGAGCTATCTGCCCTTCGCAAACATTAGGTCCGCCATATGGAAGTTCGAGTTCAAAACGTGCGCAAAGAGTTTGACGCCTTTCCGGCGCTGAACGATGTGTCGCTCGACATCCGCTCCGGCGAACTGATCGCGCTGCTCGGGCCGTCCGGTTCCGGCAAGACAACGCTGCTGCGCCTGATTGCCGGTCTCGAGTATCCGACCGAGGGTGCGATTTTCTTCGGCGAGGAAGACGCATCGCGCAAGACTGTGCAGGAGCGGCACGTCGGCTTCGTGTTCCAGCACTACGCGCTGTTCCGCCACATGACGGTGGTTCAGAACGTTGGCTTTGGACTGAAGGTCCGCCCGTCATCAAACCGTCCGAGCAAAGCGGAAATCCGCCGCCGTGCGATGGAACTGCTTGCCCTGGTGCAATTGCCCGGCCTTGAAAACCGCTATCCTGCGCAATTGTCGGGCGGTCAGCGCCAGCGCGTCGCGCTCGCGCGTGCCATGGCGATCGAGCCGAAGGTGCTGCTGCTCGACGAGCCGTTCGGCGCGCTTGATGCGCAAGTCCGGCGCGAATTGCGCTCGTGGCTGCGCGAAATCCACACCAAGACGGGCCATACAACAGTTTTTGTGACGCACGATCAAGAAGAAGCGCTGGAGCTTGCCGACCGGGTCGTTGTCATGAGCAAGGGCCAGATTGAGCAGGTCGGCACGCCGGACGACATCTATGACAACCCGCAAACACCGTTCGTCTTCGGCTTCATCGGCGAATCCTCGCGCCTGCCTGTGACCGTCGGGGCAGGGCAAATCCGCTACCACGGCACACAGATCGGCAATTCCGACGAAGGCGCACCGTCAGGTGAGGCCATTTTGTTTTTTCGCCCTTATGACATTGAGGTGACCGACGGAGTGTCGGCTGCGATAGTGGGCACAATTCTTGGCACACGTCGCACAGCTGGCACGCGTCACGTCGAGATGGAATTGCCCGCCGGTCATCGCCTCGAAATCGAGCTCCCGCCCGAACAACGCGCGGAAATTGGCGAAAAGATCGCTTTTCGCCCCAAGAAATGGAAGCTTTATCCGAACGGCGCATGACGTCTTTTGCCAGTGGCCTTCCTCGCGTCTTGCCTCTAAAGGAGGCGCATTGACGAATTGGAGAATGACCCATGCGCCTCGGCGGACGCATCGCAGCCGCATCGGAAGTGTTGGCCGACATGGCAGCGCGCAAGCGCCCTGTCGCTGACGCGCTGAAGGACTGGGGCCTGTCTCACCGTTTTGCCGGTTCCGGAGACCGCGCCGCCATTGGCAATCTGGTTTACGATGCATTGCGCAAGAAGCTGTCTCTCTCTTGGCGCATGAGTGATGACAACCCGCTTCCACTGGTCGCAGCGGTGCTGCTCGACAGCTGGAACGAAACACCGGATACGCTGGCCGCAAAACTCGACGGCGACAGGTTCGCCCCCGAACTACCCACGCTCAAGACGCTCGAAACCTTCGGCGCATCTGACATCTCCAAAGCACCGGACCACGTGCAGGCGGATGTTCCTCAATGGACCATTCCCCACTTGCGCGCGATGTTCGGCGACGACTTCGTTGCCGAATGCCAAGCGCAGACCGGCCGCCCCCCAGTGGATATGCGCGTCAACCGGCTGCTTGCGACGCGCGAGAAGGTGCTGGCTGATCTGCCGAAAGACATCGGCGTTGTTGCCTCCGGTCTCGTCGAAGACGGACTTCGCATTCCGGCGGGCGCTTGCGATTACCGCCAGCCGAATATTCAGGCCGAGCCGGCCTTCCAGAAAGGTTGGTTCGAAGTTCAGGACGAGGGCTCCCAGCTCGTCGCCCGTCTCTCCGGCGCAGCGCCGGGTGAAACCGTTCTCGACTACTGTGCCGGTGGCGGCGGCAAGACATTGGCTTTGGCGTCAATCATGGCCAACAAGGGCCAGATTTTCGCCACGGACAGCGACAAGGTCCGGCTTGCACCGATCTTCGACCGGCTGAAACGGGCTGAGACGCGCAATGTGCAGGTCAAATCCGCCAAATCTGATCTTTCTGATCTCGAAGGCGCCATGGACATGGTGCTGATCGACGCGCCATGCACGGGGGCAGGGACATGGCGCAGACGGCCCGATGCCAAGTGGCGGCTGTCGCCCGCGCAGCTTGAAACCCGCATGAAAGAACAAGCGTCAATCCTGCAATCCGCCAAGGCCTATGTGAAGCCCGGCGGACGCATTGTTTACATCACCTGTTCGCTGTTCCGCGAAGAAAACGAAACGCAAGTCGAGACGTTTCTGGGCGCAAACGGCGATTATGCAGCATCCAACGGCGCGGAGCTTGCAAAGCATGGTGATTTGGACGCTGGCCTGTTTCTCGCGGGCAAGACCGGCCTGACACTTACCCCTAGACGCACCGGGACGGACGGCTTCTTCCTGTCCGTGCTGCAAAAAACCGCCTGACGCCATGCCCGCACTGTTCAATTCGCCAGCAGCCTTGCTGATCATTGTCGGCGCGCTGCTCGGTGCAAACTTTCCGATTGGCAAAGTGGCCGCAGGGGCAGGGGTGCCGGGCCTTGTCTGGGCCGCGCTCTTGTCAATTTCTGCGACTGTCGCGCTTGGCGTCTACATGCTGGCGGCCCGCCGAAGAATGCCGCTGGACGCAAACCATCTGCGCTACTTCGCGATAACCGCGCTGACTGCTTATGCAGTGCCGAACACGCTTGTCTTCGCAGCCATTCCGCATCTTGGCAGCGGGCTGACGTCCATCTTCTACGCCTTGTCGCCAATCGTCACATTGGCATTGTCGGTGTTGGTTGGCCTTCGCAAACCGCGTACGCTCGAACTTGCCGGAATTGCCGTGGGCTTCGCGGGCGCGATCATGGTGGTAAGCGGGCGCGGCGAAATCGGCAAGCCTGCCGATCTTGTCTGGCTCGCAGCAGGCGCATTGGTGCCGCTCAGCTTGGCCTTGGGCAATGTCTACCGCACACTTGACTGGCCGGAAGACGCCGACCCGATCTGGTTCGCCGTCGGCAGCCACGCGGTCGCCGGAACCGCACTGACAATCATCGGCCTTCTGGTCTTTGCGCTGGACGAAATCACCCGTGCCGCCAGCGTGCCGGGTGCAGTTTTGATGCAGGCGCTCGCAAGCGCGCTCATGCTGCCGCTGTTCTTCCGCCTGCAACATGTCGGGGGACCCGTGACGCTCAGCCAGATCGGCATCGTCGCCGCAGCCGTTGGCGTTGGCATTGGCGCATTTGTGCTCGGCGAGCGCTATGCGTCCATAGTCTGGGCAGGTGTTGCCGTGATTGCCGTTGGCGTTTCGCTTACAGTTGTCGCAAGGCTGCGCGAACCAAGCCGCTGATCCGTTGCGGAACCAAAGCCGCAACAAAACGTTGCGCACCAAAAGGGACATCCCCATGAACCGTTATCTCACGCTCGGACTTTTCATCCTGCTGGTCCTCGGCGGCGGCACATCCATCGGTCTCTACACGCTGCCGGGCGAATGGTATGCCGGGCTGACCAAGCCTGTCTTCAACCCGCCAAACTGGATTTTTGGCCCCGTCTGGTCAGTTCTTTATGTGATGATCGCAATCGCCGGCTGGCGGCTGTGGGAAAACCATCGCAGCAGCACATCCATGAAAATCTGGTGGGCAGCGCTGTTATTCAACTTTCTATGGTCGCCAGTGTTCTTCGGCGCGCAGCAACTGGCCCTGGCGCTGGTAATCATCCTTGTTCTGCTCGCGCTTATCTACGCCTTCATCGCCCGCACATGGAGCCTCGACCGGGTCGCAGCTTGGCTGTTCGTGCCTTACGCGGCATGGGTGTCGTTCGCCACGCTTCTGAACGCTTCGCTTTGGTGGCTGAATTGACATAATTCGGCATATGCGCAACGCAGGAGCATGAAACAAACACTTCCATTCCTCCATTCTGGCAGCCAACAAATCCTCTTCGTCATGGCCGCAGAGCCAGAATACGGCAAGCATTTGCGCGCCCGTTTCACGCCTCTGATGACCGGCGTTGGCCCGGTCGAGGCCGCAATGGTCCTTTCCTCCTTCCTCGGCGAACGGAAAGCCGCAAACGATCTGCCAGACCTGATCATCTCGCTTGGCTCCGCAGGTTCACGGCTTTTGGAGCAGACCGAAATCTACCAAGTTTCATCCGTCTCCTACCGCGACATGGATGCTTCTGTACTCGGCTTTGAAAAGGGCAGGACGCCTTTCCTGAACCTGCCAGCCATGCTGCCGCTTGCGCCGGAAATTCCCGGCCTGAAGCAAGCAACGCTCTCCACCGGCGCGAACATCGTTTCTGGCGCGGCTTACGACGTGATTGATGCGGACATGGTGGACATGGAAACCTACGCGTTGAAACGCGTGGCAATGCATTTCAACATCCCGCTTATCGGTCTGCGCGGCATATCCGACGGCAAGGCAGAACTGCGCCATGTCGGCGACTGGACAGAGTATTTGCATGCGATCGACGAAAAGCTGGCTGCGGCGATCGATTTGATAGCAAATGAGATCGCCACTGGCCGCCTTGATTTCAAGCGCCAATAGGCCTCGAAACAATTATTCAACCAATCGGTTGACAATCTAACTTGGATGACTATATTCATCCACATGGTTGAACGAAAGTTTGATGAAACAGCGCTTTCGGAAGTCTTGAAAGCAACAAGCGACCTGACGCGGCGCTCCATCCTGACAAGTCTTGCGCAGGAGGGGCCGACGAGGGTCACGGATCTGGCGGCCTACTACCGCATGAGTCTTAACTCAGTCTCCAAGCACATCAAGGTGCTGGAGGCGGCGGGGCTGGTCTCCCGGCGCATGGAAGGCCGGGTGCACTGGATCAGCGCTGAGCTGGACCGGGTGGGGCTGGTCGATGTCTGGTTCACGCAGCTTCGCTCAATCTGGGAAATTCGCCTTGAAAAACTGGACAAATTGCTGAGTGAGGATGAAGAAATGACCGACCTGAGCCTGACCGTAACCCGCCGCATCAACGCCCCTGCCAAGAAGATTTTCGACGCTTGGCTGGACCCGAAGATGATGGCAAAATACATGGCACCAGACGATAAATTCACCGTCCCGCATGCCGAGATCGACGCGAAGGTTGGCGGTCGCTTCTCCTTCATCGTCAAAGGCGAAAAGGAAAACCCGCACGCCGGCACCTACCAGATCATCGACCGCTATTCCAAAATCGCCTTCACTTGGGAGTCATCTTTCTCCGCAGAAGGCAGTCACGTAACGCTGACCTTCACACCCGCCGAAAACGGCGGGACCGATGTCGAACTCACCCATGTGAAGTTCCTAAGCGAAGCAAGCCGCGATGGTCATTTGCGGGTTTGGGGGATCATCCTGGGCACACTGGATGGACTGGTGAGCTGACGCGCCGCCATCGGCTTCGCGCCCGGTTGAATCAACCTGTGAACTCGCTGAATCAGAGTCTGCGCAACCACGCCTAACCCGTTGCGCAGACTCAATTGTTTCTCTAAACGCTCGCCATGAACACGGCACCGCACCAGTCCATCCTCATCATTGATTTCGGCTCGCAAGTCACGCAGCTCATCGCGCGGCGGGTGCGCGAGACCGGGGTCTATTGCGAAATCCACCCGTTCCAGTCGGCAGCAAAAGCCTTTGCAAAGATGCAGCCGAAAGGCGTCATCTTTTCAGGCGGCCCGGCTTCGGTGCTGGATGAAAACTCGCCCCGCGCGCCGCAAGTGGTGTTTGACTCGAGGGTGCCCATCCTCGGCATTTGCTATGGCCAGCAGACCCTCTGCCTGCAATTGGGCGGCGATGTCGAAGGCGGTCACGCCCGCGAATTCGGCCGCGCCGATGTGGAAATCAAAAAGCCTTCCAAACTGTTCGACGGCCTGTGGGAAACCGGCAAGTCCTATCCGGTCTGGATGAGCCACGGCGACCGCGTGACGAAACTGCCGCAAGGCTTCGAGATCATCGCCACATCCGAAAACGCGCCCTTCGCCATCGCTGCGGATGAGGCGCGCAAATACTACACCACCATGTTCCATCCCGAGGTCGTGCACACACCGGACGGCGGCAAGCTGCTCGCGAACTTCGTGCACAACATCGTCGGCATCGAAGGCGACTGGTCCATGTCTGCCTACCGCAAGGAGATGGTCGACAAGATCCGCGCCCAGGTCGGCGATGGCCGCGTGCTGTGCGCGCTGTCTGGCGGCGTTGATTCCTCGGTCGCCGCACTCCTTATCCACGAAGCCATCGGCGACCGGCTGACCTGCGTGCTGGTCGATCACGGCCTGATGCGCAAGGACGAGGCGGCACAGGTCGTCGCCATGTTCCGCGAGCACTACAATCTGCACCTCGTCCATGTCGATGCATCGGACACTTTCATCTCCGCGCTCGAAGGCGAGGCGGATCCGGAGGTCAAGCGCAAGACGATTGGCCGCCAGTTCATTGAGCTGTTCGAGCGCGAAGCGTACAAGCTTGAAGTCGATGGCCGTGGCAAATTCGTCTTC
Source organism: Phyllobacteriaceae bacterium (assembly GCA_031422915.1). Taxonomy (GTDB): domain Bacteria; phylum Pseudomonadota; class Alphaproteobacteria; order Rhizobiales; family Rhizobiaceae; genus JANMEX01. The sequence continues at coordinate 10,098 of JANPEK010000117.1, read as the reverse complement.
CTCGCGCAGGGCACACTCTATCCCGATGTCATCGAAAGCGTGTCCTTCTCTGGCGGACCATCTGTCACCATCAAGAGCCACCACAACGTCGGCGGCCTGCCGGATCGCATGAACATGTCGCTGGTCGAACCGCTGCGCGAACTGTTCAAGGATGAGGTGAGGGCACTCGGCCGCGAACTCGGCCTGCCCGAAAGTTTCATCGGCCGCCACCCGTTCCCGGGCCCCGGCCTCGCCATCCGCCTGCCCGGCGGCGTCACCCGCGAAAAGATCAAAATCCTGCAGGAAGCCGACGCCATCTACCTCGACGAAATCCGCAAGGCAGGCCTGTACGACAAAATCTGGCAAGCGTTCGCCGTGCTGACAAATGTCCAGACCGTCGGCGTGATGGGCGATGGGCGGACTTATGAGTTTGTCTGTGCGTTGCGGGCTGTGACCTCGGTCGATGGCATGACGGCGGATTTTTACCCGTACGACATGGCGTTCCTGGGCAGGGTGGCGACGCGGATTATCAATGAGGTGCGTGGGATTAATCGCGTGGTGTACGATGTGACCAGCAAGCCACCCGGGACGATTGAGTGGGAGTGAATTGGTGCTCTACAACCGCATAGTCCAGACAGGTCCCCTTGAGGAGCCATCTGGTGTTCCAGAGCCTCAGTGGGCGTTGCCGTCAACTATAAATTGGATGGAAGCTCTTAGACTTCTGCTTGACGATAAACAGGTGAACTATGCATCTGCGGCAAAATTTTATTCCAATATAAGCGTTCGTAAATTTGGCAGTGAAATGGAAGAAAACTCCGTTCTAGAACAGTTATTTTTTTCGTTGCATCAGCTTTCAGCACTTAGTGCGTTCAAAAGTGTTACATGTAAATCTGATGTAGCTCGCATGGGTATAGTGACTTGGTATTACGGAATATATTACGCCGCTAGCGCCATGATTTGCGCTCAAGATGGATCAATTCAGGAGAACATGCAAGCACTGCGAAAGCTTGGGACAGGCAAGTGACGCAGAATGGTAGTACCATGACCCCCTTCAATCTGAGAGTAAGCTCTCTGGTGGAGTCTGTTGTCAAATCCGAAGTGGAATTACTGAAAGATGGCAGTTCATTTGTTCTCACAAAAAAGCCAACCAATGCTCAAGACGCAAATGGTGCATGTTGCGCTTACCTTTCGGGAACTAGTAAATATTATCGAGACCGGCTGTCAGACGAACTGAAAAATTCGAAAGAATTCAAATTGTTGGGAGTTAAGGATTTCAGGACGAAATCCGCACGGGAACTGCGCGATAGAAAGCTTTCAGAGAAGTCTTGCAGCTTTCTAAATCAAGCGTTTCGTTACCGAGGTAAAGCAAATTATCGCGAAGCGCTTTTTCTCGGTTATGGAAGCACAACCGAACATCAGCTTTCAAATTACGTGGACGACCTTTACGCAGTTCTCGCTGCCTTTGTGAGCATGGCGGGAGCATTTTCGTCCAAGCGGTTAGGAAAGCAAATTTGGTCTGAGTTCATGGCCGACGTTGAGGCAAAGCGCTCCTTCTCACTCGACCCGCGACAAATCTGGGAGTGACAAAGTCTGCATGGTGTTGAACGATGTATCAATAACTTGACCAATCTACGAACATGACCATATTATCTGTACAGAAACGGACACCGGTCATGAACGCCACCACAGTCTCCGCCACGGACTTCAAAGCCAAGTGTCTCGCGCTGATCGATGAGATGAACCGCACCAACTTGCCGGTGACGATAACCAAGCGAGGCAAACCGGTTGCTATCTTGACGCCGGTCCCAGTGCCCGAAGCGCCGAAATCGCTCTTCGGCGCGCTTGCGGGAAGTGTCTATCGTTACGATGATCCGTTTGAGCCGGCGATTCCAATCGGGGACTGGGAAGTGATGCGGTGATCGTTCTCGATACACATGTTCTTGTCTGGCTCATGGAAGGCAATGGGCGACTAGGCAAGAGTTCTATTGCGAAGATAGATCATGCAGCGTCAAAGGCCGAACTGCTGGTTCCAGCGATCTCGGTTTGGGAAATCGCGCTGCTGGTGGAAAAAGGGCGTCTGGCGCTAAGCCAGGATATCGACCAATGGGTCAAACGCGTCTTCACGCTGCCAGGTGTTGGTCTCGCGCCGCTGGAGCCTGAAATTGCGATTGAAGGCGCAAGGCTCCCGGGAGGCTTTCATGGGGACCCGGCCGACCGGTTGATTGCAGCGACAGCACGGCATCATGATGCTGCGCTCATGACGGTAGACCGCGCAATTCTTGCCTATGCAAGCGCTGGCCACCTGAAATCCTTCGACGCCTCGCAATAGGCAGTTGGGCGGGGTACCGAGCGAAGGAGCCAGAACCTTGATCGCAAGCTACACCCTCTTTCCGACCCCCATCGGCACCTGCGCAATCGCATGGCGCGACAGCAAAATCTGTGCCTCGTATTTACCGGAATCCACGCCGGAACGCACGGCAAGCCGCATCGCCAAGCGGTCAGGGCGCGCCACGGAAGCGTCGCCGCCCGATTTCGTCCGCAGCGCCATCGAAGGCATACTGGACCTTCTGTCCGGCTCCCCCAACGATCTCACATTCGTCGATTGCGATTTCACCGGCATAGAACCCTTCGCTCTCAACGTTTACAGCCTGTCCCGCGCCATTCTGCCCGGCCAGACCCGCACCTACGGCGACCTTGCAACCGAACTCGGCAACAAATCATACGCCCAAGCGGTTGGCCGCGCGCTCGGCAACAACCCGCTCCCGATCATCGTCCCCTGCCATCGCATCGTCGGCGCAGGCGGCAGGCTGACCGGCTTTTCTGCAGGTGGAGGCGTGAACACGAAGCTCAAATTGCTTGAGATTGAGAAAGCGCAGGTCACACCCGCGCCAACGCTGTTTAGCGATTTGCCGCTGGCGCTAAAGACGTCGAACCAAGCGCACTGAAGCGGCAAATTTCCCGCGCCTTTGCCCGGCCAGTGCCACAAGCAGCCGCTTGACAAAAGCGGCACAAATTCATGTTGTATCACTCCTAAGTCGGGGGAGGATGGTGAAGCTCCTGCGCCGTTGAGGAGGCCGGACCTTCCGAAGGCAAGCGCCAGATGGGTCAGGGTGCGAACGCTCACTGCTGATGAAAAAGCGGCCTTCCGCGCCGCCTGCGACAGGCTCGTCGCTGGGACCCTGAAGCCAAGATACCTGCCTGAAATCCGCATGGATGGCACCGGCTACCCCGTCGATATTTTGGGCACGATGCGCGCTGCAAAATACAGTTTCATTGTGCGGTCAAAGTCTGCATATCCGCAAACCTTTGGCCAGGAATTTGACGACGCTTTCGCGCGGATTGATCATGACGAAGCGTCGTTTTCCGAACTCCGGTTTCATGTCATGTGGCTGCGCCACACCGGCAAATGGTGGCCGCTGCATGTTTCGGTCACGCTTGAAGAGGCGCTGCGGCTGGTCGAAACTGAACCATTGCTGCGGCCCGTATTTTGAACCCGCCCGCTCGCCACCGGTTCGATCTCGACGCACTGCGCGAGCGCGAGGGCGACAAATTCTTCGCGCGCGGGCAGGACTATTTCAAAAAGGGACAGGTCGAAATTCTCGCCAATGAGCCAGCCCGTGTTCTGGCGCGGGTGACAGGTACCGAGGTCTACCGCACCGTGCTTACTTGCCAAGGCAAGAGGCTCGGCGGTGAATGCTCGTGCCCGGCGTTCGAGGTTTGGGGCGTTTGCAAGCACATGATCGCCGCCGCCCTCGCGGTCAATGCACTCGGCGCGCAGAAGGAACCGCAAGGTCCAAGCCCGTTGCAGCGCATCCACAACCATCTGGCGACTTTGAGCGCTGAACGGCTCGCCGCCATGGTTCTGGATCTTGCCGAACGAGACGACATGCTCTTTCAAAAGCTGGAACTCGCCAGCGCCTCAGCGGAAATGGACCCCAAAACGCTCGACACCCACTACCGAAAAGCCATCGACAACGCGGTGCGTACAGGCGGCTATCTGGAGTATGATGACGTTCCGCAGTGGAAGTCAGGCGTTGCGATGGTGCTGGAAGCGCTCGCGTCGCTCGCCGATCAGCACGCCGCGCTGAAGCTGTCGCTGGCGGACCATGCGTTTGCCAAAATCGAAGCGGCCATCGACAAAATTGATGATTCTGAGGGCCTTGGCGTCGCACTGTTGGAAGAGGCCGCGCGGATTCACCATTCTGCCTGCCACGCGGCATAGCCGGAGCCTGTGGTGCTCGCCAGAATGCTGTTCATCCGTGAGACGAAAGATCAATACGGGTTTTTCACCAATGCGGCGGAAAACTACGCCGGTGCGCTCGGCAAAAAAGGGTTGGCAGAATACCTGCGGCTGGCAACAGAAGCCCGGCAAAAGTTGCCGCCCCTCGGTGCTGGCAGACGCGGCAAGTCGTCATACAATGCAGATTATGACCGGCTGTCTGCAATGCTGGACTTTTTCGCGCAGCGTTCCGGCGATCTGGATATGCGGATCGCCCTGCGCAGCAAAGACCTGTCGTCGCCCATGAAGTATCTGCATCTTGCTGAATTCTGCCTGTCTCAGGGCCGTGCAGACGATGCGCTCGCCCGGGCGGAAGAGGGCCTTTGGCTGTTTGAGGATGATCGTCCGGACGAAGCACTAATTGCGTTTACCCTCAAGCTGATGATCAGCAACGGTCGCAAGTCAGATGCCGCCGCGCTTTTGACAAAAGCATTTGCGAAGGCCCCAAGCCTTGCCCTTTATCGTTCGTTCAAGGCGCTCGGCGACCCTTTGGCGCGCGAGAAGGCATTGGCGGGACTGGAGCGCGCCGCAGAGAGCCGCAAGTCTGTCAACTGGCGGCCACTTTCGGAGCTGCTGATTGAAATCCACATGGCCGACAAAAACCACGCCGCAGCATGGCTGGTTTTCCGCCGCGATGGCGCCCGTGCCTCGATTTCCGAAGCGCTTGCCAAGTGCAGCGAGGCGAGCCATCCTGCAGAGACGCTGGACGTCTATGCCCGTCGTGTCGAAGATCTGGCCGCAGGAAGCCAGTATGATCAGGCCGCAAAATTGATCGCATACATGGGCAACCTGCGCAACAAAACGGAACAATCGGTCTATGTCGCAGACTTTAAGGCGCGCCATCAACGCAAACGAAATTTGATGAAGCTCTTGGGTTAAAAGAAGTTCTTGGGTTGAGATATGCGAAAATCTGTCATTGAAGCGAACAATCAGGGTCAGATACGGCGGCAGCGCGAGTTCCGCCAAGCGGCGGACGTGATTGTTAATGCGTTCGCCAAATTCCCCGAAATCACCGCCATCGGCATCACAGGGTCAGTGGCCAAACCGCTGTGGAAAGAAGTGCCACGCTTTCGCCCGTTCCGTCGCGCGGGCGTGGAAATTTGGCATGAATGTTTCGATGTCGATCTTGCGGTCTGGATGAAGCCGATCAACCGTCTGAACGAACTGCGCCGCGCCAAGGACGCCGCACTGCGCGACGCGTATCTCAGCGACGTCGGGATCAGTGTCGCCAGCCATCAGGCGCACATTTTCCTGTTCGAACCGCAGACCGACCGCTACCTCGGCCGCCTTTGCAACTTCAACACATGCCCGAAAGACAAGCCCGCCTGCGACGTCCCCGGCTGCGGCACAGTGGCGTTCAACCGGGTGCTGGAAAACTTCGAACTCAAGCCGGAATTGCTCGAAACCGCCCGCAAATCAATGCTCTACGAGCGCGGTACCGGCATCATTGCATCGGCGCTGGATTTGCCGGAGCCGGGGGAAGGGTTGCAAGATCTGAATGATTGAAGCTCTAGGCTGGCGGGCCGCACGCATCCTCGGCGATCAACACGCCCTGTCGGCCAAGGTCCTTCAAATACTGCCAAACGGATCAAACACCTTCACACCAAACACATCAAAATCCCGCACGTTGCGCGTCACCACAATCAGCCCGCGCGAAAGCGCCGTTGCGGCAATCATTCCGTCTTCGATCAGATCATCCGTTTTGCCGTGCATAATCTTCGCCCAAATTCGGAATACTCCGGCATCCATCGCAACCACATTGAACGTCGCTGAAACCTGATCGAGCCACCGCTCAATTTCTATCGCTTTTGCCGGGTTTTGCTTGCGGGTAATCTCAATGCCGGCCTGTATTTCGCCGATTGTGACCGCGCTGACGTGTAGATTGCTGTCCTCCGTCGTGTCGAACCACGCCAACACCGCGCCATGCGGCCTTGGCTTGCGCAGTTCCGAGATCACGTTGGTGTCGAGCAGATACATCGCTCAATTCAGCACATCTGGCACACGTCGCTTGCGGCTGCCGCGCGGCGGCACGGAAAATGCAGCCCGCGCCTCATCCGACAAGAGTAACTCCTTCAACGTGAGGCGGGCGCTGTCTTTCAGCCGTTGCCACTCCTGCAAAGGAACAAGCACCGCAGCGTCAACGCCGCGCTTGGTCACAAGTTGCGGCCCGTCCTTCAGGCACTCGTCCAACATCTCGCTGAACCGCGCCTTCGCATCCTGCACTTGCCAGATTTTCATGTTTTGACCTTGTACTGACTAGGCACATGACTAGACTTTTTAGCAACTTTTGTCAATGCAGCGAAATGGCCAACAGGTAGGACGCCGCCACTCGAAGCCGCCCAACTGCCGCTGCGCGTCTCCCGTTTCCAACACACTCCCCGCTCACCCAAGCGTCACTGGCAAATCGCGCCGGATAAGCTACCTTCCGGCGAATCGCCACAAGGGTCAGCCTCATGTTCCGTTCGTTTTTCCCGCAGCCCAAGCCGTTCTTCATATCAGCACTGCTCTGGTCTTTTGTCACGGTGCTCGTATGGTTTTTTGGCGCGAAAGAATGGGGCCAATTTGTTGGACTCAATAATCCGGCAGAAGGCACGCCGCCCGTTATTGGTCCAGCGGTCTTCATCTCGAAGCCTTTTATTTGGTTTTACATTTACTATGCGGCAATTGTCGCAATTTTTGCCGGGTTTTGGTGGAAGATATCACCACATCGGTGGTTCGGATGGTCGGTTTTAGGCAGCGCGCTCATCCTTTTTTACACCTATTTTAACGTGCAGCTAAGCGTTGCCATAAACGCTTGGTACGGTCCGTTCTATGACCTGCTCAACGAGGCGCTTACTAAATCCCGGAAAGTTGAGATAGGCGAGCTTTACCATTCACTGCTCACCTTCGCCGGTTTGGCTACCATTTTCGTCTTGGTAGTCTCGTTCATGCTCTACTTCATTCGTCACTTCATATTCAGGTGGCGCCGAGCCATGCACGAATTCTACATGTCGCACTGGGAAAAACTGCGGGGCGTTGAGGGGGCATCGCAGCGCGTTCAGGATGACACCATGCTGTTTTCCAGAGCAATGCAACGGCAAGGTGTGTCGTTTGTCAGTGCGGCGATGACGTTGATCGCGTTTCTGCCGATTCTCTATGGCTATTCCAAACATATAACTGAATTGCCGTTGGTAGGAACCATCCCTCAATCTCTCGTTTGGGCGTCAATCTTTTGGGCGATACTCGGCACTTTGTTCGTCTACCTGCTTGGTATCAAACTTCCGGGGTTGGAATTCCAAAATCAACGGGCTGAAGCGGCACTTAGAAAGGAACTCGTTTACGGCGAGGATCAAAATCATCGTGCAGATGATTTCACAGTACGAGGTATATTTGCGGAATTAAAGGAAAACTACTACCGTCTATATAGAAACTACGTATACTTTGATTTTGGTAGAAATGTGTATGTCAATGCAGATACTGTATATTCTCTGATACTTTTATTCCCGAGTATTGTCGCAGGTACAATGACTCTAGGTTTGTTCCAGCAAATCAACAATGCTTTTGACAAAGTCAGGGAGTCTTTCCAAGTGTTGTTTAGCGACTGGGATGACATCATCAAGTTGATATCTATTTACAAACGCCTGCGCGCCTTCGAGGCGGTTATTGACGAGGAGCAACTGCCTGAAATCGACCAGAAATGGTTCAATGAACAAGCAGCGCCAAGCGCTTAGCGGCTAAGACCCGCCACGCTTCGTCCACGCTGTTGCCGCGTTGCCTGCAGCGTGCCCGCGCGCATACTCTTCATATGTAACGCACTTCACATCCGCCTTGCTGCACACATCAGCAACAAATCTCTCCGCCGCGCGCCAGTAGGCCCCGCCGTTCATCAGCGTGAAATGCAGACCGAACTGCACGGGGTTGCGCTTGCCGGAATACTGCCCGTTGAACGCGCCATAAAGCGCGTCAAGCGTCCGCTTTTCAAACACGCCATCTCTATCCGTCCGCTCGAACCCGCCGGAGTGCCGCACGAACAGATTATAGTCCATCGCGATGATGCGCCGCTCCTCAGGCCCTTCGGGAACGGTCGGCAGGGCGAACCGCAACACGCCCGCCTTCAGTTTCGGTCGCGCAATGCCGCGCTCGACACCGCTGGCGTCATAAAGATACCCGCCGCTGCGCAAATGCGCTTCCAATCCCGCTCCAACCGAAAGATATGGCGCGCGAAATCCCTTCAGGCTGTCATCCACAAAAGCCCGCCAGCCGAACGGCTCGCGGGGCTCCCCGTTGATCGACCACGCATCCGCCATGATCGAACGGAACTGGGCCCGGTCCTTGGCATAGTCCTTCGCCGACCAGTCCCTGCCATCGAAATGCCCGCACGTGTGGCTGGCAATCTCGTGCCCATCGACACGAGCACGCCAGATATGGCCAAGGCGCGCCGAGACATCCGCGTTAGACTTGCCAAACCCGACATTGCTCCGCCCGACACCCTTGCCCGGCGCATCGAACAACCCCTTGTGTTCGGGCGACAGCAAAAACACGCAGTTGAGAAAATAAGTGAACTTCGCTCCGGTCTTTTGCCCCAGCACCAAACTGCGCTGCCACTGCGCATTGTCATGCGCCCCGTCAAAGGAGATCAGCACAATCTGGTCGGGCTTGGCCGTATCGGCGGCCACCGCCGCCACAGGAAAGACGATCGCGGCAAGCGCAGCGGTTATGCAATGCAAATTCATCCCGTGCCGCTAATGACGCAATGTGGCGGCTTTCGGGCTCACTTGCCGGATGACGCCACAATGGCCTATCGTCGCAAAGACTTGGCATGTTCCGCCGTCGCGAAGGAGCTCTTTCATGCTTGTGTTGATCCTCGGCATTATTGTCTTCCTCGGTATCCATTCCGTGCGCATTTTATCCCCGGAGTTCCGTGATGCGCAAATCCGCCAGCGCGGCGAGGGCGGCTGGAAAGGCATTTACTCGCTCGTCTCGGTGGCCGGTCTTGCGCTCATCATCTGGGGCTACGCGCCCGCCCGCCCGGAAGCCGCGTTCATCTACGAGCCTCCAACATGGATGAAGCACATCAACGCGCTGCTGATGCTGCTGGCGCTTATTTCCATGATGGTCGCCAATCTCCCCGCAGGCAAACTCAAGCCGATCCTCAAGCATCCGTTCCTGCTGTCGATCAAGCTCTGGGCGTTCGGTCATCTCCTGTCGAATGGCGATCTTGCCTCGCTCATCCTGTTCGGCTCCTTTCTCGCGTGGGCGGTGTGGGATCGCATCGCCGTCAAGCGCCGTGGCGACATGGGCGCAACGGTCGCGGGGCCTGTCAGCAACGACGTCATCGCCATTGTTTCCGGCGTCGCAATTTACGGCCTGTTTGTCTGGAAATTGCACGAATGGTTGTTCGGCGTCTCGCCGATGTGACGTTGAAATATGGAATTGTGAAATCAGACCTGTTCGCCGACACGCTTTCCAGCTAGAAGGCCGCAAAATTCAAGCATGACTGACCAGCTTGACCACAAGGAACCGCCCGGCCCATGTCTGACGATAGTTTCATCAAAGAAGTCGATGACGACCTGCGCACCGACCAGTTCAAATCGCTGTGGGATCGTTACGGCATTATTGTCGCCGGCATTGTCGTCGCCATCATTCTGGCGACCGCCGGCTATGAAGGCTGGAAATGGTGGCGCGAGGCGCAGGCTTCCAAATCCGGCGACCTGTTCCTCGCCGCGTTGACGCAAGCCAATGACAAGAAGCCCGACGAAGCGCTGATATCGCTGCAGGAGCTTGAAAACTCCGGTTACGGCTCATACCCCGTGCTCGCCCGCATGCGCGCCGCTACGGTCATGGCGTCCAAAGGCGATGCC
>JANPEK010000116.1:0-9665 GCA_031422915.1 Phyllobacteriaceae bacterium | reverse complement strand
AAGCGCACCGGCTGGTCGATCTTTGGAAGCTAGAGAGTGTTCTCAAAGCGGGATTTTTGCTTGCCAAGCACCTCTGGAGAGTTAAGAGGGCTAATCACAGGGGAGAACTCAGCATGAGCCAGTCTTGTCCGCTTTGCGGTGTTGCTGAGCATGAAACCGTTTCCGGCAACGACAGGCATGGCAATCCGTTGACGACAATTCTGTGCCTTGGCTGCGGCATCATCACCAATGATCCGATCCCGAACGATGAGCAGCTTGCCGCTTTCTACCGGACGGATTACCGCAAAGATTACAAGGGCTCCGTCGAGCCCCGCATGCGCCAAGTCTGGCGAAATTTCGGTCGGCTCGAAAGCCATTTTATTGCCAACCGCGCGATCTATGCAGACCGCAAGACATGTCTGGATTTGGGATCCGGCAGCGGAGAGTTCATGTATCTTGCGGGGGCGCTCGGTATCGACTGCGTTGGCATTGAACCCAATGAAGGCTATGCCAATTACACCTGCGACAAGCTTGGTTTGAAGGTCTCAAACCAGACGCTGGAGGAGACGAGTTACGACGATGGCTCGTTTGACCTAATCCGGCTGAGTCATGTCCTTGAACACATGCGTGATCCTGTGCGCTCGCTGAAAGTATTGCACCGCTGGCTGAGCGAGGACGGACTGCTCTACATTGAAGTGCCCAACATCGAGTTGGACGCAGAGAACAAGATGCAGGCAAAAATGTTTCACTTTGGTCATATCTTCAACTTCAATCCGGTGACGCTGAGACTGGCCGCTGGTCTGGCGGGTTTTGCGGAAATTGAGGACTCTGCGGCGCGGCTTTCGCACTCTACATGCGGCTTTTTCAAGAAAGATATCCACCTCTTCCAAAAGCCGGATACACTCAGTCAAAATGCAATCCGGATGAAGGCGGCCATGGACAAACACAATTCACGAACACTGCCAACACCCCCTGAAGGCTCTGCCTCGGCAAGGTTCATCTCGACATTGTCGATGCGCATCGCTGAACTGGTCAATTCACGCCGGTATCCGGACCATCTGTCCATCGCAGCCGCTTCGGCCAAGCGGTTGAAAGCGGCGTTGAAATCGGCATGAATGAGCTCGTCCACACGTTTGAACACGACACCTGCCATCCGGTGTTCCGCGCGGCGCCGTCGAATGTGGAATTCAACAAGCTGCGCAAGCGGTTGCTCAGGCTGACACGGCAGGCGATTGACGACTTTGGCATGGTCCGTCCGGGCGACCGCTGGCTGATCGGCTTGTCTGGCGGCAAGGATTCATACGGGCTGTTGGCGCTGCTGCTTGATCTGAAATGGCGCGGGCTATTGCCGGTCGAATTGCTGGCCTGCAATCTTGATCAGGGCCAGCCGAATTTTCCCAAGCACATTTTGCCGGGCTATCTCAAAGCCCTCGGTGTCGAACATCGCATTGAGTATCAGGACACTTATTCCATCGTCACCGAAAAGCTGCCGGAAAATTCCACCTACTGTTCGCTCTGCTCACGACTGCGGCGTGGACATCTTTACCGGATTGCGCGAGAAGAAGGCTGTTTGGCATTGGTGCTTGGCCACCACCGCGAGGATATTCTTGAAACCTTTTTCATGAACCTGTTCCACGGCGGGCGGCTGGCAACCATGCCGCCCAAGCTCTTGAATGATGAAGGCGATGTGCTTGTGCTGCGTCCGCTTGCCTACAATGCGGAAGAAGATCTTGAAGCGTTTGCCAAAGCAATGGAATTTCCGATCATCCCCTGCGATCTGTGCGGCAGTCAAGACGGTTTGCAGCGCAATGCGATGAAGGCGATGTTGTTGGATATCGAAACACGCATGCCGGGCCGCAAAGAAGCGATGATCCGCGCGATGGGCAACATCAGGCCGAGCCACATGCTCGACCTGAAGCTGTTTGATTTTGCCGGACTTCATCCCGTGCAGGACAATTGAGCATGACCCATATTCTCGACGCCCTCTCAAAACCGCTGCTCAAACTGCGCCGCAAGCGCCTGTCCAACCGCATCTTTGCCGATGCAGGCGGCGTGGTGCAGCGTGGCGCATTCGCCGGATTGAAGCTCGATGGCCGTTCCAATGTCTCGCGCAGTTGTCTCGGTCAGAAAGTGCTCGGCATCTATGAAGCAGCGGTGTTTGAGGAAATCGAGCTTCGGGGGCGGTTTGGCGACGCGGTGTGCGTCGGTGCCGCGGACGGATTTTACGCGCTCGGGCTCGTCAAATCAGGGCTCGCCAAACGGGCCATCTGTTTTGAGATTACGGCAAACGGTCGGGAGGCGATTGTTCGCAATGCCGTTGTGAACGGCGTGTCAGAGCAAGTCGTGGTTCTTGGCAAAGCGGACGAGACGTTCGGCCAGCAGCTCAAGGCGCATGATTTCGTCACCCTGAATGCATTGGTGATCTGCGATATCGAAGGAGCGGAATTTTCCGTGCTTTCTGGTGAAGTCTTGTCTGCGCTCGACGGCGCTGTGCTGATCGTCGAACTGCATGACAAGATCTTGAAAGATGCAGCATTGCTGCGTGGCGCGTTGATCGGCCGGTTGCCGCACCGTTATGAGCACAAAATTGTCAGGGAGAAACCGATTGACTGGCGCGGCATCGCTGCGCTTGAAAACCTCAGCGACAATGATCGCGGATTGGCGGCCTCGGAAGGCCGGAAGATCATCGGCGAATGGCTGATCGCCGCGCCGAAGAAGTGACAGCGCGGCGGTTTCGATGTATTGTTTGTTATGCTTGGATCACGCTAGGGCGCTGGCTCCCTTGCCGAACAATCTTCCCTTTTCAGCAATCAGGACACAGCCGATTGCGCTGATGCCAAGAAGCGCAAACCCCAGCGAAATCGGAAACACAGTTCCATCAAACGCTTGTCCGATCAGCGCGCCGGCGACTGCGCCGAACATGGTCTGGATGAAGCCTTGAACGGACGAGGCTGTTCCTGCCAACGCGCCAAGCGGCTCCATGGCGATGGAAGTCAGGTTTGAACCGATCATGCCGAAGAAGATCATCGCCGTGGCAAAGAATGTGAGGAAGACCGCGAACGGAACAGGGCCGAATGTCGCGTAGATTGCGAGGATCAACGAGACGGCAATGAAGCCAATAAGCGCGCCGTGCGACATGCGGCGCATGCCATATTTCATTACCAGCTTGGAATTCGCGAACGAGGCGACGGACATCAGCCCGGCAACGAGCGCGAACACGAGAGGGAACCAAATACCAAGCCCGTATATGCCGACATAGATCTGCTGCGCTGAGTTGATGAAACCGAACAGCGCGCCCATCACGATAGCCATCGCCAGTGTATACCAAACTGAAATCCGGTTGGTCATCACCACCTTGAAACCGGTCGACACGGAGGAGAGTGTCAGCGGGCGGCGGTTTTCGGGCTTGAGTGTCTCGGGCAGACGCACCCACATCCAGACAAGAATGGTCGCGGCGATCGCTGCCATGAACACGAATACCAGATGCCATTCGCCGAACAGCATGATGCCTTGGCCAAGCGATGGGGCAATAACCGGCATGACCATAAACACAGTCATGACAACTGACATGATTTCCGCCATCTGCCGTCCGCCAAACACATCGCGGACGATGGCGACGGCAATCACCCGCGTTGCGGCTGCGCCCATGCCTTGAATGAAACGAAGGCCAAGAAGCGGCGCGAAGGTTGGCACAAACAGCGCGCCGATTGCGGCGACGACATAAACAGCGATACCTGCGGCCAGAGGTCCGCGGCGTCCGAACCGGTCAGACAGCGGCCCGAAGACAAGCTGCATCACGCTGAAGCCGAGAAGATAGGCGGTGATGATCAGCTGGCGCTTGTTCTCATCCGGTTCGCCAAGGCTTGCACCGATCTCTTGCATACCCGGCAACATCACGTCGATGGCAAGCGCATTGATCGCCATCATTGCGGCGATCATGGCAATGAATTCGCCACGGCCTATGCCAAAGGCGGGTGCCGACTGTTCCGAATTCTTCATCGGTGCATTCATGATGGAAATGCTTTCAAAAAACAGCAAAAGCGCCGGAGGAGGCCGACGCTTGGAAATGATCCCGGTCACGCCGGGGTCAGCGGAAGATGGAGTTCGTTCAGGCGGCGCCCTTCAGCGCGACGCCTTTTTCGGTCATGAAATCCTGCAGTTCCTGTTGCTGGAACATTTCGCGCACGATGTCGCAACCGCCGACGAATTCGCCCTTGACGTAAAGCTGCGGGATTGTCGGCCAATTGGCATAATCCTTGATGCCGTTTCGCAAATCATCCGATGTCAGTACATTCACGCCCTTGTAGTCAACACCGAGATGGTCGAGAATTTGCACGACCTGTCCGGAAAAACCGCACTGCGGAAAGCCCGGCGTGCCCTTCATGAAAAGGACAACATCGTTGGACTTCACTTCATTGTCGATGAAATCATGAATGGCGGTCATTGCAGTTTCCTTATTTAACGGGGTCAAGGCCCGATGAATGCGCATTAAATGGAAATAGTCTTTTGCACCGCCCAAGACAAGATGGCAGTTGGCATGAGTGAGGCAGAAATTCGCGATTGCGGGGTTGACGCATTGTGAACCTGAAACGACTCTCTGTCCTTGTCATAGGTGCAGCTCTCGTCGCTGGCATTGTCTTTTTTCTGTCGCAGGAGTGGCAAGACAATGCTCCATCATCCGAAGCCTCACTTCCAGTTGACTGCGAAATTGTCACGTTCGACGCCGACGAATCTATTGTTTGCACTGTCGATATGGCCAGCCGACCTATTGAGTTTCACCTGAATGACGAAACCGGCAAACCCTGGCGCAGCCTTGACCGGTTTGCCGCTTCAATGCGCGGCGAAAACCGTCCACTGCTGTTCGCAATGAACGCAGGAATGTATCATGAAGATTTGTCGCCCGTCGGGCTGTTCATTGCCAATCAAAAACGCATCGCGCCACTCCAGATCGGCTCGGGAGAAGGCAATTTTTATCTGAAGCCGAATGGCATATTCGGCATCTATTCCGGCGGGCAAGCCTTTGTAACGTCGAGCGACACTTATTTCGCTTCATCGAGGGTGGTCGAGTTCGCGACGCAATCGGGACCGATGTTGGTCATCAATGGCGCACTCCATCCGCGCTTCGAGCCGGACGGCGAATCCCGCTTCATTCGCAACGGTGTCGGCGTCAACAAAGAGGGGCGCGCAGTCTTCGCGATCTCGCGCGAACCCGTCAGTTTCGGCAAGTTCGCGCGATTGTTCCGCGATCAACTCCATTGCCAAAATGCGCTGTATTTTGATGGGGTTGTGTCGGCTTTGTATGGAAGTGATTCAATGATCCAAGGCGGCGGCTATCCGGTCGGGCCTATTGTGGCGGTGTTTGAACAGACCGTCCGAACTCAATAGGCCCGCCGCTTCACCTTCGCCCGCGTCCGCACAGTTGCCTTGCGGCTCGTCTGTTTCTTCGCCGGATTGAGCAGCTTTTCGATCTTGCGCAACGTCGCTGCTGTGCCAGTAGTTGCCGTGCGGCGGCGCTTGCGGCGCGAGACTTTGCGTGTTGTCTTGTTGAAAAGATCTTTCAACGTCTCTTCTGCCACGCCTTTGAAGAAATCACCCAGTGTGCTCATGCCCGGTCCCCGTCAGATAATTATTGCGGTATCGAAGTTTGCAGCGCCAGTGCATGCAGCGCGCCGCCCATATTGCCCTTGAGGGCTTGGTACACCAGCTGGTGCTGCTGCACGCGGCTCTTGCCGCGAAAGCTTTCCGCCACCACTTCGGCGGCGTAATGATCGCCGTCTCCGGCCAAGTCGCGGATGGTCACTTTGGCGTCGGGAATCGAGTCTTTGATCAGTCTGGCAATTTCGTCGGCTTGCATGGCCATCGAGATATTCCTTTCAGGAATTCATGAAATCAGGGAACCATGATTCGTGGGCCTGTTTCAATTCGTGCACCATTATCGCGCGGGCCTCGCCGAGTTTCAATGCGTTGCCTCCGGTGTTGCCGATCCATGGCGCAAAGACGCCGGCTTCTTCGGCTGCCTCCTGAACGCCGTCAAGATCGTCGCGCCGGATGGTGACAACATAGCGGCCCTGATCTTCGCCGAAGAACACCGGGATGGGATCATGATCGTTCAACTGGTTCACGCTCGCGCCGATGCCGGACGCCATCACCATTTCGGCCACGGCCAGCGCCAGCCCGCCATCGGAACAGTCGTGTACCGCCGTCGCCGCACCTTCGCGGATCAGCTTGCGGATGAAGTCTCCGGCCTTGCGCTCGGCGACAAGATCAACCTGCGGGGCAGGGCCATCGGTGCGGCCATGAATGTCGCGCAGGTAAATCGACTGGCCAAGATGCGCGCCCCAGCTATCGGGCGCGCCGACGAGCAGGATGCATTCGCCCTCATTGGCAAATGCAATCCGCGCCATCTTCGACCAGTCGTCGATAAGTCCGACGCCGCCGATGGTTGGCGTTGGCAATATTCCCGTGCCGTTAGTCTCATTGTAGAGCGAGACATTGCCGGAGACGATCGGGAAGTCGAGCGCACGGCAGGCTTCGCCGATGCCATTGATCGCGCCTACCAATTGCCCCATGATTTCGGGGCGTTCCGGATTACCGAAGTTGAGATTATCGGTTGCGGCAAGTGGCAGCGCGCCCGTTGCGGTCAGGTTTCGCCAGCATTCGGCGACAGCCTGTTTGCCGCCCTCGAAGGGATCGGCTTGGCAATAGCGCGGCGTCACGTCGGACGAGAAAGCCAGCGCTTTGGTGGCATGGCCCTCGACGCGCACCACACCGGCATCGCCGCCGGGCAGCTGCAGCGAGTTGCCCTGGATCAGTGTATCATATTGTTCCCATACCCAGCGGCGCGAGGCCTGATTTGGTGAGCCGACCAGCGAAATGAGTGCGTCAGCGATATCGGCTTGCGGAATGTCCTCAGCGTCCAGCGGCACGGGCTTTTTCGACTCCACCCACGGGCGGTCATACTCCGGCGCTTCGTCGCCCAGTTCCTTGATCGGCAGGTTGGCCACTTCCTCGCCTTGATGGATAACCCGAAAGCGGAGGTCGTCTGTGGTGTGGCCGACGATGGCAAAGTCGAGGCCCCATTTGCGGAAGATCGCTTCGGCAACCTGTTCGAGTTCAGGCTTCAGCACCATGAGCATGCGCTCCTGGCTTTCCGACAGCATCATTTCGTAAGCGCTCATCGAGGTCTCGCGCACCGGCACTCTGTCGAGGTTGAGCTCAATGCCGAGGTCGCCCTTGGCACCCATTTCGACAGCGGAGCATGTGAGGCCCGCCGCGCCCATGTCCTGAATGGCGATGACTGCGCCGGAGGCCATCAGTTCGAGGCAGGCTTCCAGCAGGCACTTTTCGGTGAACGGATCGCCGACTTGCACGGTCGGGCGTTTCTCTTCTATCGAGTCGTCAAACTCCGCAGAAGCCATCGTTGCGCCGCCGACGCCGTCGCGGCCGGTTTTTGCGCCAAGGTAAACGACCGGCAGGCCGACGCCTTTGGCTATCGACAGGAAGATGCCGTCGGTTTTGGCGAGACCCGCCGCGAAGGCGTTGACGAGGCAATTGCCATTGTAGCTGGCGTCAAACTCGACTTCGCCGCCGACAACCGGCACGCCGAACGCATTGCCATAGCCGCCGACGCCCGCGACCACGCCATTGACCAGATGTTTGGTCTTGGGGTGGCTTGGCTCACCAAAGCGCAGTGCATTCATCGCTGCAATCGGCCGCGCGCCCATGGTGAACACGTCGCGCAAAATGCCGCCGACGCCCGTCGCCGCGCCTTGATAGGGCTCGATGTAGGATGGATGGTTGTGGCTCTCCATTTTGAACACCACGCAATCGCCGTCGCCGATATCAACCACGCCAGCATTTTCGCCCGGGCCCAGAATCACTTGCGGACCCGTGGTCGGCAGCGTCTTCAGCCACTTCTTGGAGGATTTGTAGGAGCAGTGTTCGTTCCACATCGCCGAGAAAATGCCGAGCTCGGTGTAGGTCGGTTCGCGGTCAATCAGGCCGAGAATGCGCTGGTATTCGTCCGATTTGATGCCGTGCGCGGCGATGAGTTCGGGGGTGATGGGGAAGCTGTTGCGGATGGTCATTCGTCGTGTTTCTTGGCTTCGTGCACTGGGAATCTGGTTTAAAAGGGCGATACACGTTCGCGTGCAGGAATGCCAAGAAAAAGCGGGTCAGGTGGACTGCATTGTGTTGATGGCATTTTTCACCACATCCAATGCGTAAGGATCGACCGTGATCTGACCTGATACTTTTCTTGCAATCAAGCGTGGCGCAGCTTCCGAATTGTCGTAGACCCATGCCCGGTCTGCATTGTCGAGAAACCACGGGAATTGACTGATTGAGCGCCAATAGCGATCCCTGATTTTATTTACAGGGACATCGTGGCCGCCAGATTTCGCCCTGATTCTGACGCGCTCGATGTTGCGTTCTTCTGAATCGAGGACAACGTAAATCAGCCAAAACTCGAAACCCCGATCCCTCGCATACGATACGAGCTTCCGGTATTTGGCAGTGGACAGCACGGTCTCAACGCCGATTGACTGGTGCTCATCAACGGAAGCATAAAGCCATTTCTCGATGCGGTTCACGGCTTGAAGATTGGCGTTCAAGGTGTCGAGATTTTCTGCCGTTTTCAGGCGCAATGTCAGCAAATCCGGATTATTGATCCAGATCGTGCGTTCTTCCCAGTCAAGCTTTGCATGTCCGTATGAGCTGCTTTTCCCCGAACCGTTTGGGCCAGCAATGATGACAAACGCCGGAGTTTCAAGGTCTGGCAGTGGGTTCGACATCGGCAACGCCCAACAGCTTTTTGTTGTCCCGGCGCGCCTTCGCCACGTTCTTTCGGAAAACTTCAGTGAATGCATCGCCAAAAGTAGCGGGGTCCATTTTGATCGTCCGCACGGTTGTAATCTTGCCTGTCACTTTATCACGCACCCGCTCTTCCTTGACCAACGATTTGTCAAAGGCTTTGCCTGTGCTCAATTTCTCATAGACTACGTTGGCCATTTGTGATCCACGTTTGTTATGTTGTGAGACCAAACTTAGGCCAAGTCGGCTGCGACTTCAACAAGTCTCGTTTCAGATGGGTCGATCAAGTCAGCGCAAGAGACCAATTTTCACTTTGCGGTCAAAGGCAATGGTGGCAAGCGAAATGACCAGAAACAGCGCGGCTACAATGAGCAAATTCACCGTCACTGTGCCGCTGCCGAGCTTGCCCACGTCAAGAAAAGGATAGGGATATTTGTCGGTCATGAGCCCGCGCGCCACGGCATAAGCGCAATAGACCAGCGGAAACGCCAGCATCTTGGGGATGTCGGCATAACCAAGCGTGCCGCTTCTCCCGTTGGTGATCCACCAGACGACATAAACAACCGGTGCCACATAATGCAGCAGGGTGTCGCACAGCCAGAACAGGCCCTGCGGCTGCCAGATGTTTGCCAGAACCGTCGCATAGACGAGGCCGACGATGGCGATGGCGACTGCAATGGTTCCGCGCATCAGTGGGCCGGCGAACAGCGTGAACCGGCCCGGAAACAGGTGCGCCGCGTAGACGAAAAACGCGGCGATGTTGATGAGGATGGTGAAGAAAGAGAAGAAGAACGTCAGGGCCTCAAACAGGCTGTTGCCGGCGGCCATCCGTGCATTTACGGTCAGAAAGAATTGCAGGATGACGGCGAATCCGC
>JANPEK010000115.1:0-1757 GCA_031422915.1 Phyllobacteriaceae bacterium | reverse complement strand
GCCCGGTCGAGGATTGCATCACCATGGAGCCGATGCAGGCAGGCGCGGTCGACCCGCGCACCAAGCGCAAGGTCAACCCGCAATACGCCAACTGGACCACGCACCCAAACAACCCGATGGCGGTGAAGCAAGCGGCGGAGTAGGGCTCAGGTTGGGAAATAGGCATCGGGCAATCGACAAGTTTGCAGACGCTGATGTTCAGCGAACCTTGATTCCGTTCAAAATCAGCGACAGCACAGCCTGCGCCGATTGCTCGGCAAACCCCGCCCGATCCACCTGCGCGCCCAATATCGCGCGCACCTGCACATCAAAATCGGCATAATGCTGTGTCGTCGCCCATATCATGAAAATCAGATGGTACGGGTCAATCGGTGCAAGCCGTCCTTCGCTCACCCATTGGCGTATCACCGCCGCCTTTTCGTCCACCAGTTTTTTCAGCGACGTTGACAGAAAGCTCTTGATCGCCGGTGCGCCATGCAAAATCTCATTGGCAAACAGCCGTGAGGCCTCCGGTCGTTTGGATGACATGTCAATCTTGCGGCTGATGTAGCGGCGCAATTCCTCAACCGGATCGCCGTCCGGATTCAAATCATGCAGCGGCTGCAGCCATTCCTCCAGCGTCTCCTCCAGCACCGCGACGTAAATGTCCTGCTTGCGCTTGAAATAATAGAGAAGGTTCGGCTTTGACATGCCTGACTTTTCGGAAATCTGGTCGATGGTCGAACCCCGGAATCCGTAGGCCGAAAATACGTCCAGCGCCGCCTCGAGAATGATGCGCCGGTTAATCTCCTGAATGCGCGTGGTCTTGTCGCCCGCGTCCTTCCTGGTGTTGACGGTCACGTCCATGTTCTGCCTGCTCTGTGAACACTCATCATGGGCAAATGCGAAAGTCAGTTCAACTGGCAATTTCCACAGTCCGCACTTGACCGCTCCCCTTCGCTCTTCTAGCCTGACTTTTGACCGCTTGGTCAAGTTTTCGGGCATGGCTGCATGCGTCTGAACCAGCGGTTAGGCAGGGAACTCCAACGGACGGCGCAGAAGCGGCAAAAAGCCGCCAAATCATGCCGCAATGGGTATCGATGCATGGGCTTGCATCCGATAGGCTGGTGAAAAGAATGAACGGATGCTTCCGGTTCTGTGAAGGATGCGCTGCGTTGTTCGATTGGCTTGAAAAAAATATCCTGAGGAGAACGACATGAGCGTGGCCCCCAAATCCCTGAACAACATGGAAGCCCTCTGGATGCCGTTCACATCCAACCGGCAGTTCAAGCGCAACCCGCGCCTGTTCGTCGGTGCCAAGGACATGCACTACACGACCGACGACGGAAGGCAGGTGCTGGACGGGACGGCGGGTCTGTGGTGCTGCAATGCCGGGCATGGGCGCGAGAAGATCGTCAAGGCGGTGCAGGATCAGGTGGCGCAGATGGATTATGCGCCTGCCTTCCAGATGGGCCACCCGAAGGCGTTTGAGCTGGCGGCGCGCCTTGTCAACTATTTGCCAAGACCATTGGACCACGCCTTCTTCACCAACTCCGGTTCGGAATCGGTCGAGACAGCGCTGAAGATTGCGATCGCTTACCAGCGCGCGCGGGGCAAGGGCACCAAGACCCGGCTGATCGGGCGCGAGCGCGGCTATCATGGCGTCAATTTCGGCGGCATCTCAGTCGGAGGTATTCCCAACAACCGCAAATTCTTCGGCTCGTTGCTCACCGGCGTCGACCATATCCGCCACACCCATGATCTGGAGCGCAACGCGT
>JANPEK010000114.1:0-2408 GCA_031422915.1 Phyllobacteriaceae bacterium | reverse complement strand
CCGTCTTGGCGATGGCTCGCCGATGATCGGTGCCGATGTATCCGGCGCAGTTGCCATCGAGACCGGTTACCTCCCGGCCCAGCGCCTCGGCGGCAATTCCTAACTCACAATCAATCAAACGCGTGGCCACCGCCCGCACCCACTTAAGGAGACCATCATGAACAAGATCATCATCGCCCTCGGCATCGCCTTGGCATCATCCACCGCCGCTTTCGCCCAGTCGTCAGCCCTCGACGTCGTCGGCCAGCAGACAGTCTACTCGGCCCCGGCCGTTGACACTGAAGCCACTGCATCAATCGGCGGCGCTAACCGTGGAGTTGAAGCGGTCGAAAACCGTGGCCGTCTTGGCGATGGCTCGCCGATGATCGGTGCCGATGTATCCGGCGCAGTTGCCATTGAGACCGGCTACCTCCCGGCCCAGCGTCTCGGCGGCAATTCCTAACTCACAATCAATCAAACGCGTGGCCATAGCCCGCACCCACTCAAGGAGACTATCATGAACAAGATCATCATCGCCCTCGGCATTGCCCTGGCATCATCTACAGCAGCTTTTGCCCAGTCGTCAGCCCTCGACGTCATTGGCCAGCAGACAGTCTACTCGGCCCCGACCGTTGACACTGAAGCCACTGCATCAATTGGCGGCGCAAACTTTGGTGTTGAAGCTGTCGAAAACCGTGGCCGTCTCGGCGATGGCTCGCCGATGATCGGTGCCGATGTATCCGGCGCAGTTGCCATTGAGACCGGCTACCTCCCGGCCCAGCGCCTCGGCGGCAATTCCTGACCGGTTCTTCACCTCATACGTCGGCGTCACCTCCCGGGCGCTGGCTATAACCAAAAGGGGCGTGCCAAACGCCCCTTTTTGTTTGTCTGGCCCTTGCGGGTTTTAAATGAATCGTTAACGTTTGGAAAATGAACAGCGCAACAGGTGGCTTCGCACGATGAAAATGAAGACAATGCTTCAGTCAGTTGCTACATTTGCACTATGTGTTGGCATGAGCGGGGCCGCCAGCGCCGCAGCCTGGCTCAAGACCGGAAGCACTGCCAGCCGCCCTTTTGGCCACGTCGCCTATTGCGCCGCCTTGAAATCCGATTGCGCCAAACGCAAGGCCGCTGTCAAACTACCGACCATATCCTTGGCCAAGCTGCGGTCAGTCAATAAAGCGGTCAATCTCGCCATCAAGCCGGTCTCTGACATGGATCAGTTCGGCACCCGTGAAAAATGGGTCCAATCTACCAAAGCCGGTGACTGTGAAGACTACGCGCTGGCCAAGCGGGCAAAGTTGAGCCGCATGGGTATTCCAAAAGCCAGTCTGCTGCTCGCCGTCGGCCGAAGCGCTGGCGAGGCGCACACTGTTCTGGTGGTACGCACCAAAGACGGTGATTTCGTCCTCAACAATCTCAAGGATGAAGTGACACCCATCGGATTTTCGACGCTCGGAATATCCAAGATCCAGTCGCCGACTGATGGTTCGGACTGGCTGAAGGTGACGGGCGTCCAGCGGTAGCAGATATTGACCGCCAGGCAGCGCCAAATTTCGCAGTCCTCACGCCGGAAATCTGCGAGTCGTTCGCCCAAACTCCGGATCCAGCAAACCCGGCTTGGCGCGGATGACTTGAATATCCACAGTTGCGGGAACGTGGACGCCATAGCCGCACTTGTCCGCCGTCCCCTCCGCGTAGGCGACCGCCCCTTGCCGCACGCGTTTAATGGAGTCTGCGATTTTGTACGCCGACGTTATGCAGCACTCTTGCGCGGGCGGCCGCCCTGCTTGCCGTTCTCCCGCGCCGCCTGCGTCTTGGACATCGAGCGCGCGGCCCCGCCAATCCTTCCCATCTGTCCTGCCATCCATTTGGCCGAGCCAAGCATGCCTTCAAGCAGCGCCGGGATATAAATATCAGCGTCGATTTTGGGGAAATGCAAACCGAGGCCGGACGGTGTGATTACAATTTCAGCGAGCTCTTCCGACCGCGCGCTTTCCAATCCCTGCGCCCGCTTTGGCGAAAAACTGATCTCAACGCCAGTGGAAAGTTCGACGACGATCCGGTCCCGGACAGCCTCGTAATGTGCGCCGGTCGCATGTGGACCAAAACGGCGCTGCTCGCCGCGTGCGATGGCAGCGTAGAAGGTGGCAGTTTCTGTGGGGTTACTCATACCCGTCTCCGGTCACGCCGCCCTGAGCGCTTCCTGCACCGCGTTCGGTGCGCGGGCAATAACAAGCAGATAGGCGCGCGCTGAGCCTTCTGGTACACGCGTGCCCTGCTCCCAGTGCCGAAGCGTATTGACGCTAAATCCGAAACGCCCGGCGAATTCCTGCTGCGACATTCCAAGCCCAGACCGGATGGCTTTCACGTCCACTGCAGCGGGAACGTGAACGCCATTCTCTCGCTTGTCTGCCGTTCCGTCCTCA
>JANPEK010000113.1:0-13788 GCA_031422915.1 Phyllobacteriaceae bacterium | reverse complement strand
AAAGCCGGGTCGCGCTCCAGCAGGTTGCGCGCAATCGTGGACTTGCCCGCGCCGGACGGCGACGACAGCACCAGCATCAAGCCCCGCCTGCGCACACTGCTGTCCTTGATGCCATTTGCCATGGTCTTGTTACTCCAGATTCTGCACTTGCTCGCGAAATTGATCGACAATCGCTTTCAACTCAAGCCCGATCGCCGTGATTGTCGCCGCATTTGACTTGGAGCACAGCGTGTTGGCCTCGCGGTTGAGCTCCTGCGCCAGAAAATCAAGCCTGCGCCCGACCGGACCGTCACCGGCGAGCAGCAGTCGCACAGCTCCGATATGACCCGTCAACCTGTCCAGCTCTTCGCGGATGTCCGCCTTGGTCGCCAGAAGCGCTGCTTCCATCGAAAGCCTTTGCTCGTCAAACCCTTGCACCGACTCCATCAACAATCGTACTTGCGCCGACAGCCGCTCGCGTATGGCGTCCGGCGTGCGTGAGGTGTCAGCGACCGCACGCGCAACCAACTGTTCAACGCGGGTCATATTCTCCAACAGCAAGGCCTTCAGAGCGTCACCTTCGCGCGCGCGGAAAGCCTTGACCTCATCACACGCCACGCCAACCAACTGCAAAATTGGCGCATCAAACTCCGGCTCGTCGTCTTGCGAGCCGCTGTCAAGCACGCCGCGCATCGATAGCAGCTCGCCAATGGTTGGCATGGCAAGCCCAAATCGATCACGCAACGTTGTGGCCAAGTTCAATATCTGGTCGACCAACGTTTCATTGATGTGCAGGTTTGCGGGCGACTTGCCTTCGTCCTGCGAGATAGTCAGTTGAAGGTTGCCGCGCGTCACCTTGGTCTGGATCACCTGTCTGACCAGTGGGTCAAGACGCTCCAGCCCGGCAGGCAAGCGAATGCGCAAATCAAGCGATTTGCCATTAACCGAGCAAATTTCGCACACAATTCGCGCGCCATGCGTGGCTTCAATTTCGCTTCGGGCAAAGCCCGTCATGCTTTCAATCGCCACGCTTCGCCCTCGTTGTTGAAGCTACTGCGCCGGTGCGACAACAGGGTCGGCAATTGTGGCTGCGCCTGCCGCCTTTGCTTTTTCAGCGTCTTCAGCGGCCTTGGCTTCAATCTCGCGCCAGCGCGCGACATTTTCATTGTGCTCTTCGAGTGTCGCTGCAAAGACATGTCCGCCAGTCCCGTCCGCAACAAAGAAAAGCTCGTTGGTTTGCGATGGATTGGCCACCGCCTCCAGCGCTGCCTTGCCGGGATTAGCGATCGGTGTCGGCGGCAGTCCGTCGATCTGGTATGTGTTGTATGCGGTCACCCTATCGATATCAGATCTGCGGATCGGCTGATTGGCCGGTTTGCCAAGGCCGCCGTATATGCCGTAGATAATCGTCGGGTCTGACTGCAGGCGCATGCCTTGGTTGAGGCGGTTGATGAAAACCGCAGCAACTCTTGGCCGCTCGTCTGATTTTCCGGTTTCCTTTTCGACAATCGATGCCAGTGTCACGAACTCGTTGATGTCCTTGACCGGCAGATTCGGCGCGCGGCGCGCCCAAACACCTTCAACCAGCTTCTTCTGGTCGTTCATCAGCTTCTGGAGAATTTCCGCGCGCGTCGTGCCGCGCGAGAAGCGCTGCGTATCGGCCAGGAGCGAGCCCTCAGTCGGTATTTCGGCTGGCATGTCGCCTGTCAACACTTCGTCCTCGCCAATGCGCGACAGGATTTGCTGGACCGTCAATCCTTCTGGAATCGTCAGCGAATGCAGGATGGATTTGCCGCTGACCAGATTGGCGAGTATGTCGCGCATCGAGGCTCCGGCCCTGAACTCATACTCGCCGGCCTTCAGATCTTTTTCCTGATCCAGCACCTTCGCGCCATAACGAAAGATACGCGCGTCCGAAATCAGGTTGCGGCTTGCAAGCTGGCTTGCGACCTCGCCCATGCTCGCGCCGCGCTTGACAACAAAAGTCGCCGCATCGCTGGACGGGCCTTTGGCATCGAATTGCGCTTTTCCATAGTAGGCTGCAAGGCCCGCGCCGACAGCCAAAAACACCAGCAGCGACATGATGAAATTCATGAAAACCACGACCTGGCTGCGGGCCTTGCGCGAGCGCTTGGGCGGTTGAACGCCCGGTTCCGGGCGCAACACTTCGGTCGCTGATTTTGGCACAATCGGCCGTGCTGCCGCTGCATTGTCGCGCTGGCCGAAACCGCCGCCTGTGGTGTCTGTGCTCACGTCGCCCTCGTCAGATTTTTTGGTGCGATTCCCCGTCCATGACTATCGCTGATTATGGCGAAAAGGCGAGTCAGGCCCGTTTAACCAAAGCGGCGCAATACAAGAGACGCATTCGTGCCGCCAAAGCCGAACGAATTCGACAGGGCAATATCCACCCGCTTCTTCTTGGCAACATGCGGCACCAGATCAACAACGGTCTCCCGTTCCGGGTTATCAAGGTTGAGTGTCGGCGGAATGACGCCGTCACGGATTGCCAACATCGAGAAGATTGCCTCAATCGCCCCTGCAGCGCCAAGGAGATGGCCTGTCGCCGACTTGGTGGATGACATGGTCAGGCGCGAAGCCTCGTTGCCCATCAGCCGCTCGACAGCGCCCAGCTCAATCGTGTCCGCCATGGTCGAAGTGCCGTGCGCGTTGATGTAATCAAGTTCGCCTGGTGACACGCCTGCGCGCTTCAAGGCCGCCGTCATGCATCGGAACGCGCCGTCGCCGTCTTCAGCCGGTGCCGTGATGTGATGAGCGTCACCTGACAGACCATAGCCGACAACTTCGGCATAAATGTTCGCGCCGCGCGCTTGGGCGTGTTCCAGCGCCTCCAGCACGACAATGCCCGCGCCCTCGCCCATCACAAACCCGTCGCGGTCCTTGTCATACGGGCGCGACGCGCGTTGCGGCTCGTCGTTGTAAGCGGTGCAAAGCGCACGGCAAGCGGCAAATCCGGCCAAAGACATGCGCCCGATGGGCGATTCTGTTCCGCCCGCCACCATCACATCAGCGTCACCAAGCATGATCAGCCGCGACGCATCGCCAATGGCGTGAGCGCCAGTCGAGCAAGCTGTGACCACGGAATGGTTCGGGCCCTTGAGCCCGTGCTTGATGGAAACCTGTCCAGAGGCAAGGTTGATAAGGCGACCTGGAATAAAGAACGGCGAGACACGGCGCGGACCCTTGTCACGCAATGTATATCCCGCTTCGACAATGCCTTCGATACCTCCGATACCGGAGCCGATCAAAACGCCTGTGCGTGTCTGGTCGTCATAAGTCTGCGGGTGCCAGCCCGCGTCAGCCAAGGCCTCGTCCGCCGCTGCCATCGCGTAGATGATGAAATCATCGACCTTGCGCTGTTCTTTCGGCTCCATGCAGCTGTCCGGATTGAACGTGCCCTCAGAACCATCTCCACGCTTGATCTGACAGGCGATCTGGCAGGCGATGTCGGAGACTTCAAAGCTCTCAATTTTGGCTGCGCCATTCTTGCCAGCGATGAGATTTGACCACGTGACCGGGGCGGTCGAACCGAGAGGGGTGACCATGCCAATGCCGGTGACAACTACTCTGCGCATTAAAACTCCCTCCCCGGATAAAGAAATGCCCGGCGGGCGTCTCTCAGCCAGCCGGACACCAGATATTCAACAGTCTATCAAGCCTGAGCTTTTTCGATGAACTTAACAGCATCGCCGACGGTCAAAATTGTTTCCGCCGCATCGTCAGGGATTTCAACGCCGAATTCTTCTTCAAACGCCATGACCAGCTCCACAGTGTCGAGCGAGTCGGCACCGAGGTCATCAATGAAGCTCGCGGCTTCAGATACTTTGCTGGCGTCCACGCCGAGGTGCTCGATCACAATCTTCTTCACGCGGTCTGCAACGTCGCTCATGTTGGAATCCTCAATTCTTCCTGTTTCTCCGCTTGGTTAGCGGCATCAAACTCTCATATCAAGACCCAAGATGCAGTTTGCCCCCGGCATGCCGCCACTTGCGCCCATTTTTGCGCTGCTTTCTGCCTTTTTAAGCTTGCGCGGCGCTCACAAGACAAAATCCGCTGCGGCGATATCATGGTTTTTGCCGCTGCGCAAAGGTCTGGGTTCAACCGGCGATCATCCGGAAACCGGCCTCCCCAAGCCGCACGTTCACAAGGTAATTTTTCAAGGGCGGGAAAATTCTTCGGGAGCTTTCCTGATCACCATGGCAATTGCCGGGCCGCGGCAAGGAATGCGGCGCGCAAACGCGACGCCGGGCTCAGCGGCCATCGCTGCCAAAACTGACGGATCAAGAAATTTTCCGGTTCCCCGGATGGACACCGCCTGCTTCATGATCCATCCGCCGACGCTGCTGGCAGGCACGTCGGCGCAGGCGACAAAGCAAAGATGCCCGTTCAGCCGCACAACGCGCAGCAATTCCCGCATGGTTTCAATCGGGTGAACGGTGGTTTCGATGCCCCACGCGCAAGATACAAGATCGAAACTGCCGTCTTCAAACGGCAGGTGCTCCAACTGGCCCAAAATCTTTTCGGCAGGAAGCGCTGGTGTTTGCCTGAGCATTTCCGGGCATCCGTCCAGCAGCGTCAGACTAATGCCACCTGACTTCCTGATCAGCGAAGCGCCGAAACGTCCCGTGCCGCATGCAGCATCCAGAACTGACATCCCAGGGTTCACCAGCGCCAGAACAGCCCCTTCAAAGGCGCTTTGGCCTCCCGAACCCGCATACTTCAGAAACCGGTCGTGAAGCCGGTCATAGCTTTTTGCGATCACGCTGTAACTCGCGACGCCGTGCTTGCCATCCTGACAGCCAGTCGTCGCCCGGCGACAGCCAGCATGTTTCGCTAGCGCAATATGAGGCAAATGGAAATTGCCCGCGATGGTCATTTCACACCCGTAGTCAGCAACAATTCATTGGGTCCCGCCCAGCATGAACCGGTATTGAACGCCGACAATTTTTCTTCCATGTCTGCAAAGGCCTTGTCCTGCTCCGCCGCATCCAACCGCGCCAATATCTGCATCACCGGCGCGGCCGAGGTGCGGATGAAGTCAAGATAGGCGCGGGCGGATGGGAGAATGAACGGCGCATGGACCCGCGTTGTCACGCAATCCCGGAAACCTGCGGCGGCAAACAACCCGTCCATCTGTCCGGGTTTGCCGAGACTCACCAGACTGCCGGGCCGGTACGGATCAATAGGCGGCAGACCGGCATGCTCCAACGCAGTCGACATCAAAATATTCAGGCACGGATTGGTCTCGGCGCTGGAGAACACCAGCGTGCACAGCCGCCCGCCGGATTTGAGAACGCGGTGGATTTCCTGCAGGCCTTTCAGCGGATCCGCTAGGAACATCAGGCCAAGACGGCAGACAGCAGCGTCAAAAGAGCTGTCGGCATACGGCAGCGCTTCGCCGTCAGCAGTGACGGTCTCGACATTGGCAAAGCCTGCCCGGGCTGCATTGGCTTTCGCATACTCCAGGATGGCCGGGGAAATGTCGGTGGCCACAACCGATCCGCCAGAACCGGCAATTGCGGCGGCATCGAGCGTCTGGTCACCTGCCCCTGCCGCGACATCCAATACGCGCATGCCGGCGCTGATCCCAGCCATTTTCAGCATCGCCTGCGTCGAGGACAAGAGCCAAGGCCGGATGACGGCGCTGCTGTCGTTCCAACCGGAGGCGGCCTTGTTCCACTGGCTGGTCATTGCCTGTTTGAATTCCGCCTGATTGAGTATCGCTGACATATTATTTCTCCGCGCGCTCTGCTGGGCCTCGCTGGATGCGTGCCCGATGGCTACAAGCCTATGACTTGGAGCATCGCGACGGCAGCGGTATTTCTGGACGGGACATCGTCAAAGATGCATAACTCCACGATGATTGATTGGAATGACCTTCGGTATTTTCTGGCAGTGGCCCGCCAAGGGAGCACGCTGGCCGCTGCGCGCGCGATCACCAAAAGCCAATCCACCGTTCACCGCCGCCTCGAAGAGCTTGAAGCGCAACTGGGCCGCCCGCTCGTCAAACGCCATCCGACCGGCTACCAGCTGACGCCCTTCGGCCTGTCGATGCTGCCTTACGCCGAAGAGGTTGAGCAGGCAGTGCTGCGCTTTGAACAGCATCACGCATCGGTCGAGCGCGACGAGGTCGGTGTCGTCCGGCTCACCTGCCCGGAGCCAATCATGGCGATGATGGTAAAGTCTGGCCTGATCGACCGGTTTGAGACGCGTTACCCGAATTTGCGTGTCGAATTCGTGATGAGCGACAAATATCTCGATCTTGCCAAGGGCGATGCAGATGTTGCGCTGCGCTCCGGCGACACCGATGACGACGCACTGGTCGGACGCAAGATCGCGGATTCCGTCTGGGCGGTTTACGCAAGCCAATCTTTCATCGACCGGCATGGCAAGCCGGAATCCATTGCTGACATCGCCAGGTTTCCGATTGCAGGGCTCGACGAATCCATGTCCGGACACCGCTTGTCCAAATGGCTGGCGGAAATTGCTCCCCACGGGACCATCACCTCGCGCAACAATTCGATGCTCGGCATGATGCAGGCGATCCGGTCGGGCTTGGGCATCGGCGCCTTGCCAGTTGCGCTTGGCGGCAAAGACGCCGAGCTCATCCGCCTCCTCGGGCCTATCCCGGAACTTACGCGTGCCTGGAGGATTCTTGCACACCCGGAGGTCAGAAAGACGCCGCGCGTGTCAGCGTTTTTCGAGTTTGTCGCAAGCGAAACGGATGCTCTGAAGCCGATTTTGACTGGCTGATTTTGCCGCGCCAAAGTGCCGTCAGATCATCGCCATGCCGCCGTTCACATGGATGGTCTGGCCGGTGACATAGGCCGCTTCGTTGGACGCCAGAAACACCGCTGCGGCGGCGATTTCCGCGCCGGTGCCCATGCGGCGCATGGGAATTGCGCCCATGATTGTCTCTTTCTGCTTGTCGTTGAGCTTGTCGGTCATGGCCGATTCGATGAAGCCAGGCGCGATGCAGTTGACCGTGACGTTGCGAGAGGCGATTTCCTGCGCCAGCGATTTTGAAAGGCCGATCATGCCGGCCTTTGCAGCGCAGTAGTTTGCCTGTCCGGGGTTGCCCGTGACGCCGACTATGGACGTTATGTTGATGATCCGGCCGAAGCGGCGGCGCATCATCGGGTGGGTCAGTTCCCGGGTCAGGCGGAACACTGACGTCAAATCGATCTCCAGCACCGCATCCCAATCTGCATCTGACATGCGCACAAACAGGCCGTCTTTTGTGATACCCGCATTGTTGACAAGAATATCAACGCCTTCCAAATCGACCTCCGCCTTGGCACCAAGAGCCTTGACGGCATCGCGGTCGGCCAGATTGGCCGGAAACACATGGACGCGTTTGCCAAGCTCCGCTGCCAGCGCATCCAGCTTTTCAGCGCGGGTGCCGTGCAGGCCAACTGTCGCACCTGCCTTGTGCAGCGCCTTGGCGATTTCTTCGCCGATGCCGCCGGTTGCGCCGGTAACCAGTGCCTTGCGTCCGGTCAGGTCAAACATGAGAAATTCCTTTTGTCCAATAGCTAAGCCTGCGCGGCAAGAAATAACTCGATATCATCAAGCGAGTTGATCGCAGAGCCGGTCACATCTTTGGAGATGCGCCGCGCCAGCCCAGTCAGCACCTTGCCGGTGCCGATTTCAACAAGCGAATCAATGCCGTTGGCCGCAAACCATTCCACTGTTTCGCGCCAACGCACCTGTCCAGTCACTTGGCGTACCAGCCGCGTGGCAATTTCATCAGGATCGGAAGTCGGCGTCACAGTGACATTTGAGACAACCGGCACCACAGGCGAGTGTTTGGACACCGCCGCCAATGCCGCTTGCATCGCATCTGCCGCCGGGGCCATAAGCGCAGAATGGAACGGCGCTGATACCGGCAGCATGATTGCGCGCTTGGCACCCTTTTCCGTGCAAAGTTCTGCCGCCCGTTCGACAGCACCCTTTGAGCCGGATATGACCAACTGGCCACCACCATTGTCGTTGGCAATCTGGCAAACTTCGCCCTCAGCCGCCGCTTTGCAGGCCGCATCCACATCGCCATGCTCTAGCCCGATGATCGCCGCCATCGCGCCCTGACCTGCGGGAACCGCTTTTTGCATCGCGTTGCCGCGAATGCGCAGCAGCCGCGCTGCGTCTGAGAGCGAAAACGTCCCGGCAGCCGACAGTGCTGAATATTCGCCTAGCGAGTGACCCGCGACAAAGGCCACATTGTCTTTCAGCACAAAGCCTTTGGCCTCCAACACCCGCACCAGCGCCACCGAAACGGCCATCAGTGCGGGCTGTGCATTGGCCGTCAGCGTCAGCGTCTCTTCGGGCCCGTCAAACATCAGGGATGAAAGCTTCTCACCCAGCGCTTCATCAACCTCATCAAACACCGCGCGGGCAACACTGCTTTCTTCGGCAAGCAGTTTACCCATGCCGACCACTTGGCTGCCTTGCCCCGGAAATGTGAATGCTGTGGCCATCGCCGAGTCCCTTGCCTGTCTTTTGTTCAAACCGGCATGAACATAAGCCCCGCAACTGTCAAGAAGCAGCCGCCGCTCGGCAACGCTTGCCCAAAGCTTGGCCGGTCAATGCCAACCCCTGCGACCGCAAAACTCTCAAACTAAAAGTTCGGCATACCCCATTTGGGTGATGCGGGCGTTCGCAGGCTTACGCTAGGGTATGTTCATGCCGCCAAGGACAATAAAATACAGTCCGGAGTGGAAACGAAATCCCGGGTGCATTTGCGCCCCACTTAACACCCGGGCCTGCCGTCTGCATCCCATCGGACCGGGATGCAGGCGGCATACTGCTTTTCGTGGTCACTTCCGCACCTGTGCTCGGATCTCCTTGCCCCGAACCAATGTTTGGTGGCAAAAGGAACGCATGTCGCATTTGTTGCGCAGGATTGCCTTCACCATGGTCACCTATCTCGACGCCTCCGTCGCACCGCCGAAGAACACCGGACAGATTCGCCTGTACGGATCAGACGCCTTTGTGCATATGCATGCTGCCGGTCAATTGACGGCGCGTTGCCTTGATGCATTGGCAGACATCGTCAAGCCGGGTGTCACCACAGCGCAGATTGATCGTTTCGTGTTTGAGTTCGGCGCTGACAACGGCGCGCTCCCTGCCACACTCAATTATCGCGGCTATACCAAATCCTGTTGCACCTCGATCAATCACGTGGTTTGTCATGGCATACCGGACGACAAGCCGCTGCGAGAAGGCGAAATTGTCAACATTGACGTGACCTACGTCCTCAATGGCTGGCATGGTGATGCAAGCCGGATGTATCCGGTTGGCAAGGTCAATCGCGCCGCTGAACGCCTGATGGAAGTGACCTACCAATGCCTGATGCGCGGCATTGAGGCTGTGCGGCCCGGCTCCAAAACGGGGGCGATTGGCGCAGCCATCCAGACATTTGCAGAAAAAGAACGCTGTTCTGTGGTGCGCGACTTCTGCGGCCACGGCATCGGATTGCTGTTCCATGATTCGCCAAACATTTTGCACTACGGCACACCCAATGAAGGCGTCGAAATGCGCCCCGGCATGATCTTCACCATCGAACCGATGATCAACCTTGGCCGTCCGCACGTCAAAGTGCTGGCCGACGGCTGGACTGCCGTGACCCGTGACCGTTCATTGTCGGCCCAATATGAGCACACGGTCGGGGTCACCTCCACTGGTTGCGAAATTTTTACAAGTTCGCCCAAAGGGCTCGACCATCCGGGCATTTCGCTCTAGTTTTCGCTTTCAGGGTGAAAACATGTCAGATGATGATTCCACAGTTCGCGGGTTTGGCGAAGCGCGGCAGCCGCGTCCGGGAGGCAAGGCGATTGCTGTTGTGGATGATGCGGCCGGGCACCGCGACAGGCTCAGAACGCGCTTCAAGACAGCCGGACCGGATGCGCTGGCGGATTATGAGCTTCTCGAACTGGTGCTGTTCCGCTCCATCTCGCGCGCCGATACCAAGCCGATTGCCAAGGCGTTGCTGAAGAAATTCCAGACCGTTGGTGCAGTCTTTGCCGCGCCCGAAAACCTGCTGCGCGAAGTGCCCGGTGTCGGCGAAGTTGTGGCGTTTGATCTCAAGGTGATCTTTGCGGCGTCACAGCGCCTCTTGCGGACCGAAATCGCCGGGCGCGAAGTGCTGGCATCATGGGATAAGGTGCTCGACTATTGCAAGGCGAGCATGGGGTTTGAGATGCGCGAGCAGTTCCGCATCCTGTTTCTCGACAAGAAAAACTCGCTGATCGCCGATGAGGTACAGCAAACTGGCACTGTTGATCACACACCGGTCTATCCGCGCGAAGTCGTCAAGCGCGCGCTGGAACTGGCATCCACAGCGATTATTCTCGTGCACAATCACCCTTCCGGCGACCCGACGCCCTCGCGCGCGGATATCGAAATGACAAGGACTATTGTCGAGACGGCAAGGCCGCTGGGCATTGCCGTTCACGACCACATCATCATCGGCCGCGACGGACATGCCAGCCTCAAGGGTCTGCAACTCATGTGATGTGCATTAACCAGAGCCCTTCACCAAGCCGCTTTACCATTCGTTAAGGATTTGATTCCACGCGACAATAATCGGGTTTATGGGAATGTCCAAGACGAAGGATTACTCTCATGGCCCATGCCGAACTCACCGCTCCCGTTCACGCCCGAGACCCGTACAAAAGCAAATCCAGTCTGGAATTCGGCTTCCGCGCCAAGCGTTTCCGCGAAATCCAGAAGGTCATTCAGGAAATTCTCGACCTGAAAGGCAACTGCCATGTACTCGACCTTGGCGGTTCGGAGAAATACTGGCTGATCGGCGAGGATTTCATCAAGGCCAACCGTGAGCGGCTGCATTTCACCATCATCAATCCGGAGGCACAGGAGAGCAAGGATTCCGCGCTTTTTACTTTCTCGATTGGTGATGCGACCGATCTGGCTTTGTTCAAGGGCAAGTCATTTGACTTCGTGCATTCCAACTCGGTGATCGAGCACGTCGGCGACTGGAGTGCAATCCAGCGTTTTGCTGAAAATAGCCGCAATCTTGGCACGCGCTATTACATGCAGACGCCCAATTTCTGGTTCCCTTACGAACCACACTTCCGGTTTCCGGGTTTCCAATGGCTGCCGGCAAGTGCTCGCGCATTGCTGATGACCAAAATGAAACTCGGCTTCTTCAAGCGGATGGACAGCTATGCCGAGGCCAAGGATCATGTGGATTCGATCCGGCTGCTCTCAGCGCGGCAAGTCAAACATCTGTTTCCGGACGCATCAGTGAAGCGCGAGTGGGTCTTCGGCCTTGCCAAGTCGATAATGGCGATCCGCTAGACCGGTTTCCAAGGCCTCAGGCCATTGAGAAAAGCAGCTGAACTTCCTGTAATTTCATCGCGTCGCGCGCTGTCCATGCGGTTGAGATTGCCGTAAATGACTGACATGCGCTGGTTCTTGCGCAGTGTCGCTTCGTTTTCGATCAAGAAATTCCAGTAGAGATAGTTGAACGGGCAGGCCTTCGGGCCTGTCTTTTTCTTCACATCAAACATGCAGCCGCCACAATAGTCAGACATCCGGTCGATGTACGCACCGGAAGCGGCATATGGCTTCGATGCCAGAAAGCCGCCGTCTGCGTAACACACCATTCCATGCGTGTTGGGCAGTTCCACCCATTCATAAGCGTCGGCAAAAACAGCCAGATACCATTCCTCGATCTGCGGCGGGCTGATGCCTGCCAAGAGCGCGAAATTGCCTGTGATCATCAGCCTTTGAATATGATGGGCGTGGGCATTTTCCATCGTCTCGCCAATGACTTGGCGCATGCAGTTCATGTTCGTCTCGCCAGTCCAGTAAAAATCCGGCAGCGGCCGTGTGGCGTCCAGCGCATTGGTCTGTGCATACTCCGGCATTTTCAGCCAATAGAGCCCGCGCACATATTCCCTCCAGCCAAGGATCTGCCGGATAAAGCCTTCAACCGCGTTCATCGGGGCGTGACCGGAGTGGTAAGCGTGTTCGGCTCGGCGGATGATTTCCATCGGCTCGAGCATACCGCAGTTGAGAACTGCCGAGACCATGGAATGGAACAGTTTCGGCTCGCCCTGCTTCATGGCGTCCTGATACGTGCCAAATTGCGGCAAGCGTTGTTCAATGAACCGGTCAAGGACTTCGAGCGCATCGGCTCGTGTCACAGGCATGGAAAAAGGTAGCAGCGACCCCGGATGATGGGCAAATCGGGCTTCGACAAGCTTCAGGACGTCGGCCGTGATCCCATCGGGCGTGAACTCCGGGTGTTCCGGAACATCAATCTGGTCCGGCAACTGCTCGCGATTCTCGGCGTCAAAATTCCACTGTCCACCTTCCGGTCCGTCGCCCCGCATCAAAACGCCATGCTCGCGGCGCATCTCGCGGTAGAAATACTCCATGCGCAAAGACTTCTTGCCCTCCGCCCAGCGCGCAAACCGGTCCGTGGAGCACAGAAACCGCGTGTCGTGGCGGATTTCAACCGGGATGCCGAACAGTTCCGGCCAGTCTTGCATCATTGCCAGCACCCGGTATTCGCCGGGTTCGGTCACCACCAGCCGGTCAGGCTTCAAATCCGCAACCGCGCGCGCAAGTTCGCCGGTAAAGCTCCCGGAATTGTCGGCATCGTCAAGCCTGACATAGCGCACACGCCAGCCCCGCGCGCGCAATTCCTGAGCAAAATGGCGCATGGCCGAGAAGAGAAACGCAATCTTTTTCTTGTGGTGCGGCACATAGTGCGCCTCCTCCATGACCTCGACAATCAGGATCGTGTCGCGATCCTTGTCTGTATCATCAAGACTGGAAATCGTTGGCGTCAGCTGATCGCCGAGAATCAACCGCAATGCACCGCTCACGGCTCAACCCTTTGTGCGAGCACGCGAACGCCCGCCATCCACCGCCATCACCTGCCCTGTGATCCACCCGCCCTTGTCCGTCAACAACAATTCGCCCAACACCGCAATATCGTCCGCTTCACCAAGACGGGGCAGCGCGTGCAGCGCAGCCACTCCTTGCGCAATTGCCGGATTGGCAGTGATGGCCTTGGCAAGCGGCGTGTCGGTGAGACTCGGCGCAATCGCATTGACGCGAATTTTCGGGGCAAGCTCAGCAGAGAGGGCACGCGTCAGACCTTCGATAGCGCCCTTGGCCATTGAGATGGACGCATGGCTGGCAAACCCTTGCGCAACGGCGATGGTTGAAAACAACAGCACCGAGGCAGTGCCTGCCGACGCCTTCAACGCTGGCAGCGCAGCTTGAATTGCCTTGACCGCGCCTAGCGCGTTGACCGCATAATCATTGTGGAAATCAGCGTCGGTAAGCCGTGCGACAGGCTTCAGGTTGATCGTGCCAACAGCGTAAGCGAGCCCGTCAAGAACGGAACCAGCTTCCGCTACCGCTTTGGCAATGAAATCGCCATCTAGCACGTCGCCGACCGTAAACTTGGCACCGGTTTCCAATGCAATGGCCTCAAGCCGTCCCGCGTCGCGACCCGTCAGATGCACCGTGTGGCCGCCGGCGACAAGTTTGCGCGCAAGTGCTGCGCCAATGCCGCCCGAGCCGCCAAAGATCAGATAATGCGCCATGTGTGTCTCCCTGAAGACCTCAAACATAGGGCAATCGCGGATTTGGGGAAGCGGTGGCAGTGACTCTTAGTGCCAATCGCCGAGCTTTGGCGCAGTCCCCTCTCCGTCGGCTTCGCCGACACCACTCCCCGCAAGCGGGGCGAGGTTAAACCAACCAGCGCGGCGTTAACCTCGCCCCGCGTGGGGGGAGAGGGGTCGCGGCGGC
>JANPEK010000112.1:0-35631 GCA_031422915.1 Phyllobacteriaceae bacterium | reverse complement strand
GGCGTGGGCCCTGACGCGGCGCGTCACCAGCGCCTGAAGGACCTGGCCGACAAGACCCTGGCCGAGGCCAACAAGAACCTGGCAGTCAATGAAGCAGCACTGGTCAAGGCTGGCGACAACGACGGCCTGCTCAACCTCGGTTACGCGCTGGTGCAATCGGGCCAGGTTGAGAAGGGCCTAAAGATGATGGAAGCGGCGATTAAAACGGGCAAGCTGAGAAATGCCGAGGACGGGAAACTGCGCCTGGGCCAAGCCTACGCGGCGGCCGGCAAGAAGCAGCAAGCCATCGCCACCCTGAAAACGGTCGGCGGCACGGACGGCACGGCCGACCTGGCCCGCTACTGGATCATGGCCATCAACAATCCGATGGCTTGAATCGACCCGAAACTGGCGGTCATGTCCAAAGCGCTGTCTGCATCTTGCAGGCAGCGCTTTTTAGCTTTGACCGTATAATCTCTAGTTCCAGCAATTCATGACAAGTTTGACAAGCAGCCAATGAAGGTATTTCGCGGACTTCCCAACGACAGGGCGCGCGCCCCCTGCGCGCTCACGATCGGCAATTTCGACGGTGTCCATCGCGGCCACCGCGCGGTGCTCGACCGGGCGCTGGAGATTGCCAGGGCCAGCAACCGGCCTGCGCTGGTGCTGACGTTCGAGCCACATCCGCGCACTGTGTTCGCGCCGGACAGCCCGGTGTTCCGCCTGACACCCGCGCCGGTGAAAGCCCGGCTGCTGGCGGCGCTTGGGTTTGATGCGGTTGCCGAGCAGGCGTTTTCGCGCGAGTTTGCCGGGCATACGGCGGATGAGTTTATTGAACATGTGCTGCTCGCAGGGCTCGATGCTGCGCATGTGGTTACCGGGTTTGATTTTCATTTCGGCAAGGGAAGACAAGGCGGTCCGGCGTTCTTGATGGAGGCTGGCAAGCGGCTTGGATTTGATGTGACGCTGGTTGATGCCTTCCGCGACGAGGGCGCAAGCGTCGTGTCCTCAAGCCGCATCCGCGACTGTCTGGCCGAAGGCGATGTGTCGCAAGCAGCCGGATTGCTTGGCTATCGCTACGCGGTTTCAGCGCCGGTGATTGCCGGCAAACAGCTTGGCCGCACACTGGGCTTTCCGACAGCCAATATGAAACTCGCGTTGGAGAACCGGCTGGCGCATGGCATTTACGCGGTCCGGTTCCGGCTGGCAGACGGCACACTGAAAGATGGCGTCGCCTCATTCGGTCGCCGACCAACGGTGGACAGCGACGGCGCGCCGCTGCTTGAGACTTATGTGTTTGATTTTGATGGCGATCTTTACGGCCAAACCTGCGATGTCGCCTTCTTCGGCTACCTGCGCGGCGAGATGAAATTTGACGGGCTGGAGCCATTGATGGTGCAGATGCGGCAGGATGAGGCCGAGGCGAGGGCGCTGCTGGCGGGCGTCAGACCGCTGTCGGATGTTGACCTGACACTGTGCTTCACATGAGCAGGCGGCTGTCGAACGGGTAACGCCAGATTTGGGCGATGGTCAGTTTGGCCGCGTCGGGGTGGTTCGGGTTGAGGAGATAGTTGAACGCTTGCGGCATGACGACGGAGGGGACGCGCAGGAGGGAAAAAACGCCATCTTCCAAAAATTGCTGGCCGATGCGCTGTGTCAAATCGATCCTGTTTTGCCAATCCGTTGGCAGTTCTGCGTCTCTGGTTTCCAAAGAAGGCATCGCATCGATTGCCAACAGCTGAAAAGTGGAAGGCAGCATCGCGCGGTTGAAATGCACGATAGTCTCCAAGAGCGCAGTAGACGGGTGATCAGCCAGATAAACCATTGGCAACCCACCCACATTCCAACGTGAGGCGAAATGCTTTGCTCCCAAGCCCAACAAATCCGCGTAATTTGATATGCGCCAGTATTGCACGATCAGGCAAACATGCCGTGATCAATCAGGCCAAGCTCATTCTCAACCACATGCGCTCCCGTTTCAGTTTCCAAGAGTTCAAGCGGCACTGATTTGTTGAGCGCGATACAAGGATCCCTTAGCCACAGATGTGCCTTGTCTTTGTTGCCAAACACGCGCTCGGCCTCTGCTACGATGCGCCTTAGCCGCAGCACCCTATCGGTCTCCACGACAGAAAGCCTCTCATTCTTCTCCCTCCGCCGCGCCAGCGTACGCCTTGGCGCCACAATCTTGTATATCTCTTCATTGGAGAAGCCATGTTTGGCCAAATCATCCAATTCACTCGGCATCACAACCGGGCGCGCCATTGCATATGCTGCGGACATGATAACTCTCCTCGTTCTTGCCACTTGCCCATCCATATACGCGCAAATGGCACAAACTGCAAACAGCCTTTATTCCTTGAGCGTCTTCCGCTACAGCACTCACATGATCTCGATCCTCAACACACGAATTACCGCCCCGGCTTCGCGCTCCCGCGCTTGAGGCCGGTCTCTGGTTGCTTTCGCGACCAGAATTTCACAAGAGAGAACCCTGAATTTGCCGCGCGGCTTGGCGTGGCCCATTGGAATCGACCATGTCCGAGACGATTGACTATTCAACCACGCTCTATCTGCCGCAGACCAGCTTCCCGATGCGCGCCGGGCTGCCGGAGGCGGAGCCGAAAATCATTGCCAAATGGCAGAAGATGGACCTTTACAAGCGCCTGCGCGAAAGCGCTGCCGGCAGGCCGAAATACGTCCTGCATGATGGTCCTCCGTATGCCAACGGCAATCTGCACATCGGCCATGCGCTGAACAAAATCCTGAAAGACGTCATCACCCGCTCGTTCCAGATGCGCGGGTATGACTCGAACTATGTGCCCGGCTGGGACTGCCACGGCC
This sequence comes from Phyllobacteriaceae bacterium, assembly GCA_031422915.1. Taxonomy (GTDB): domain Bacteria; phylum Pseudomonadota; class Alphaproteobacteria; order Rhizobiales; family Rhizobiaceae; genus JANMEX01. The sequence continues at coordinate 32,814 of JANPEK010000112.1, read as the reverse complement.
TGCCGATCGAATGGAAAATCGAGGAGCAATACCGCGCCAAGGGCAAAAACAAGGACGAGATCGAGATCAACACTTTCCGCAAGGAATGCCGCGAATTCGCCACCCACTGGGTCGGTGTCCAGTCCGAGGAATTCCAGCGCCTCGGCGTGATCGGCGACTTCAAGGACCCGTACCTGACAATGAACTACCGCGCCGAAGCGAAAATCGCCGACGAATTGATGAAATTTGCGATGAGCGGGCAATTGTATCGCGGGTCGAAGCCGGTGATGTGGTCGGTGGTGGAACGGACGGCGCTGGCGGAGGCGGAGATTGAGTATGAGCTTTATGAGAGCGATACGGTTTGGGTGAAGTTTCCGATAGTTAAGTCAAACCCCACTATAAATCTAGACGTCATTGCCAATCCTAACAGTGATGCACAATGGGCTTATGAAGCGTCAGAAATGGATCGGGTGCGGTCACTTCTACAAAGCGCATCAATTGTCATATGGACGACCACGCCTTGGACGATACCCGGCAATCGCGCGATCTGTTTCTCTTCAAAAATCTCCTACGGAATATTTGAAGTTATTTCAGTAGAGAACGAGTTTGGCCCAGTCGTTGGAGAGTTTTTAGTTTTTGCCAAGTCGCTCGCGCAACAATGTGCTGAAAAGGCCAAAATTGAAATTAAGCTGTTGTATGAAATGTCAGGCATTGGTCTTGCTGATACCATTTGCGCCCACCCGCTCGCCGCGTTCAACCCATTTTACTCCTTCACCGTCCCGCTCCTCGAAGGTGATCATGTCACCGAAGACGCAGGCACCGGCTTTGTCCACACCGCGCCATCGCATGGCCGTGACGACTTTGAGATCTGGGTGAACAGCCGTCGCAAGCTGGAAGAGATGGGCATCGACCCGTCGATCCCGTTTCCTGTCGCCGATGATGGTTCCTACACAAAGGATGCGCCGGGATTTGAGGGCGAGTTTGTGCTGGACAGCACCGGCAAAAAGGGCGGCGCGAACAATGCTGTGATCAAGGCTCTGATTGAACAGAACAATCTGTTCGCCCGTGGCCGCGTCAAGCACGAATACCCGCACTCATGGCGATCAAAGAAGCCGGTGATCTTCCGCAACACGCCGCAATGGTTTGTGCATATGGATGAGGTTATGGACAAGTCGCTTCCACAGACCTTTAGGAAGGAACACGGTAAGCACTTAGGAACGAAAGAATCCTTAGACGCCCAGCTAATCCTGAATAAGCAATTACTTGAAGACATCGACAAACCGAAAACTCTTCGCGAAATTTCTCTCGCCGCCATCGAGGCCACCCGTTTCGTCCCCGCCGCAGGCCGCAATCGTTTGCATGCCATGATCGCCCAGCGGCCGGACTGGGTGCTGTCGCGCCAGCGGGCTTGGGGTGTGCCGATCTCGGTTTTCCGCCACAAGGAAACCGGCCAGATTATTCCCGGCGAAGGCTTCAACGCCAGCCATGAACTCGCAGACCGCATCATGGATGCGTTCACGGCTGAGGGTGCTGACGCATGGTACAAGGACGGCGCGAAGGAGCGTTTTCTTGGTGGTTTCGTCGACAGGCTCGACGATTGGGATCAAGTCCGTGACATTCTCGATGTCTGGTTTGATTCAGGCTCGACACACGCCTTCTGCCTTGAAGAACGCCCGGACCTGAAATGGCCGGCGGACCTTTATCTCGAAGGCTCTGACCAACACCGCGGCTGGTTCCATTCGTCGCTGCTCGAAAGTTGCGGCACCCGTGGCCGCGCGCCTTATGATGCCGTGCTCACACATGGTTTTGTCATGGCCGAGGACGGGCGCAAAATGTCGAAGTCGCTCGGCAATGTCGTGACGCCGCAGGAAGTCATCAAAAATTCTGGCGCGGATATTTTGCGTCTCTGGGTCGTTTCTTCCGATTATTCGGAAGATCTGCGCATCGGGCCGGAAATCCTCAAGACATCGGTCGATGCCTACCGCAAATACCGCAACACGCTGCGCTGGATGCTGGGAACGCTGGCACATGATCAGGGCGAAACAACGCCTGTCGCCGACATGCCGGAGCTGGAACAGCTGATGCTGCACCGGCTGCATGAACTCGATGCGCTGGTGCGCGGCGGTTACGACGAGTTCGAATTCCGCAAGATCACCAAGGCCTTGATGGATTTCATGGTGGTCGAACTGTCGGCCTTTTACTTCGATATCCGCAAGGATTCGCTTTATTGCGACGCGCCGTCGAGCGCCAAGCGCAAGGCGTCCATCGAGGTGGTGCGCCACCTGTTCAACTGCCTGATCAAATGGACCGCGCCGCTGCTGCCATTCACGACCGAAGAGGCGTGGACCGAACGCTATCCGGACCGGATGTCCATCCATCTCGAACAGTTTCCCGACGTGCCGTCGGAATGGCGCAATGATGGGCTGGCGGAGAAGTGGAAGAAGGTGAAGACCGTCCGCCGCGTGGTAACTGGCGCGCTGGAATTGGAGCGCGCGGCAAAGCGCATTGGCTCGTCCCTTGAGGCTGCGCCGTTTGTGCATATCACGGATCGTGACCTTTTGGATGCGGTGGCGAGGCTCGACATGGCCGAGATTTCGATCACGTCCGGTCTGTCGATTTCGGACATGGACGGCCCGCAAGCGGCTTTCCGGCTGGACGATGTTTCGGGTGTTGCAGTTGTTTCGGCTTCGGCGGGCGGCAAAAAGTGCGCAAGATCATGGCGCTATACTGATGATATCGGCCTCGATGCAGTGTTTCCGGACGTGTCGGCACGAGATGCGGCGGCGCTGCATGAGCTGAGGGCGCTGGGGCGCGTCTAGATGATGGTGGCGGTTTGCGATGGGGATTGTGGAAACAATCATTGTCGCAACCGGTGCCATCAGTTAAAAGCGGTCATCTTGTTGCCGGAATTGGCGTGAACAGCCGGTTCATGGATGATGTTTTTTGTCGCGTGGCGGAGTGAATTGGCAATGATCGTGGCCCGAATGAAACCGGCATTGATGCAAGGGGTGGCCTTGGCCGCGCTTTTTGCACTCGGTGGCTGCGTGTCGTCTCCGACCTATGGCACCGGCAAGACCGCCAACGCGCAGCTTGTCGAGGATGTCAGCTCGGCATTTTCGCTGAAGCCCAAGCCGCCGACAGGCATCAAATACGAACCGCGCCCGGATATTTTGAAAACCGGAGCCGCGCAGAGCCTGCCCGCGCCGCAGGAATCTGTGACGAAACAGGCCGGTGTCTGGCCTGAATCGCCGGAGGAAAAGCGTGCCCGTTTGCGCAAAGAAGCGACGATCGGGCAAACTGACCCCAATTTCGAGCCTTCGATCATTGATGACGTGGGATCGGGCCAGCCGGGCTACAAGCAGACGATCAATCCGAACGACGACCGCGATGCACGCAAGCGCGTCGAGGTGGACCGGTCCAATCTGAAAGAGCGAAAAATTGTCAACGCCGTGGGGTCGCCGACCAACCGCAAGCACTTGAGCGAACCGCCGGTTGAATATCGCCAGCCGGTTGACAGCGCTGGCTACGGCGATCTGGGCGAAGATGAGTCGAAGAAAGAGCGCCGTCTGCGCGCGGAAGCCCGCAAGAAGAAGGGCAGCAAGGCGTTCAGGGATTATATCCCTTGGCTTTGATCTGATGTTCAGGCTCGGCAAAGTTTGATACGATAACGCGACAAAGTCATTGGAGCGGGATGACCCCGCCAACGATTGCATTGGCTGGCGAGTTTACTCGCCAGTCCTTCCGATGTTCCTTGAACCCAAGCGCCCGCAGCGCCGCGTTCTCATCATCAAGCGCTGCACTGTCCCGCACTATAGTGGCAGCGAGTATCGCTTTCCCGCCGCGAACCCTGCGGCAGACAATTTCGTTTTCCAGAAATTTCGGAACCACTTTGAATCGGCTGCGTTTCAACAATGCCGCGGGGTTGAACCGTGGCACAGGTGATTGGCGGCGCGCGAACCGTTGATCATATGACGACTGCAGCGTGTGTTTTGCGTGGCCAAAAGCCGTGGAGACTGACGCTGGCAGGGTGCGGTTCCCATGCCGCAAAAACTTGACAACCGCAAAAGCAGATGACGCTTGGCGATTATCGCCAACGGTCGCATTTGCTTGATTCAATGAACCTCCAGATCAACACCAAGGATACAAATCATGAAAAATCTTCTTCTCGCGTCCGTTGTTTTCGCAACGTTTTCTCTTCCGGCGATTGCCCAGGATGCTTTGGCAAACGCCGACCCGGCATGTGTCGTCAACAACAGCGACGGTACCAAGGCATTGGACACTGTCAAGTGCAAGGACGGCAAGCCGATGGCCGCATCGGACACGACCAACAGCACCATGGGCACAACCACTGCTGAAACCCCGGCGACAACGGGATTGCCGACAATAGTCACCTCCGAAGCCATTGCCGGCGCAAAAATCATGACCGCCAGCGATTTCATCGGCAAGACTGTCTATGGACAGGACGGCACCTCGATTGGCGAGGTCAATGACTTTTTCGTCACCAATGACGGCAAGGTTCAGGCCGTCGTCGTAGGCGTCGGCGGGTTCCTCGGCATCGGCGAAAAGGACGTGGCGGTCTCAATGCCGTCCATCCAGATGCAGCCGGATGGCGAAAGCATCAAGCTGGTCATCAACGCCACCAAGGAAGATCTGACAGCCGCACCGACCTATGACCGCGTCAAGCGCGTCTACGTCCAGTAATCAATACTGCTGGTGCAATGGAGAGGGTGGCTTCGGTCACCCTTTTTCATGTTCGCTTTGACTTGAAGAATTCCTTCAATATTTCAGACGCTTGGTGCTCGCCAATGCCGGAATAAACCTCCGGCGCATGATGGCATGTGGCTTGCGAGAACAGTCGCGGCCCGTGTTCGACACCGCCGCCTTTGGGGTCGCTTGCCGCAAAATACAGCCTTTCCAGCCTGGCAAACGAGATTGCCCCGGCGCACATCGCGCAAGGCTCAAGCGTGACGTAAAGATCGCACCCGGTGAGCCGTTCGGATTGAAGTTTGGACGCTGCCTCGCGGATGACCAGCATCTCGGCGTGGGCCGTCGGGTCGTTGAATTCACGGGTGCGGTTGCCGCCTCTTGCAATAATTTCGCCGTTGCGCACAACCACGGCCCCGACGGGCACCTCGCCGCGCACGGCTGCTGCGCGGGCTTCCTCTAGCGCGATGTCCATGATGCTGGTGCTGGCTTTGGCCAAGATGGCGATTTCCTGCTCGATTCCTGATGGTCAACCTGATAGGGAACCGCCAGCAAAAGGCAACAACCGACATGAATGACGACAAAGACAAGCCGCGCGACGCGCGGCCTCCACGAGGTGATTTCAAGCCTCGAACAGACAAACCGCGAGGCGATTTCAAGCCTCGAACTGACAAACCACGCACAGACTTCAAACCTCGCGGAGACTTTAAGCCGCGTAGCGTCGCGCCGTCTGGTGATGGCCCGCGCAAATTTGTTAAAGACGGCTCGGCACCGCGCTCACGTCCGCGCAGCGACGTTCCGGCACCGGCGGAATTTGGCGCACCGGCGGGCGAGCGCATTGCCAAACGCCTCGCCCGCGCAGGCATTTCCTCGCGCCGCGACGCTGAAGTGCTGATCGCCGATGGACGCGTCAGCGTCAACGGCAAGGTTTTGACCACACCGGCAACGCTGGTCACCCACAATGACCGTATTTCGGTCGACGGACAGATGCTTCCGGCCATCGAGCGCACGAGGCTCTGGCTGTATCACAAGCCGGTCGGACTGGTGACCACATCCAAGGATCCGGAGGGCCGCCGAACGGTATTTGATGCGCTGCCGGAGGAATTGCCACGTGTGGTGTCAGTTGGACGCCTTGATATCAATACCGAAGGCCTGCTGCTTCTGACCAACGACGGCGGTCTGGCACGGATGCTGGAACTCCCCGCAACGGGTTGGCTGCGGCGTTATCGTGTGCGCGCATTCGGCAAGGTGACTCAGGGCCAATTGGACACGCTGAAGGAAGGCGTGATGGTCGAAGGCGTGTTTTATGGCGCGGTCGATGCGGTCATCGAGCGTGAGCAGGGGTCGAACGTCTGGCTGGTGATCGGCCTTCGCGAAGGCAAAAACCGCGAAGTGAAGAACATACTCGGCTCGCTTGGCCTCAACGTTAACCGCTTGATCCGCATATCTTTTGGTCCCTTCCAGCTCGGCGATCTGCCCGAAGGCGCGGTGCAGGAGGTCAAGGGCCGCACCTTGCGCGAACAGCTTGGCGAACGGCTGATTGAGGAGGCGGGTGCAAATTTTGAGGCTCCGGTTGTCAACGCTTTCTCAAACGAGCCTGTGCAAGGCCGGCGCGAGTTTGCTCCGCGCGAGCTTGAGGACGGCCCTGCGCGCCCGGCGAACCGCCGTCAGGGCGAGTGGGTTGGCGGTTTTGACAACCCGATCGTCAAGCGCCAGCGCAAGCCGAAGTTTGTGAAAGGCGAGGACACCGAAAGCAAAGTGCCGCATCGCACGACGCGCGGTGCCAATGTCTGGGCCGCGCCAGGCGCGAAGCCCAAGCCGGCCAGCAAGCTGCACGACGGCTCGGAGACCGGTTCACAAGAGCCGCCGAAACGCACATTTGCCGCGCGCGGACCGCGCACGCCAAGCACACGAAATGCGCCCGAAAAGCGCGCGGATTTCAAACCCCGCACACCGCGTGAGGGTGATGAACGCCCCAAGCGCGATTTCACATCTCGCGGTGACAAGCCCTATTCTCCCAAGCCATTCGGTGACAGGCCGAAGCACGCTGACGCTCCTTCCGGCGAGCGCCGCGAATACAAGCCACGCACCCCTGCGGGTGAGGGTGCGGAGCGTCCGAAACGCGAGTACGCGCCACACGGTGACAAACCTTACTCACCCAAGCCATTCGGCGACCGGCCAAAGCGCGCTGACGCTCCATCCGGTGAACGCCGAGAGTACAAGCCGCGCACCCCTGCTGGTGAGGGTGCGGAGCGTCCGAAACGCGAGTACGCGCCACGCGGTGACAAACCTTACTCACCAAAGCCATTCGGCGACCGGCCAAAGCGCGCTGACGCTCCAGCCGGCGAGCGACGCGAATACAAGCCGCGCGCGCCTGCTGGTGAGGGTGCGGAGCGTCCAAAGCGCGATTACGCGCCACGCGGTGACAAGCCCTATTCTCCAAAGCCATTTGGCGACCGGCCAAAGCGGGCAGAGGGCACGGGATATCAAGGGCGGTCTTCTGAAGGCGGGTCTCGCACGGAGGGTGCAGGCGACAAGCCGCGCTCGGCGAAGCCATTTGTGAAGCGCGATGGGCCCTCCAAACCTTTTGGCGGCAAGCCCAGTGGATCAAAACCTTCCGGCGGCAAGTCTTCCGGCGGGAAGCCTTCGGGCAGAACGCCGCGCGGGTCGTAAATGCGCGTTGTCGGCGGAGAGTTGCGGGGGCGCAGCCTTGCCACGCCGCAGGGCGATGCGATCCGTCCGACGAGTGACCGGGTTCGCGAGAGCCTGTTCAACATTCTGGCACATGCCGACGGTGTGGAGTTACAGGATGCGCGGGTGCTGGACTTGTTTGCAGGCACCGGCGCGCTTGGGATCGAAGCCCTGTCGCGCGGCGCGAAATTCTGCCTGTTTGTCGATGACGGTACCGAGGCGCGGGGGCTGATCCGCACCAATATGGAAAACTTCTCGCTGACAGGCCGCAGCCGCATCTTCCGCCGCGACGCTACAAGCCTTGGGCCAACGGGAACCATGGGTGAGTTCGACATCGTCTTCGCCGATCCGCCCTATCGCAAGGGTTACGGCGAAAAGGCACTTCGCTCGGCAGCCGACGGCGGCTGGCTGCGCAAGGGAACCGTCATAATGCTGGAAGAGGCAACCGATACGAACGTTGAACTGGGCACCGGTTTCGACGTTTTCGATTCGCGTGTCTACGGCGGGACAACGGTACGGCTCGCCCGATGGAAGCCATGATTTCATGATTGGCGAATATCAAAGCCAAGAGAGCAGGGACCGCCTTAACATGGATGCAGCAGTGGCTCGAAAAGACAGCGACACGACGTTTGCGGTTGCCTTCGGTGGCGGCGGCGCGCGCGGGCTGGCGCATATCCATGTGATTGAAGTGCTTGACGAAATGGGCATCAGGCCGACCGCGATCTCGGGCTCGTCCATCGGCGCGATCATGGGCGCGGCAATGGCCTCGGGCATGAGCGGCAAGGAAATCCGCGATCACACGCTTTCGGTGATGACAAATCGAGCCGAAGTGATGAACCGGATATGGAAACTGCGCCCGCCCGGCATCGGCGGCTTTTTTGCCGGCGGCTTCAAGCTGACGCAGTTTGACATCGAAAACATCGTCGAAGCTTTCATGCCGACGCAAGTTGCGCGCAATTTCAAGGACTTGCAGATACCGCTCAGCCTGACGGCGACGGACTATTACATGCAGGAAGAGGTCATCATGGAGACCGGCGACTTGCGCTCGGCCATTGCAGCCTCAGCGGCGATTCCCGCGCTGTTCAAGGCGGTCAAGCGCGACGGGCGCATCCTGATCGACGGCGGCATTTTCAATCCGGTGCCGTTCGAGCATTTGGAAGGCAAAGCGGATTTCGTCATCGGCATCGACGTCGTCGGTGGCCCGGAAGGCGACCCAAGCAAGGCACCGGGCACCATTGACGTGCTGTTCGGCGCCAGCCAGTTGATGATGCAGTCGATCATCACCATGAAGCTGAAAGCCTCCCGCCCGGCAATATTTTTGCGCCCGCCGGTCAACAAGTTCCGGGTGATGGATTTTTTGAAGGCCAAGACGATACTGGACGCGTCTGTGTCGGTGCGCGATGAGCTGAAGCGGGCGATTGATGCGGCGGTGGTGTTTTCGGGGGAGCGGGATGGTGGGTGAAGGCCAGAGCGTCATAGATTGCTGGTGCGTTCCCCTTGTATGAGCAAAACTGCGTGCTTGCTCATACAAGGGGAGCTTCGCACAACGCGACATGACCTTACCCCAGCGCCGCCGCCTTGCCGGTTGAAAACGGCGATTGCGCCGATGGTGGTGGGCCGGGTGGGGCTTCTGGCGGGTTGCTTGCCTCAATTGTCTTGATCACCCGGAAGCACACAATCATTGCGCCGACGCCGAACACCGCTGCGCCGAGGCCTGATCCTGCCAGTGCGCCATTGGCGCCGTACCAAGCGGCCCCGAGCGAGACGAAGGGAATAACGCCAAGTGTGGCGCGGCCCCAGTTGGAGAGCGTGGAATAGAACGGGTAGCCAAGATTGTTGAACGCGGCGTTCGCGACGAACAGCATGCCGTTGAACAGGAAGCTGCCAGCGACGTAGAGGCAGAAGAAGCTGATGAGGTCGCGCGTTGTGCCTTGCGCCCCGAACAGATCACTGATCGGGTTGCGCAAGAGGGCAAGCAACGCCCAGACGACCAGCGTGTAGATGACCACAACTTTGAAACTGTCGCTCATGGTCTGTTGGATGCGGTCAAAGCGCCGCGCGCCGAAATTCTGGCCCAATATTGGGCCGACCGCCCCGGACAGCGCGAAGATCGCACCGAAAGCGACCGGTGTGATGCGGCCGATGACCGCCCAGCCTGCGACCGCCGCGTCGCCGAACGAGGCGATCTCGCGGGTGACGAACGCGTTGCCAACAGGGGTCGCAAGCTGGGTCATGACAGCGGGAATGCCGATAGCGAAATAGGGCCGGGCTGCCGCTTTCAGTGTGGCTAACGGAGGAATTGTAATCATCCGGTGCACCTTGCCCGCGCCGTAAAGGCCGACGGCAAACAGGATGACGCGCGACAGATTGGTGACAATGGCCGCGCCATCCATGCGCAGATCAAGGACGAAGATGAAGACGGGGTCGAGGATGGCGGTCGCCAATGCGGCGATGAGCGTGACATACATCGAGCGTTTGGCATCGCCCTTGGCGCGGAGCAGCCCCGCAGCGCTCATGCCAATGGCGAGCAGCGGCATGGACGGGAGCACGATCCACATGAAGCGGACCGCGATGTCGAGTGTTTCGCCGGTCGCTCCCAAGACAACAAGAAGCGGGCGGGTGTAGATGAACATCAGGATCGTCAGGACAACCATCGTTCCGGCCATCAAGAGAAGCCCCGCACCGCCGAGCCGCCCGGCCTCCAGCGTGTCGCCGCGCCCAAGCGCCCGCGAGACTTGTGCCGTTGTGGCGATGGTAAGGCCGATGGCGACGGAGGTGAGAAAGAACATCAGCGTGCCGGAATAGCCAATGGCGGCAGCAAGTTCCTTTTGGCCGAGCATCGAAATGTAGAGAAGGTTCAGCACATCGACGAAGAACACCGCCATCAGCCCGAGAGAGCTTGTTGCGGTCATGACCAACACATGATTCAAGGTCGAGCCGGTCACAAAACGCGGTGTTTGGGCCTCAGCCATCGGAAACTCCAGTTGATATGGTGGCCCGGATTACCTTCCGTCACCTTTCCGGTTGGCAACGGCTGTGCGAGCGGTAGACTGTTTGTCGCGAAGCATTCATTAAGTGATGCCAAACGGGACGTATGGCAAGCAGGGCATGACATCTTACAGCCAAAACAGGGCATTCAACCGCATATCCGGGGAGACATTGTCTTTGCTTGAGGAGGCGGCTGACCAGTTTGCTGATGATGCGATGTTGGTGGCCGCAATCGGCATCTGGGACAACAGGCTGACCGCCGCTGCCAAGAAGTTGATTGGCGCGACCACTGACCGCGATGCGTGGGGTCCGTTGTTCGACTATGAAATCATGAGTCTCGTGCCGCAGGCAGAGGACGGCGTGATCGGTCTGCTCAAACTTGCACAACGCCGCCGCGCCATATTGGACATGCCGTCCCCCGCTTTTGTATTGGACCACCGCGCAACGGTGCTGATAGCCAATGAGAGCGCCTCTGCGCTGTTGGGACTGGAAAATGACCGCAGCTTTGCGCAGGCGTTGGTCGATCCTGCGTTCATCAGGGTTTTCCGGGCTTTGTTGGAGGCCAGCGCCGACCCTGCCACCCTGCCAAGGAGCGCGATTTTGCGGATTGGCAAGGAGGGTGAGAGCCAGTTTCTGTTTGAGGCAAGGGCCAAGCCGGACGGGGAGCAGGGGATCATTGTGTTCCGCAAGATCGGCATTGGCCTGACGGATGTTGGCGCGCGCTTTTTGGCCGATGCATTTGAACTAACCGACTCGGAAGTGGGTATCATCAAGCTGTTGATGGAGGGCTTGCAAGCCAAGGAAATGGCACTACGCCGCAACACTGCCGAAGCCACAATCCGCAGCCAACTGAAATCCATTTTTGCCAAGACAGGAACCTCGGGCCAGACGGAATTGATGCGCATTGTCTCCGGAATCTCCCTGTTTCAAGCCACAAAAACCTCAAACGATGCAGCCAAGACTTTCCTCACCGCGCGACCCTTGTCAGACGAAGGGCAGTTGGTTGAATTGCCCAACGGCCAGTTTGTTCAGGTCAATGAAAGCGGGGCTGAAGACGGCAAGCCGTTTCTGTCTTTGCACGGATTGTTTCTGGGCTATGCTTTTCCGGCGGTCGCCGAAGATTTGCTCATCAAAAACGGGCTGAGGCGGGTTGGCCTGATGCGGCCGGGATTTGGCCGCTCGACCCCGGTTGAAGCGGGAACACCGCTCAGTGAGATCGTTGATCGATTTGCAGACGTGATGGACCGATTGGGCATCGACAAATGTCCGATCGTCGCGCATGGCTTTGGTGGCGCGCACGCCTTCGCATTTGCCCACCGCCACCCGGACAGGGTCAGCGCCTTGATCCTTGTCGGGGCGTTTTTGCCTGCTGCCAACATGGCGTCGGTGATCCGCCTATCCGGTTTCCAACGGGCGCTGATGTTTGCCGCGCAGCACAGCCCGGCGATGTTCTCGTTTTTTGCCCGCACTGCAGAGCGCGTTCTGGAGCGTGACGGCATCATCGAGTTTCTGCGCCGGTATCTGGGAAGCAGCAAGGCGGATATCGACATCCTGTCGCGGCATGAAACCGAATCGTCAATCCGCATGCGGCTGAATTTGGCGCAGGCGCAGCAGATCGAGACCTACCGTCAGGAGTGCATTTTGCAGATCTCCGACCTTTCCGCTTATGCCAGCCACCCCGGCGTGCCGACCATAGTCATTCACGGCACCGAAGACCCGGTGTTCCCCATTGATCTGGCACGAAAGGCAGCGGTCGGACTTGAGATCGACCGGTTTGAGGAGCTTCCCGTATGTGGCCAGCTGATCTTGTATGCACGTCCGGATGTGGCGGTCGAAGCGATTGTGCAATACGCTTGACGGGCGGTGCGCTTCCTTGCAGACCCGCCACTTGCACCTTATAGCCATCTGCACCAGATGACAGCCAGCGCACAATCGCTTCTCGTTTGGTGAACAATCCTGAGGACTTTGACCAATGCCCGAACTGCCCGATCTGTCGCGCCTTGCCGCCAACGCCGCTGAACTTGTGGATGCGGCTCGCAAAGCGGGGGCGGACGCTGCTGATGCCGTCGTGGCGTCTGGCCGTTCTGTCAGCGTATCGGTGCGCATGGGCAAGGTCGAAGGCACGGAAGCCTCCGAGGGCGATGAATTCTCTCTGCGTGTGTTTGTCGGCAAGCGGGTCGCCTCGATTTCGGCAGTCAAGGGCAGCGACCCCGCGCGGCTTGCGGAACGGGCAGTTGCGATGGCGCGGGTCGCGCCGGAAGACCCTTGGGCGGAACTGGCCCCGCAGGAATTGTTGGCGCGGTCATTCCCCGATCTTGATCTGTTTGATCCGACCGAAGTGAGCTCTGAAGCGTTGACACAGACGGCTTTGGAGCAAGAGGCTGCGGCGCTGGCTGTTGCCGGAATTACCAACTCAGGTGGCAGCTCGGCGAGCGCAGGATTTGGTGGGTCTGTGCTGGTCACATCTACGGGCTTTCAGGGATCAAGCATGGCCTCGCGTTTCGGGCGCGGCATCAGCGTGATCGCTGGTGAAGGTACAAAAATGCAACGAGACTATGAATTCTCCTCGCGCATCCATTATGGCGAGTTGGAAGACGCCACTGAAATCGGCCGCAAGGCAGGTGAGCGGACGGTACGACGGTTGAACCCTGCCAAAGCAAAGACCGGGCCGGTCCATGTGGTGTTTGATCCACGGGTGTCGCGCGGCTTTGCCTCGCATCTTGCGGGGGCAATCAACGGCGCATCGGTGGCACGCAAGACAAGCTTTCTGCGCGACCGGATGGGCGAACAAATACTGGCCAAGGGCGTGACAGTGACCGACAATCCGCTGCGCAAACGCGGACCAGCCTCACGACCGTTTGATGGCGAAGGTGTGGCAGGCAAGCCGATGGTGATGGTCGAGGATGGCGTGCTCAAGCATTGGTTCCTGTCGCATTCGATTGCGCTGGAACTGGGATTGCAAACCAATGGACGTGGTGCGCGTTCAGGCTCAAGCGTGTCTGCATCATCGACAAACTTTGCGTTTGAACCGGGCGAAATTTCACCGGAAGCGCTGATTCAAAGTGTCAGCAATGGTCTCTATGTGACTGAAGTCATTGGCCAAGGTGTCAATATGGTGACGGGAGAATACAGCCGCGGCGCGTCCGGATACTGGATTGAGAACGGCGTCTTGACCCATCCGGTGTCTGAGGTAACAATTGCGGGTAACCTCAAGGAAATGTTCATGAATTTGGTTTTGGCCAACGATGTGGACCGGAATTTCGGCACCGCAGCGCCGACGCTCGCCATCAGCGGGATGACACTGGCTGGTGAGTGATGTTTCTGACATGAGCGAGGATTTGGCGCTGCTGCGCGACGCCGCGGCAGAGGCCGGGCGCATAGCCATGCGCTACTTCCGCCGCGACCCGAAAGTATCTTGGAAGGCGGGCATGTCGCCGGTGACGGAGGCCGACGTTCATGCCGACGCCTATCTGCGTGAAACACTTATAGCCGCGCGACCGGACTACGGCTGGCTGAGCGAAGAGACTGCCGACACACCTGATCGATTGTCGCGCAAGCGGACGTTTGTGGTTGATCCGATTGACGGCACCAAGGCATTTATCGACGGGCGCGACCTATGGTGCGTGTCGGTCGCCGTGGTTGAGAATGGCCAATCGCTGGCGGGGGTTCTGGATTGTCCGGCGCGGGCAGAAGTGTTCGAGGCGTCGCGAGGGCAAGGCAGTTTCCTGAATGGGCGCAAGCTGATGATAGGGCCGCCACTGGCACTGCCGCGCATGTCTGGTGCCAAGGCGTTGGTTGCAGCCTACGGTGAAAAGGCGGGCGTCGTCCCGGAGCATACGGGGCATGTGCCCTCGCTCGCCTACAGGATTGCCATCATTGCCGACAACCGGTTGAACGCGACCTTCATCAAGCCCAACGCCCACGACTGGGATTTGGCAGCGGCGGACTTGATATTGATTGAGGCTGGCGGGGAAGTTCTGCGTGCTGACGGCATGAGGCCGGAGTATGCGCGCGCGGATACAAGACATGGCATTCTGGTCGCGGGCCACAAGACCATGATGGACACCATGTTGGGTGTTGTGGCGCAAACAGCCTTGGGTTAGACCAAGGCCGGTTTTTTCAGCTATTCAGGGACAATCATGGCCGGCAACGAATCAAAGCAATTGCTTCACCTTGTCTTTGGCGGCGAGCTGACAAGGCTGGGCGGGACAGAGTTCCGGGACATTGATGCGCTCGACATTGTTGGCATCTTCCCCAATTATGCCGCAGCTGCGCTCGCCTGGAAAGCCAAGGCGCAAATGACGGTCGACAATGCACACATGCGCTATTTCATCGTTCATCTGCACCGTCTACTTGAACCCGGCATAGGGTAAGCGGCATTGGCCGGAGAGCAAAACATCAGCGATTATGCCGACACTCCGGGCCGCAAGCATGGATTGACCCGCAAAGGCTGGATTTGGCTGCGGACTTGGATCAAATCGCAACCTTGGTTCATCAACGGCATCGTCAACCTTATCTATTGGTACATGAAACTCGTTAGCAAGACCAATCCGCTGGTCGAGGGCTCGCATGACTTTTTCGAGGTGTACGGGAAGAATTCACCGCTGATTGCCGCCATGTGGCACGGACAGCATTTGATGAGCCCGGTTGTTGTGCCCAAGGGTTATGCAGTGACTGCACTGCTGTCGCGCAGCGCTGACGCGGAGGTCAACGCAAGGATTGTCGAGAAATTCGGGCATGAGACGGTGCGTGGCTCTGGCGGGCGCAACGAGGGCAGGGACAGTGGCAAGGGCGGCGCGCGGGCGCTCATTGCACTGAAACGGGAACTGGATCAGGGCAAGTCCACAGCCATGATCGCCGATATCTCTAAGAGCACGGCGCGCCAGGCGGGCATGGGTGTCATCCTGCTGGCAAGGCTTTCCGGCAGGCCGATTGTCGCCGTCGCCTATGCAACGAGCCGCCGCCTCATCTTGAAGAAAAGCTGGGACCAGACAGTCATCAGTCTGCCATTTGGCAAGGCGGCGGTGATTTCGGGCGAACCGCTTTATGTCGCCAAAGACTCAAGTGACGCACAAATGGAGGCATGCCGGGAGGAACTGACGCGGCGCATGAACGCCGCCACGGACGCCGCATACCGTCTGGCGGATCGGCGGCCATGAGCGAGCGGTGGGCGCGCGCGATCCTGACAGGCTACCGCTGGATGGGCGCGGCAATTTACCCGGTTGTCGGGCCGTATCTGGCGCTGCGGGCAACCAAAGGCAAGGAAGAGCACGGCCGCCGCCGCGAACGCTATGGCAAGTCGCAAATTCCGAGGCCCGACGGCCCGTTGGTCTGGGTGCACGCGGCAAGTGTCGGCGAAACATCTGCGGTGATCCCGCTTATTTCCCGCATCGCTGCCAAAGGCGTCAAGGTGGTCCTCACCACGGGAACCGTGACGTCAGCCAAGCTGGCAGCCGAGCGTCTGGGCGACCAGATTATTCATCAATATGTGCCGCTCGACATGAAACCGGCGGTGAGCAATTTTCTGTCCTATTGGAAGCCCGATCTGGCGCTAATTGCTGAATCTGAAATCTGGCCAATGACAATCCTTGAACTTGGCGCGCGCCGGGTGCCGCAGATATTGGTCAATGGCAGATTGTCCGACCGCTCGTTTGCCGCGTGGAAACGGCGGGCCTATCTGGCCGAAGCGCTGTTTGAGAATCTGTCGCACGTCGTCGCACAGTCGGAGGTGGACGGCGCGCGGTTTGTGGAACTTGGCGCAAGGCCGGTTACCGTTTCGGGCAACCTGAAGGTTGACACCACGCCGCCGCCCGCCGATCCGGCTGAGGTCGCGCGCTTGTTGCAAATGGTCGGTTTGCGTCCGGCCTGGGCAGCGATTTCCACCCACGATGGCGAGGAGGATATCGTCGGCGAAGTGCATAAAATGGTCGAGGTTCGACATCCTGCCCTTCTGACCATACTTGTGCCGCGTCATCCGGACCGGGCAGCGTCCATCGTGCAGATGCTGGAGGCCAAGGGATTGCGCGTCGCGCGGCGCAGTGCGGGTGAGGGGATCAAGGCTGACACACAGGTCTATATCGGCGATACGATTGGCGAAATGGGACTGTTCCTTCGACTGACTGAAGTTGCCTTTGTCGGACGTTCGCTGACCGCCACCGGCGGGCAAAACCCGCTTGAGCCGGCGGCGCTCGGGACGGCGGTTCTGTCGGGCCAGAATGTCCAGAATTTCCGCGACAGCTACAAGCGGCTGATTGCTGATGGCAACGCAAGGCTGGTAAAGGACAAGGACATGCTGGCAGCAGGCGTCAGCTATCTTCTGGGCAACGATGACGTGCGCATGAAGATGGTCGATGCCGGGCTCGCCGCGATCAATGACATGCAAGGATCACTTATCAAGACAATGGCAACGCTGGAGCCCTACATCCAGCCTCTGGTGGTCAAGGCGCGTCTTGACCGGCTGACGGACAAGCGCTGATGGCCTCCGAAGCGCCGCCCTTTTGGTGGGAAAAGCCGGACTGGCGCGCCATGCTTTTGTCGCCGCTGTCATCAATTTACGGTTCCGTCGCCCGAAAGCGGATGGACAACGCGAACCCCGACATGATTGATTTGCCCGTGCTTTGCGTCGGCAATCTGACAGTTGGCGGTGGCGGCAAGACGCCGACGGCAGTGGCGATTGCCGTTGCTGCGAAAAAAATGAAGCTGAAACCCGGCGTTGTCTCACGCGGCTATGGCGGTCTTGGCACCGGCGCGCAGATTGTTGATGCGGACCATGATCTGGCAAGGCATGTTGGCGACGAGCCGCTGCTGATTGCCCAGCATGCGCCAGTTGCGGTCGCGCCCAACCGCTTGGCGGGTGCGAAATTGCTGCAAGAGCAGGGCGTTAATTTCATCATCCTTGATGACGGCTTTCAAAGCATGCGGCTGAGAAGCGATTTCAATCTGGTAGTGGTGGATGCCCGCCGTGGCATTGGCAACGGCCATGTCATACCGGGTGGCCCGTTGCGCGCGCCGGTGTTGCCGCAGCTGCGCCACGCGCACGCCGTGCTGCGCGTCGGCGACGGCGATGCGGCGGACGGGATTGTCCGTCAGGCCGCCAAGGCCGGCAAGGCGATCTATGTCGCTGCGACCCACCCAGCCAAGAAAATGCAGCTATCGGGCAAACGCATGCTGGCATTTGCTGGGATAGCCGATCCGGACAAATTTTATGACAGCCTGACCAGGGCCGGTGCTGTCATTTCACTGGCACGCAACTGGCCGGACCATCATTTCTTCGCCGACGATGAATTGGCGGAGCTCCACAAGACTGCACTGGCTGGCGATCTGGTGCTGTGTACCACCGAGAAGGACGCGATGCGCTTGTTGCATGGCAGTGAGATCGCCCGCAAAATTCTGGAAACTCTGTTGGTGTTCAAAGTTGAGATGGCATTTGACCAGCCGGACGCGCCGCAACGGATTATCGAGACGACGCTGGAAAACTTCAGGCGGCGCAATCTCGGCTGAAGACAATCAAATCCGCGAGCGCAGCGATGGATTCGCTTCCATCTCGCGGGCGAGCGACGCTGAGGCGTCATGATAGGCTTCCTGGCGCGCCACGCTCCAGTATCTGAGTTCATCAAGCATGATAATTTGGCCGGAGTAGGCGCAGATGACATGATTGCCGGGCGATAGGACCTGAAAATCATGATCGAGATAGCGCACCCGTGCCTCGCCTGATCCGCCCCGCTCAAACCTGTTCATGCCGAATTGCCGTCCCTGTGTGACTTAGAGCATTAGGACTTCAGCTGGAATCACATTCAGCGGGTGCTTTTGCGTCAATACCGGCGGAAAGCCCCTTGAACGCATTATAATGCGTCCTGCGGCTCTTTCCTTGGTCTTGCCACAAAATCCCTCCGCTGCATGTGGTTCCATCTAAAGTCATAATGCTCTAACGCTGGCGTTTGTAGTGGCGCTTGTGGCCGTCGACAAGAAAAACCACCACCAGATTGTTGATGTTGATCCCGCCATTTTGTTCAATGCGGTTGTCGATTGTATTTGTGGCGCAGCGCACCTGCCTCTGGCTGCTGCCATCATGGAGACGGATGATCACAGGGCCGCTGACGCCGCACCGGTCCGGCGCGCCGCGCATGATGCGCACCTGATCTCTTCCGGACGAGCCAACGTCAACCATCTCCGCCGCAGCAAGGCCGGGCAACAGTGTGAGACTGGCTGCGACGAGGGATTTTGCAAGCATACGCTTCATGACAAACGCCTTTCGGATACAAAAGATGCGCGCATCATAGCGGGGTGGCTGGAAATGTTAAGCTTTTGTTTACCTTTGGCTACCGTCGCCCGAACAGCCGCTCAAGGTCGGTCTTTTTGAGCTCAATGAACGTTGGACGACCGTGGTTGCAGGTGCCGGAACCGGGGGTGGATTCCATCTGGCGGAGCAATGCGTTCATCTCGTCCGGTTTGAGAATTCGCCCTGCGCGCACCGAGCCATGGCAGGCCATGCGCGAAGCGATGGCGTCGATTTTGAGCGAAAGACCATCGGCAGCATCCTGATCGGCGAGTTCGTCAGCGAGGTCGGCAATCAGGGCCGGGACATCGACCTTGCCAAGCATCGACGGCGTGGAGCGCACCGCAACTGCACCCGGGCCGAACCGCTCGAGCATTAAGCCGAACCGCTCAAACTCGGCGGAACGCATGGCAAGCCGGTCGGCATCATCCGGCGGCAGATCGACGATCTCGGGAATGAGCAACAATTGCGATGGCAGGATGCGCTCTGCCAAAGCGCCTTTCAGCGCCTCGTACACCAGACGCTCATGCGCGGCATGTTGATCCACCAGGATCATCGAGTCGCCGCTCTCGGCAACGATGTAATTTGCGCCGATTTGTGCCCGCGCCGCGCCAAGCGGATGGGATTGGTAATGGTTGCTATCGCTGGCAGTTGCGAACGATGCGGACGGCGAACTGGCGTGCTCAAACGTCGCTTGGCGGGTTTCGGCAAAACCATCAGGCCGGAACGGCGACTGGCCGGGCGACCATGGCGCGGCAGGACGTTGCGGCTGCCATACGGGGCTGCTGGAAAAACCGGACGGACGAAACGCATCCATCACGCCTGACACACCTGTGGTCGATGTGCGGATGCCTGCTCCCGAGAGCGCCTCGCGGATCGCCCCGACGATCAATCCGCGCACCAGGCCCGGATCGCGGAAGCGCACATCGGCCTTGGCGGGATGGACGTTGACATCGACTAGGCCGGGTTCAAGCTCGAGAAACAATGCCACGACCGCATGCCGGTCACGCGCCATGGCGTCCATGTAAGCGGCGCGGATGGCGCCGTTGATCTGCTTGTCCTTGACCGGACGGCCGTTGACGTAGGCGAACTGGTGCGTGGCTGAGGCGCGATTGTAGGATGGCAGACCGGCAAGCCCGGTGAGAAACACGCCCTCGCGCACGGCGTTGATCTTGATCGAATTGTCGGTGAATTCCGCGCCGATGACATCGCCGATACGGCGCAGCGACGGCACGAAATCATCCTCGCCCGCAACCAGCGTCAGCGCCTGCCGGTCTGGGCCCGACAGTTCAAACCGCACGTGCGGGAAAGCAATAGCGATGCGCCGGACAACGTCCGTGATCGCCGACGCTTCCGCCCGCTCGCCTTTCATGAATTTGAGTCGCGCAGGAGTGTTGAAGAACAGGTCACGCACCTCGACCTGCGTTCCTTTGAACATCGCGGCAGGGCGCGGACCGGATAACTTGCCGCCATCGACGGTGACTTCCGTACCGATGTCGGCATCCGCCGTGCGTGATTTCATGGCGAGCCGCGACACGGAGCCGATGGAGGGCAGCGCCTCGCCGCGGAAGCCGAGGGTGCGGATGTCAAGTAGATCATCGGACAGCTTGGACGTACAATGCCGCGAAACGGCGAGCGGCAGTTCTTCGGGCGGAATACCCGCACCATCGTCAATGACGCGGATCAGTGACAGCCCGCCACCCGCCGTGACAATCATGATCTTGCGCGCGCCCGCATCCAGCGCGTTTTCGACAAGCTCCTTGACGACGCTGGCCGGTCGCTCAATGACCTCGCCGGCGGCAATCTGGTTGACGATGATTTCTGACAGTTGGTGAATCGGCATGAAACGATACTAGAGCAGTTTGTGTTTGAAATGGGAGACAATCGCGCCGCAGTCCCTTGTTTAAAGCAACGCGGACACCAGGTTTTGCAACGCAAGGGAGACAAGCCATGGTGCAATCCACAGCCTACGCCGCCAATCCGAAGCACAAGATCACGGTTTCGCCGTTTGAAGGACCTGTCGTAGTGTCGTTCAAGGGCACGGTGGTGGCCGACACTGTCAAGGCCTTGACTTTGAAAGAGGCATCCTATCCGGCGACTCTTTATATCCCCCGCAGCGACTGTAAAATGGCATACTTCATCGAAAACGACGTGACCACCAAATGCCCGTTCAAGGGCATTGCCCGCTATTGGTCGCTCTCAACCAAAGACGGAACGTCGAAAAATGCCGTCTGGGGCTATGACAACCCGTTTGACCAGGTGGCGGAGATTGACGGACACGTGGCGTTTTATGCCGATCGTGTCGATATTCGCGCGGGTGGGCATTGACGATCAGCCTTTCTGACTGACGGTCTCTGGCGACTTGGGCTTGGCACGGAGTCTGCTTCTGACCGACTCGGATGCCAGTGCAAACGCCCGCCCGAACGGCGCGACAATGCTGCCGACGGCGGTTTCTAGAGCAGTATCCTCGTGGCCGAGCCCATAAGTCAGCTTCTCGTCGCGTGAGGGAATGTAGAGCGTGCCGAACAGCCAGTCGAAAATGGACAGACAATAGCCCATGTTCTTGTCGAAATGCTTGGGGTCAATGGAGTGATGCACCTGGTGGTGCGCTGGGGTCTGGATCAGCTTGGCGACAAAATTGCCGACGTAAATCGGCAGTTCGGTGTGGCGAAGGTGAACCGTTGTGTACCAGAAGGCCATCGAAATCAGGTTGGCCTTGACCGGATCCACCACCTGCGCCGACGCGCCGAAGGCCCAGATCATCGGACCTTGCACAAGGCTGGAGACAATGCCGATCAGCACCGGAAACATGGCCAGCTCCACCGGATGCTGCCGCCACTCGGTGACGGGGGTCAAAACCTCCGCCGAATGATGCACCTTGTGGAACTCCCACAGCGCCGGGATACGATGCATCAGCATGTGCGAAAACCAGTAGCCGAATTCGACCGCAAGGAAGACCAGAAGCATGGTCGTGCCGGTGATCAGCCAGCTTGGGCCTGTTGGCGAGGGTCGGAAACCGGCGATCCGGTCCAACGCCGCCACCGCGCCTTCGACACTGAGAACTGTCAGCCCGCCGACGAACAGCACTTGCAGCAAGAGATAATAGGCACCGATGAAGAACAGTTTGATGTCGAGCCTTGTCGAAGCATGCTGCACCAGCCGTGCAGGCCAGAGAATGCGCTTGATTTGCGTCAGGCCGAATATCCGTCGCTTGACCAGCATCAGCACGACCAGCCCGAACGCTGCAGCAGCGAAATAAGTTGGCATGAAATATTGCGAAGACGGCAGCGTCAGGAAGCTGAGCGGGTAAAGAATATAGGAAAGAAGAGTATCAAACATTGCCGCCAAGGCTCCTGTGCTAACGCGCAAGGGTAAGGAGCAATGATTGAAGAGGGGTAAAGCGATTGGGGCTTTGATCCCGACTTCCGGCTATTGTAAAATTCCCGGCATTCAGTTCACAAACGTCGCTTTCACCCGCTTGGATACGATCATATAAGGGATCCAGACGCACACGCCGATCGCTCCCCGAGCCAATTCCTTTAAGGTATCAGGATCAAAAACCGGCAGTTGCGGCGCGACGAGCTTGATCAGCAACGCATCGACGATGATGAAGATGAAACCGACGGCGGTGATCCAGATATAAACTCTTGGAAACTCACGCCGCTTGTTGAAGAACAGATAGATGGCATAGATTGTTGCGGTGATGAGCACGGCATTAAAGAACATTTCGCCGATGATATATGGGCTCCACAGCGGACTGTAGGCGGGAGTGCCGGGAGTGGTCAGTATTTCCCACGTGCCATCCCGGAACATTGCAGAGTAGAGCGGCAAGAGCGTGTAGAGGGTCTTGAACGGCGTGATGACAATGCCAAGCCCGACAAGGACAAGCCAGCCGGAAAGGCCTTCGAGGGATTTTTCTTCGGTGGTTAGGGACATTTCTTAGACTCCAAGCGCCCGCAGTCACGATAACTGAAGAACATTTTCCATAAAAGATGGTTCACCGCATCGTTGTATGCCGGCCTGTCTAGGAGTTTCTGGCGTCCCTCAAATCGGCCCTCACCCCACCAGCCAATCCCTGACCTTTACGGCATTTTCCGACAACGCCCGGTCCTTCGCCCAGACGACGTGAAATGCCGAGCCGGTGCGCATTGTGTATTCGGTGATCTGCACCAGCCGGCCCTCATCCAGCATCGCATCGATCAAGTGTCGCCAGCCGAGCGCGATGCCTTGGCCGTTAAGTGCGGCCTGAATGACGGAGACATAATCGTTGATGAGGAGGCCACGGTTCGTTGGCGGCAACGTGACGCCTGCGCCGGCAAACCATTCTGCCCATGTCGGGGCGGCGCGCCAAGGCTCTTCGAGGTGGATGAGGCTGTGGTTGGCAAGCGCGCGCACTTCTGCTGGCAGGCCATGCCGTGCGATGTAGGCGGGCGAGGCGACGGCGATGATTTCCTCTGGCGCGAACAGGCGTGACTCGTAGGCGGGCCAGTTGGCAGGATTGCCACCGCGGATGCCGAGCGGGATGTTTTCAGCCACAATGTCAAGATCGCGGTCTGATGTCTGGAGGCGAAGCTCAATGTCGGGCAAGGCCTCGCGCGCCTCAGCGAGACGCGGCACCATCCACATCGCGGCCAGCGCATTGGAGACTGAAAGAGTGACGTGGCCGTCGGATTTGACCGCTGCAATGGCTTCGGCTGACTTGCGGATATGCGACAGGCCGAGGCTTACATCAGCGTGAAATCGCTCTCCAGCCTCTGTAAGGCCAACGCGACGATGCGCGCGGAAAAACAGCTGAGCGCCGATTTGAGTCTCTAGATTGCGGATGGCATAGGAGACGGCGGCCTGTGTCATGCCAAGTTCGATTGCGGCGGCGGTGAAACTTTTCAGCCGCCCGGCGCATTCAAAAATGACCAGATTGCCGGCAGAGGGGAGAAGGCGGCGCAGGTTTTGCATAAGCGCATCTTATGCAAACGGTTGAATTTTTCCAGCGTTACGGCGGTAATTTTTGTGACTAACTTATCAATGAGGACAAATTTCAGCACAGGCACTGTCCCCTCTCCGTCGGCTTCGCCGACACCTCTCCCCAAAGGGGCGAGGTTAAACGCTCCGCCTTTTTTATCTCGCCCCTTTGGGGAGAGGTGCCGAGCGCAGAGAGGCGGAGAGGGGTTTGCGCTGCGGCGATAAGGGATGAGCGACCATGGAAACCGCCGAAGCACTCGCACCACCTGCCGAACCGCACCGCGAACGCAGCGGCGGCAGGCAATCGCGGCGCGACAAGCGGGCGGGCGGGCCGGTAGGCATCTATCCGCCCTACATCATGCGCAACATTCCCACCTATGACATTCTCTCAGAGGACAATCTGCAGAGGATCGAAAAGACAGCGGATCGCATTCTCGCCGAGATCGGCATCGAGTTCCGCGACGATCCGGTGGTGCTGGATCACTGGAAGCGTGCAGGCGCGAAGGTCGCCGGCAATCTGGTGAAGTTCGAACCGGGCCTGCTACAGGAAGTTTTGAAGACCGCGCCACGCCAGTTTACACAGCATGCGCGCAATCCGGCCAAGACTGTCGAGATCGGCGGCAAGAGTGTTGTGTTCGCGCCCGCTTACGGATCGCCCTTCGTGATGGACCTCGACAAGGGCCGCCGTTATGGCACGATTGAGGATTTCCGCAACTTCATCAAGCTGGCGCAGGCGTCACCTGCTTTGCATCATTCCGGCGGCACGATCTGCGAGCCGACCGACGTGCCGGTAAACAAGCGCCATCTCGACATGGTGTATAGCCACATCAAATATTCCGACCGCGCGTTCATGGGGTCGGTGACGGCGGAAAGCCGTGCCGAAGACTCCATCGAGATGGCGCGGATCGTGTTCGGCAAGGAATTCACCGACAAGAACTGCGTCATCCTCGGCAATGTCAACGTCAATTCACCGCTGGTCTGGGATGCAACGATGACGACGGCCATGCGCGCCTATGCGCGGTCCAATCAAGCGGCGGTGATTGTGCCATTCATCTTGGGGGGCGCGATGGGGCCAGTAACCAATGCGGGCGCAATTGCGCAAGCGCATGCCGAGACCATGGCCGGTTGCGCACTGACACAACTCGAGCGGCCCGGCGCGCCAGTTATCTACGGCAATTTCCTGTCATCGATGTCGCTGCGCTCCGGCTCGCCGACATTCGGCACGCCGGAACCGGCAATCGGCTCGATGGTGATCGGGCAATTGGCGAGACGCCTTGGCCTGCCGCTGCGCTGCGCCGGCAATTTCACCACGTCCAAACTGCCGGATGCGCATGCGATGAACGAGGGCACCATGTCGATGCTCTCGGCGGTGCATTGTGGTGCGAATTTCATCTTGCACTCCGCCGGTTTTCTCGACGGCTTGCTTTCAATGTCCTACGAGAAATTCATCATGGACGCCGATTTCTGCGGCGCGCTGCATTCCTACCTTGCGGGCGTGGTCGTCGATGACAATACACTTGCCATGTCCGCGTTTGAAGAAGTCGGCCCCGGCAGCCATTTCTTCGGCAGCCAGCACACGCTGCAAAACTATGAGACGGCATTCTGGGATACTAACGTCGCCGACAATGAGCCTTACGAAAAATGGGAAGCCGCTGGCAGCCATGACGCGGCCTTCCGAGCCAACAGGCGGTGGAAAAGATTGCTGGATGACTATGTCGCCCCACCGCTCGACGAGGCGATGGATGAGGAACTGCAAGACTTCATGGCGCGGCGAAAGTCGTCCATGGAAGATGCCTGGTATTGAGGGCTTGTCGTGACATTTGAAAGCAACCTGCCTGTATTGATGACTGCCGTGCTGACAACCGGACATGGCGGCTACGAAGTGCTGGAATACCGGCAGGACGTTCTGCGCCCAGACCCTAAGCCGGGCGAAGTTCTCATCCGCGTCGGCGCAGCAGGCGTCAACAACACCGACATCAACACCCGTACCGGATGGTACTCGAAATCGGTGAGCGGTGCGACTTCGGATGGCGGCGCAAGCGAAGCGAACGACGCTTCGTGGAGCGGACTGCCGCTGAACTTTCCACTCATTCAAGGCGCGGACATTTGTGGGCGTATTGTAGGCGTTGGATACGGCGTAGCGTCAAATCGGATCAGTGAACGCGTCATCGTGCCGACCATGCAGCCAGCGACTGGCGGAGGACCGTTCGACACATTTACCGTCGGCTCCGAATGCAGCGGCGGCTTTGCGCAATTTGTCGCCATGCGTGCGAGCCAAGCCTACAAAATCAACTCCGCACTGTCAGATGCTGAACTCGCGTCTTTTCCCTGCGCCTATTCGACGGCGGAAAACATGCTGCACCGGGTAGGTGTGAAATCAGGTGACGTTGTCTTCATCACCGGCGCCTCGGGCGGGGTCGGTTCGGCAGCGGTACAATTGGCGAGGCGGCGCGGCGCAACTGTGGTTGCTCAAACGGGAGCATCGAAGTCAAAGGAACTGTTGGCGCTTGGCGCATCTCGAACGGTCGACCGCAATGCTGATTTGCCGAATGAAATCGGTTCCGAAACAATCGATGTGGTCATCGATATCGTCGGTGGTCCAACGTGGCCGCACATGCTTGAAGTTCTGAAACGCGGCGGGCGCTACGTCGTTTCAGGCGCAATTGCCGGTCCGATGGTGGAATTGGATTTGCGCAGGCTTTACCTCAAGGACTTGACGTTTCTGGGCTGCACTGCCCAGCATCCGGATGTGTTTGGCAATCTGGTCGGCTACATTGAGCGCGGCGAAATCCGCCCGCTGGTCGCAAAGACGTATCCGCTCAAAGACATCGTTGCCGCCCAGACAGAATTTCAACTGAAGAAGCACGTCGGCAAGATCGTGCTGGTTCCGCCACAGGATTGATCCATGTCGAACGACCCGCTCCTACAGCCGTTCCAGCTCAAGCATCTGACCTTGCGCAACCGCATCATGACAACCAGTCATGAGCCGGCTTATCCTGAAGACGGAATGCCGAAAGATCGCTACCGAATGTATCATGTAGAACGGGCGAAAGCCGGCATTGCATTGACGATGACAGCGGGCTCTGCGGCGGTTTCAAAAGACTCTCCGCCGGTGTTCAACAACGTGCTTGTCTATAAGGAAGAGGTTGTCAAATGGATGAAGCTGCTGGTCGATGAATGTCACGACCATGGTGCAGCGGTGATGATCCAGCTGACCCATCTTGGCCGTCGTACGCGATGGGACAAGGGAGACTGGCTGCCGACAGTTTCGCCCTCGCACAAGCGCGAGGCGGCGCACCGCGCGTTTCCGAAACTGATCGAAGACTGGGACATGGACCGGATCAAGCGCGACTTCGCTGACGCAGCGGAACGGATGAAAGCGGCCGGCGTCGATGGCATCGAGTTCGAATGCTATGGTCATCTCCTCGACCAGTTCTGGTCGCCGCTGACCAATGTCCTGCCCGCGCCGTATGGCGGCAGTCTTGAAAACCGGATGCGGTTTTTCTTCGAGATGATGGATGGCGTGCGCGAGCGTGTCGGTCCGAACTTCATCATCGGCGCGCGCTTCACGGCTGATGAGGATTTGGAAGGCGGCACCAACACGGAAGACGGGATGCAGATCGCGCGCCTGTTGAAGGAAAGCGGCAAGATCGACTTCCTCAATGTGGTGAAGGGCCATATCGACACTGACCCGGGCCTGACCGACCTGATCCCGATCCAGGGTATGGCTTCCGCGCCGCATCTCGATCTGGCCGGTGAAATCCGCCGTGCTAACGACTTCCCGACATTCCATGCCGCCCGCATCCCTGATGTGGCGACAGCCCGGCACGCCATTGCCTCGGGCAAGATTGACATGGTCGGCATGACCCGCGCGCACATGACCGACCCGCATCTGGTGCGCAAACTCGTCGAGGGCAGGGAGCATGACATCCGCCCTTGCGTGGGAGCCAACTATTGCCTCGACCGCATCTATCAGGGCGGCGCAGCCTATTGCATCCACAACCCGGCAACGGGACGCGAATCCGAGGGCATGCCGCATGATATTATGCCGGCTAATGACAAGCGGAAAGTCGTGATCGTCGGTGCAGGTCCGGCCGGTATGGAGGCAGCGCGGGTGGCAGCCGAGCGCGGCCACAAGGTAATCGTGTTCGAAGCGGCAGCCAAGCCCGGCGGGCAAATCCGCCTCACCGCGCAGGCCAAGCGCCGCTCGGAAATGATCGGCATCATCGACTGGCGGTTTGCCCAGTGTACTGCCAAAGGTGTCGAGTTCCGGTTCAATTCATGGGCGGAAACCAATACCGTGCTCGCCGAAAAGCCAGACGTGGTCATCATCGCCACCGGCGGCTTTCCGCACACGGAAATCTTGAAAGCTGGCAATGATCTTGTGGTCTCAACATGGGACATTATTTCTGGCGACGTGAAGCCGGGAAACAATATATTGATTTACGACGATGCGGGTGACCACGCCGCCTTGCAGGCTGCGGACGTGATCGCCAAAAGCGGCGCGCATGTCGAGATAATGACACCGGATCGGACCTTCGCCCCGGAAGTCATGGCGATGAACCTCGTGCCCTACATGCGCTCGCTGCAGAAGCTCGATACGGTGTTCACCGTCACTTATGAGCTTGAAGCCGTGCAACGCGAAGGCAATTTGCTCAAATGCACTGTCGGTTCGCAGTACGGCGGCGTCCGTCAGCAACGGCTGGTGGATCAGGTGGTGGTCAACCACGGCACACTGCCGCTGGATGAATTGTATTTCGACCTCAAACCGCTGTCGTCAAACCGGGGCGAAGTCGACTACGAAGCCTTCATCGCGGGCAGGGCTCAGGCGGTGCGGACCAATCTGGAAGGCTCGTTCCAGCTCTTCCGAATTGGCGATGCGGTCGAAGCACGGAATACGCATGCGGCGATCTATGATGCGCTGAGGTTGGTCAAGGATCTTTAACCGCTATCGAGCGTTGAGCATGTCCTGCACGATGCCGGGTTTCTGGTTTGTCAAAGCCAATGGCGCGCGTGCAGACCCTTCAGGCTTGCGGCACCGTTTGATTTCTGCCCCGAATTGAGGAGACAGTGCGCCCAATTGCAGGAGCTGCGAGGCTTACCTGCAATGTTAGCGCGAGCAATTGGCCGCACAGTCACCGCAGTTCTATCTGCGGCGCACTTTGATTGCGTGTTTCTATCACAGCGAAACAGAGAATGCCGCAGTCAGCAGAGGGAGCCACGGACCCAGAATTGTGGTGACTGTGCGCTCAATTGATCCCGCCACCGTCAAATTATTGCCATCGCTGTTGCGCAATTGAGCGCACTGTCTCCGCAATTCGAGACACCAATCAAATCACCCACTTGCAAATCATTCGCAACTGGCTATGTTGCAAATCATTCGCAACTAGGATCATTGCAATTGGATACCCGCGTCACAGATACACCTGATGAGACTTCCGGAACTATTGGAGGCTGGCTGCGCAGGCGCAGTGAGCCTTCGCTGGCGGAATCATTCCGTTCAATTGCAGTCAATCCTGGGGCATCGCCGTTCCGGAAGATGCTGACCTTCATGGGGCCGGGCTATCTCGTGGCTGTCGGCTACATGGACCCGGGCAACTGGGCGACTTCGCTCGCGGGCGGCGCGCAGTTTGGTTATACGCTGCTTGCGGTGGCGTTGATGTCAAACATCATGGCAATCATTCTCCAAGCGCTTGCCTCGCGGTTGGCCATCGGCTCGGGACGTGATTTGGCGCAAGCGTGCCGCGATGCCTATCCGAGCTGGATGGCGTATCCGCTTTGGGTGCTGGCAGAACTGGCGATCATCGCGACAGATCTTGCCGAAGTAATCGGCACCGCGATCGGGCTGAACTTGCTGTTCGGAATTCCGCTGGAACTCGGCGTTTTAATTACGGCCCTTGATGTTTTCCTGATCCTTTGGCTGCAAACCAAAGGTTTTCGCAAGATTGAAGCCTTTATCATCGCTATGACCGGCGTGATCTTTGTCTCATTTGCAATCCAGATCGCACTCGCAGACCCGAATTGGGGCGAAGTGATCCGTGGTTTTGCACCGACAACGGACATCGTCACCAATCCGAACATGCTCTATCTGGCGCTCGGGATCATTGGCGCGACTGTCATGCCGCATAATCTCTATCTCCATTCCGGCATTGTCCAAACCCGCGCTTATGGCGAGAGCCTGCCGGAAAAGCGCGAAGCGATCAAATATGCGACCATTGATTCGACACTGGCGCTGATGTTCGCGCTAACAATCAACGCGGCGATCCTGATCCTGGCAGCAGCGACATTTCACAAGAACGGCATGACAGACGTCGCCGAGCTCGGCAGGGCGCATGAATTGCTCGAACCTTTGCTTGGAGCGTCTATCGCGCCAAGCCTGTTCGGCATCGCCCTGCTTGCCTGTGGGCTGAACTCGACAGTCACAGCGACGATGGCGGGCCAAATCGTCATGGAAGGCTTCATCAAAATCCGCCTCACCGCATGGGCGCGGCGCTTGTTCACGCGCGTCATCGCCATCCTTCCGGCCATAGTCGTTACGCTCATTTATGGCGAAGGTTATACGGCCAAGCTTTTAATCTTGAGCCAAGTGGTGTTGTCGCTGCAATTGCCCTTCGCGATTGTGCCGCTCGTACACTTGACAGCATCGCGCAAACACATGGGCATCCTGGCCGCGCCGCTATGGCTGACAATCATTGCAGCGGTCATTGCCGTTGTGATCATCTCGCTGAACATAAAGCTGCTTTATGATGTGGGCGGGCAGTATCTGGCAGGCTGATTATTCACCCAAGTCCTGCACCAACGCATACAAGTTGGTGCAGCGTGCGCCGGACCGGCAGTACGCGAAAACGGGCTTTGGCAATTCTGCCATGGCCGCCTTCATGTCACGAACATTGTCGATGGTGATCGCGCCGGACACAACAGGAATGTTGCGGATCGGGATACCGGCGGATATCGCAGCGGCCTCAATCAACGCATACGGCGTCTGGTCAGCGCTTTCGCCGTCAGGCCGGTTGCAGACAATGCTCTTGAAGCCGACCGCCATGATCTCAGTGATATCGCCCGCATCTATCTGCGGCGAGACTGCTATGGTTTCATCAAGCTCAGTAAAGTTCTTCAATTTGGCGATCTCCTAGACCAACGCGTCTCCAGTAGCATTCGCCTGTCAGGCAATCAAATTTCCAACGCTGATACGCAAAGCGCAGCTAAGGTGTGCCAAACTGAATCATATTGAGCACAGCACCGCGCTGTTTTGATTCTTTCGGGGTTTTTGTGAGACGTGCAGTTGCATCGCGTTGAATCCCGTGATTCGTGAGTCCAGACCATGCGAGCGAAGAAGTGATTCGCAGCGCGGTGGGCGGGGTTGCGGGGGTTTGCAGTCCAACGGCGCGGTGCAGCGCCAAGCCGTAATCAGTAGGTTTATGAGTTCAATGCGTCGCGGGCAGCGGGATGGCAATACTTCCATGCGACCGCATATCATGGGGATTGTATTGGTCCGAAGCGGGGAACAGTCTGGACGCGACGCCGAGCGTGAAATCCCCATGGGGATTGTGACGCAACGACTGGTCTATTCCGTCATATTGCGTTCGTTGATTGTCTTTTTTGTCACACTGTTAGGATTGACCACAGCATTTGCCGAGACGGTCAACTGGAATTATCCGGGCGCCAACGTCAACATTCTGGCTGGCAGCAGCAACACCACGGTCAATGGCGTCGTTATAACAACATCCGCAGCGGCAAGCGGGTCTTTCTCGTCGAACTCAGCTCAAATCACGCCCGCCGGTTCGTCCAACGGTTCGTCCGTCGGCATTATCCAATTGAGCATGGACGCCACCATTGACAATCTGTCCGCCTTCCAGA
Source organism: Phyllobacteriaceae bacterium (assembly GCA_031422915.1). Lineage (GTDB taxonomy): Bacteria > Pseudomonadota > Alphaproteobacteria > Rhizobiales > Rhizobiaceae > JANMEX01. The sequence goes on along the minus strand of JANPEK010000112.1, from coordinate 1,361 downwards.
CTACAACGATCACCTTTACCGAGCCGGTGTACAATTTGGCTTTCACTGTCCTCGACATCGACGGCGGGCCGACATACAGCGGTCAATGGAACGATATCGTTGATTTCAATTCCGATAACGGCTTTCCAGCCGGCGTTGTTACCAATGCAGCCTGGGTGAGTTACAACGCCGGAACAGGCCGTGCGACGGCGATATCAAATCAGAATGCGCAGAATGGAAACGCGAACCAGGCAAACGGAAACATTCAGGTCACCTACGCCGGCCCAGTGACCTCAATTACGATCCGCCACTACGCTGCTGATGCCTCAGGAACAGCAAATCCCTCAACCCAAGTAATTTTTATCGACGACCTTACATTCCAGCGAGCGCCAAGGGTGGCGATACAAAAGTCGTCAACTGGCGGAACAGGCTCCACGACTTTCAATTTCAATGTGTCGAATTCCGGTGCGGGCACCACAGCGACGACCGTGGCCACGTCAGGCCCCGCAGTCACAGGCACGACAATCCGGCTGAATGCCACTAGCACAGCAACTACGATCACCGAAACCGGTCCTGCCGGATGGGCAATCTCTCCCGCGACATCGACCTGCACCGATGCAAACTCCGCGAACTCCGGCAATCCCGCTTCCTTCGCCGCCACTGTTTCCGGCTTGGTCGTAACCGTTCCAGCAGCAAACATCGTGCGCGGCGCGGAACTGACCTGTGCCATTAACAACACCAAGCTTCCGACAGTCACGCTGACCAAGATATCAAACGGCGGTGTTGGCGGTTTCACATTCACCGGCACCAACGGCTGGGCAAGCCAGACGATAACCACAGTGACCTCCGGCACCGGCGTGACGGGCGCGGCGCAGACATTGACTGCCGCCTCAACCGCGACGACAATTACCGAAGGCATTCCGGCTGGCTATGCCCTAGCCTCCATATCGTGCACCGGCCTTGGCACCGGCGGCACAGCAACGCCGAACCTTGGCACCGGAGCCGTTGCGTTTGATGCGGCAGCCACAGCGCCGGGCTCCAACATTGCGTGCACCTTTACCAATACGAGGTTACCGACTGTCACCTTGACCAAAGTCTCCAACGGCGATGTTGGGCCATTCACGTTCAACGGCACCAACGGCTTCGGCGCTGCGCAGACGATCACAACTGTGACATCAGGCACCAGCGTTGCGGGCGCAACACGCACACTGGCAGCCGCAGCGACGGCGACGACGATTACCGAAAGCATCCCTGCGGGATATGTCCTGGCATCAATCAGCTGCACCGGGCTTGGCACCGGCGGCACGGCGACGCCGAATCTCGGCACTGGCGCAGTTGCATTAGACGCGGCAGCGACAGCGGCTGGGTCCAACATTGCGTGT